>DHWR01000008.1:0-4847 GCA_002413265.1 Chloroflexi bacterium UBA5177
CATGCGGGGCTGAGGAGGACGACTTTTCCCGGCCGCAGGATCGCTCTGGCCCCCGGTGGGACCGTTGCTCATCGGTTGGCCCATGACGTATCTCCGATCACTACGCGCCCAAATGTCTCACAATTGACGGAGTTCACTCTCCTGCCGCCAAGCATCTCGCCCGTTCGGACTTGTCCAACGCCAGATCGCGTGTAACCGCCGTAACCGAACGCGGACAAGGGGCAACGTTCCCGTCATCACATAACGGCCCGATGGCGTAGGGGCGAGCTGCGGTCGCCCGCGGTGAAATTAGAGATGCGCTGGTTAGCCAAGCGCCGGTTACCGAGATACCCTGTCCGACCCCGAGCCGTCGCTGGAGTACCACTGACGACCGCCTTGCGTCGCGCCGGCCGGGAACGCTGATGCCGGCCCGTAGCGGTTGGGCTATTCTTTCTCACCATGACATCACCCCAAAAGGTGCCGTTCGACGAGTACCTCGACGCGGTCTTTGCTAGCCCGAATTGGCTCGAGGCGTGCGTATCGATGTTGGCCGCGTTCCTTGAAAGCATCGATTCCTGTCGAGATAGTCCCGGGCTGAGTCTGCCTCAAATAGCTCCGCCGATAGTCGATCAAGTTAGCGCCGTGGCCGATCGCGCACAGCGCCTGGAGATCCAGCTTCGCACCACCGCGGAAAGCCACGGGCCTGCATTCCAAACCTCGGAGCTAGGCGCCGTCCTTTGGTGGGCCGGCATGGCGTCGCACAAGGCCAACGCTGCGGCCAAGGGCGCCCGCGACAAGATGGCGCGGAACGCTTGGGAAGACGCGTTTCTCGAGATACATGCCCTGATGTTCGAGACGATCTCGGCCATCTCCCTGCTCTCGGTGGCCGAAGGCATGCTTCAACACATGGAGAACGAGGGCACCGACCACGTTCGCCCGAACTAACCTCATCACCTAAAAAGAAGCGGAGGCCGGCGCGAACTACGATACCGTCAAGCAATGCCGCCATCTGGGACGGACATCTCTGTCAGCTTGGACCAGTCCGTCCCCGGAACCTCGACGTTCACGATGTCCGGAGTTCTCACCAACATCGAGGGGGTGTCAGTGACGGCTTTCTTGAAGTGTTCGGATCGGACATGCTCGGTGCCGGCATCCGCATCACGAAAGGCTTCCAGCAACACAAATTGGTCCGGATTCTCCACACTTCGCGCCCACTCGAACCATAAATTGCCCGGTTCCCGTCTCGTAGCCTGCGTAAAGTCGCTCACGCGCTCCAGCCACTCGTCGACGTACTCAGGACGAACTGTGAACTTGACGACTATGAAGATCACGCGAAAGGTCCTTCCGTCGAACGCCTCGGCACTCACTCAAGAGGTACGCCCGCTGCTGCTGCGGTCGGCTCTATTCTCGCTTGGCTGAGGGCTCAGGTCGGGCTCACTTGAGGCAAGCCCCTGCTCGCCCTCTGGCTAAACGGCGGTTCACGTCCAACATGCGACGGTTTCAGCGGATAGACGTCGCGAGCGGATGGGAAATGGATGGAGTACTTGCGTCGTGGAATGCCCAGCACTGGAATTGAGGGGCTCTGCGCCTTCCGGCTTTTCACGCCGGCAAACGCTCCAGTCCCCCGTACGAACCACCAGCCGATGACCAAAATGCCCAGGGCGGGCGTCTCACTGGACAGTAGGAACTGAGACGTCAGGAGGTAGCCGCCCACGTTTGGCCCGTGTATGCCGGCGACCGGCAACGCTGCAGCGGCGGAGATCGTGCCGAGGGCTGGGATCTTGAAGGGTATGCTGCCTGAGCTGAGCATGACGACGAGGAGCAGCAGGAGGCCGTTTGCCGATGGTGTCAAGGCGAACGCACGAAGGAAAAGAGCTATCTGGCCGGCAGAGAGGGCGAGCACCAGCACCGAGAAGGCCGCGATCAGGACAGACTGCCTGGGTCCGCCGGCGCTGAGAGCACGCAACCCCTCCCCGAGCTGCCTGGCCCGCAGCACCAGGCGAGGAGCGGAGATGAAAGGCAGCCGGCGAGCGAGCCGGACCCGCGGCCGTATTGCAAGCACGACGAGGATCGCCAGCAGGACCGCGGCTTGCGCGAGCACGCCGGCAAGAACCCAACGTGTCCAGGCAGGTATCGGCACCACAAAGAGGAGGTAAGGAATAAGTAGCGCCGGAGTGAGGACATCGAGCATTCCCTCCACCATGTACACGCCGGCGGACAAGGCTACGGGAATGCGCGTCAGGCGCTGCGTCAGGACGGCGCGAAGGACTGGCCCTCCGGGAGCCAGGGGGACGAGGTCGCCGATCCCATGGCCGACGACCATCGCCGCGAAGCTCTGAAATAACGAGACTTGACGATTCTTTCCAAAGAGACATAGAGTTCGCTGCGCTCGCACCACCTGGATGACGGCCCCCAGCGCCATGGCTCCAGCGAGCAGCCAGAGATTTGCGCTGCTCGCTGCGGTCAACATTTGCTGCAGGCCAAAGGAGTGGATGAGAAAGGCGCCGGCAACCGCCGCCGACGCTACGCCGGAGAGTGGTTTGGCAAGGCGAGCTGCCCACCTTCCCAGCGATGGCAGCGGCACGTGGACACCTCGCTTCGTGTCCGTGCCAATGGCCGGTCCCGCGGTGGTGACGCTCTGCAGGACAAAGCCGACCTGCATGATCCTGTGCTTCCGAGATATCACCGCGTACTCCCATACTCGCGTGGAGGTCCGGACGATTTCGGCTCGATGTCGGCAACGGTTTGGGCCGTCTTCAGGAAGCCTGTGGCGTCCTGCTTCTCACGCTATACCGACCACGTGGGAGTAGCGTGGGGGACGAATGGGAGATAGATTGAAACTTCTTAGGAGTTCTCCCATCGATTGCCCGATCTCCTGGGGTCCCGCCCGTTCATCCTCCGCGCCGGAGGCCGCCCGAGTTTGCCGCCCGGCTACGAGTCGGCATAGAAGATGAGTTTAGGAGGGACATGATGCCCGAAGTTCAGAACACCCTTACCCCCCGCTGTCCGTCCGGGATCCGAAAGAGGCGATCCAGTTCTATAAGGAAGCGTTCGGGGCGACGGAAGTGTACGGCCAGACAGTGCCGGACGGCTCCATCTACGCCGCGCTGGCCATGGGAGGCGACCCGTTCGAGCTCACCAGCGAGTCGGCCGAGCACGGCAATCTCGGGCCGCTTGCCCTTGGAGGGACCCCGGTGCGTCTCATCCAGCTCTCAGCACACGCCGCTTAGGCTATCCATGATTTCCGGGTCGACCTGACCAGCCTCTTTGCTCCGCGATATCGCTTGCGCTACGTCGAGGCCGGGCGCCAGGTGCACTAGAAGGGCCCGGCTGATCTCGCCAAGCTGCTCGGTCTGTGCCGGCGTCAATTGGTCGAGGAGGTGCGTCCGCACGCTCTCGACATGGGTTGGCGCGGCAGCACGGAGCACCTCCATCCCTTCGTCGGTCAGCACCGCGCTCCATTTGCGGCGGTCGCTCACGGACATCTCGCGGCGAATCCAGCCCGTCTCCTCGAGACGAGACACGGCGTGCGAGAGCCGGCTCGGCGACAGCTGCAGGAGCCCTGCGAGGCGAGACAGCGAGAGCGCGCATCCGGGCATATCAGAGAGCATGCTCAGAATCTCGTAGTAAGTGAGCGGCAGACCGGCCTGGCGCTGAAGGTCGCGCTCGAACTGACTCCAGAGCAGCCGAGTGGCCACCAGGAAGGAGACCCAACTCTCCTCCTCCGCCGAGTTCAGCCAGCGCGGCTCTGCTTTCTCCATAGCGCTTCCTTGCATTCCTTGAACATTCAAGTTATAGTAGCATTAGTGAACGTTCAAATATTTAACGTTTAAACATTACCGATTAGCGCAAGGAACATCCCCATGAACACCGTCATTGACCGACCACGAGTCGACACGACCGCACCCGCCGCCACGGTCTTTCAGATAGATCCCGCGGCCTCCCGCATCGAGTTCTCCATCGGCAAGCGCCTCTTCTTCGTCAAGAACCTGACGGTGACAGGACGCTTCGGGGACGTCGCGGGCACGATGACCGTCGATGACCAGGACCCCGTCAGTGCGCGGGTGGACGTGACCATTGACGCGGCCAGCATCGACACGAAGAACGGGCGACGCGACAAACATCTGCGCACCGCCGATTTCTTTGATGTGGACCAGCATCCGACGATCACTTTCGTCAGCCACCGCGTCGAGCCCATCGATCGGGCAGAGGGCCGCTATCGCTTGCTTGGCGACCTCACCGTGCGCGGCGTGACACGGGAGGTAGCACTGGATACCCACGATGCGCCGGTGCTCGGCGCGGGACACGACAGCCGTCTTGCGCTCACGCTCACGACGCGGCTCAATCGCCGTGACTTTGGGATCAATTGGAATAACCCCCTCATGAATGTTGCCGACGAGCTGACCGTCTCGCTGGCCGTTGGACTGACCCGAAACTGATCGCCGACCTAGATTCAACGTCAGACATCGCCACACCCGCGTAAGGAACAACCTCATGAACGCAGTTGTTGACCGACCACAAGCCGACACGACTACATCCGCCGCCAGTACGACGCTGTTTCGCCTGGACGCCAGCATCCGCGTCGAGGGTTCGGCCAGCCGCGAAATCGCAGACATCGTCGAGCAGGAGTGGCTGGCAGCTCACCCCGGCGCCCGGGTGGAACGGCGCCACATCGGCGTCGATGTGCTGCCCGCCGACGCGTGGGGCCTCTCGGTGACCGCGAGCTCCATGGCGCCGGACGAGCGCACGCCCGAGCAGCGAGCCGCGGTAGAGCTTGCCGCGACGCTCCTCGACGAGCTGCTCGAAGCCGACGCAATCCTGCTGGCAGTGCCGCTGTACAACTTTGGCGTATCCCAGCACATCAAGAC
>DHWR01000008.1:4970-5095 GCA_002413265.1 Chloroflexi bacterium UBA5177
ATCAAGACCTGGATCGACTTGATTGTCAGCGATCCGCGCGCCGCAGAGGCGTCTAAGAGCGGGCAACTTTTGCTCGCGGGGAAACCGGTTGTGCTGGCCACGGTACGTGGTGGCGCGTACGGTCC
>DHWR01000224.1:0-953 GCA_002413265.1 Chloroflexi bacterium UBA5177
TGAGCCCTCTCTGTCTCGGCACCATGAACCTGGGGCAGCAAGCTTCCGAAGAGGACAGCTTTGTCATCATGGATCGCGCGCTCGATTGCGGCATCAACTTCTTCGACACTGCTAACCGCTATGGAGTCGGACAGGATAGAGGCCACATCGGCTACACCGAGGAAATCATTGGGAACTGGTTTGCACAGGGTGAGGGACGGCGCGACAAGGTTGTGCTAGCGACGAAGTTGTACGGTAGCATGGCCGACTGGCCAAACTTCGGCAAGCTCTCAGCCCTAAATATCCGCCGTGCCTGCGAAGCCAGCCTACGCCGTTTGAAAACCGATTACATCGATCTCTACCAGTTTCACCATGTCGACCGGAACACTTCCTGGGACGAGATATGGGGGGCCATGGAGCGCCTCGTGCAGGAAGGCAAGATCGTGTACGCGGGGAGCAGTAACTTCGCAGGGTGGCACATCGTGCAGGCAAACGAGGCAGCCCTGGGCCGCCACTTCCTCGGATTGGTGTCCGAGCAAAGTCTGTACAACTTGATGGAGCGAACCGTGGAGCTGGAAGTACTACCCGCTTGCCAAGCATACGGAGTGGGTGTCATTCCATGGAGTCCGCTGGCCGGAGGACTGCTCGGCGGCGTCCTTGACAAGGCATCGCACGGTCGTCGGGCAGGCGAGGAGATGCAGCGGAAGGTCGGGCAAAATCGGGCCAAGCTTGAGGAATATGAGGGATTCTGCCAGGAACTTGGAGAGGCTCCGTCGGACGTGGCGCTGGCCTGGCTCTTGGTACAACCTGCCGTCACTGGCCCGATTATCGGTCCGCGTACCGTGAAACAACTTGAGGGGTCACTTCGGGCACTGGAGATCGATATGACACAAGAGATCCAGCAGCGCCTCGATGGAATATTTCCCGGCTTCGGAGGCGCCGCTCCAGAGGCCTACGCATGGTAGGTGTACCAG
>DHWR01000224.1:1011-5268 GCA_002413265.1 Chloroflexi bacterium UBA5177
ATGGAGCGGGCCATGATGCCCAGGCCGCGGCAGATCGACCAGGGGATGTCGAGCTCGCCGGCGATGGCGCCGATGGCTCCGGTGACGTTGATCGGGAGGGAGCGCCCGGTCTGTCGGTTGAGCTCGAATTGGATGAGCTTGACCAGTCGCACGTGATCGCCGGCCAGGCCGTGTCGCTCCGCGAGCTCGAAGAGGCGCTCGGCGCGGGGATCAACCGGCTTGTGAATGGGATGGCCGAAGCCAGGGATCGCTTGTGTCCGGCTGCGGTGGTCGGTCACGATTTCCGCAGCGAGCGCTTCGAGATCAGGGTTGGCTCCGGCGTTCTGCAGTGCCTCCTGAAGCATCCGAGCCGCACCTTCGATGGTTCCGACGAAGACCGAGCCGACGCCTAGGATGCCGGCTGCGACGGCGCCCTGAAGGGCTTCCGGTGCGCCTAGGTAGGTGAGGCGAGCGGCGATCGTGCTGGGCGTGATGCCATGCTCGACGAGCGAAACCAGCATTGCGTTGAAGACGATTGACTCGCCTTCATTGGGCAATCGGCCAGTCAGCTCCAGGAAAGCCATACCGCCCAGGTCGATCTTTCCCATGAGCTCCGAGGTGAGATCGAAGCCTCGAACGACTACGGTGTCATGGGTGCTCCTGGCCATCTCGGAACGCATGCGCGGAGCATTGTGGGAGGAGGGTTCTCGGGACTTGGCGTCTTCACTCACGAGCGAACAGCCCCTTCGCCAAGGGGTCTGGGGACTCAGACATTAGCTCAGCGGCGCGCTTCCGCAAGTGATGCTTCTCGACGCGCTGGGTCTCCGTCTTGGGGAGGTCGTCCACAAACCAAACATACTTGGGCGCTTTGAAGTCAGCCAGACGGCCGCGGCACCACTCGATCAGCTCTGCCTCGTCGACGTCTGAGCGGCGAACCACGAAGGTGGCCACATCGTCCTCGGTGAGCTCGGACGGCACTCCTATGACCGCAGCCTCCTGCACAGCCGGGTGTAGGGCAAGCACCTGCTCGACCTCCGAGGACGACACGTTTTCGCCTCGGACACGAATAATGTCTTTCTTGCGATCGACGTAGTAAAAGAAGCCATCCTCGTCCTGGCGAACGAGGTCGCCGGTGTACAGCCAGCCTTCACGGATGCTGGCGGCCGTCTGCTCGGGATCGCGGTAGTAGCCTTTCATCATTACGGGACTGCGAAATAGCAGCTCGCCCACCTCTCCGGGCGGGACATCGCATCCGCTGTCGTCTACCACGCGTGCCTCGTTCACGATCCGGGGGTCGGGGTGCTGGCGCGGTTTGCCGAGCGATCCAGGACGGTGTTCGCCGTGCACCCGCTCCATGAGACCGAAGGTCGTCTCGCTCATGCCGATCCCGGAGATGAGGGTCAGCCCGAAGCGGCGCTCGATCTCCTGGCGCTGATTGCCGAGAGGTGCCGGTCCGCCGTAGGTGAGCCGTACCGAATGGCTCCGCTCCTCCGGCGCGGGGTCACGCTTCAAGAGGATTGCGAGCATGGAACCGATGTAGTTGAAGACATTGACCCGATGGTCGACCATATCGCTCCAGAAGCGTGAGGCGCTGAAGCGCTCCACGAGCACGACCGAGGCTCGGGCTGCTATGGCCCCCATAACTGTGTATGCCTGGGAATTGATGTGGAAGAGCGGCAGGCAGCAATAGATTCGCTCGCCACGTTTGAGGTCGACCCAGTTCATATAGCCTTCACCGGTCAGGACGTAATTGCCATGCGTCTGCATGACGGCTTTCGGTCGCCCGGTGGTGCCGGAAGTGCTGATGAAGCTGATCAGATCATCGGCCTTCAGCTCGGCGCTAGGTGCGGAGCCATCAGAGGTTTTCATCAGAGCACCGAAGTCTGTAAATCGGCTGTCGGCTGCCAGTGTCAGGACCTGCTCGAGGGAAGGAGCCGCGGAAAGCGCGTCCTGGAAGGTGTCGCCAAACTGCCGGCCGATGAGGGCGAAGCGGGGCTCGGTCAGCTGGAGAAGATACGCGACCTCGCCGGCCAGCCATCGGGTGTTGATGGCGACCAGGATCCCGCCGATCTTGGCGAGACCAAGCCAGGCTTGCAGGAATTCGGGACGGTTCTCGAGCATGAAGGAGACGCGATCGCCCCTGCGAACGCCGAGCCGGTGCCAGGCGGAGGCGGCAGCATCGACCTGACGGTTGAATTCTCTGTAGGTGACCGTGTTGGGGCCGTGCACCAGGAAGATTTCATCGCCGGCCTCTCGGACGGCCTCGTCCAGAAAATCGCGCACGTTTAGCGCGCTGAGATCGCGGACTGCCGATCTCGCGGCTCGTTCTTCGCCCACGCTTGCGTGTTGCTCCACTTGCATATTGCTGTTCATCCTAGACTGGGGCGCGGGACAGGCGGGCGCGAATCCGTCAGCTGGACCCTGTGTGGGAGAAACCGAATGCGCGGCATAGAAAGGGCGCTTGGTGTTTTGGCGGGAGTCAGCGGGCCGCTGTACATCGCTCTCGTCTCGTTTTCATCGAACCGCGCAGTGTCGTGCACGTACAGCCACTGCACGGCATCGACTGGGTCATTCTGGCAACGGCACCCGGCGGAAATTGCGGTAAACGTCGTTCTTGCCGCTGCTACCGGGTCCGCCCTGACGTGGTTGGTATGGTCCCACTCGTCGTCCGATTCCGGTGGCCAACTCGCCACGATGTGGATCGCGAGCGTACTGTTTGGCGCGATGACGGTGTTTCTTGCGTTCACCTTTTACGGAAGCGCTACGTTCTTTTTCGCGGTGTTCGGGCTCCTTGCCGCCATCGTAGGAAGCGTCAGGCAGGCGTCTTGGTTGGGCTCCAGCCGCGAGCGCGGAGGGCGATTGCGGACGGGTCCGAGGGCTTGAAAGACCTTCGCTGTTTCGCCTTCGATACGCCCTGAAGGACGGTAACCGTCTGTGATGCTGATCTACGGATAGTGGACCCGACCTGGGCCAAGGGGGCGTCATGTTCCATGGAGGGCGAACGGAGCCGCCGCCCGCGCAATCTGGCCGAGGCCGGATAGCAGTCCATGCGGGCAGGGAGCCGCACAGGCGCGTTGGGATTTGGAATCCTGCTGATCTAGGTAGAGTAGAAGATCCCGCGGAAGCGGTCTCCCAGCTCCCGGTCGCCGTAGGTGGTGCCGGCGCGAATCCTGCCGAAGAAGGTGAGGCGGGATAGCAGCTCTTCGCGCGGCACGGACCGCAGCGCCTGGGTCTGTTCGTACAGACGCTTGCCCATCACACGCGTGCCAAACGGTGTAGGAGCCTCCTCGCCCCGGCGGGCGGTCTCGTACGCTTTCAGATATCCTCGATCACGTCGACCATGTGGGCGGCGAGGTCGCGGACCTCCCAGTGCTTGCTGACGGGAAGCTCCCAGTTCTCGGGTGCTTCGATCAGTTGGAAGAACCTGCTCGCGGATTCTCGCGCAACCTTTAATAGGTGCGGCTTCGAGGCAAACTGTGAGCTGTCCCAGATTTCCTCGACTGCAGCGGTTTCACCAGCTATCGCCATGACAAACTCCTTGCGCCGTCCCTGTTTTTCGGTCGGTGATCCGTCGACCGATCAAGTCCTGATATCGATAACGTACACCCGGGTGCGGTGCGGGTCAACGTAGGTGAGGATATGCTCTAGCGAGGAGGGCGATGTACCCATTGGAACTCACCGAGCGGGCACTTATGACAACGGTTGTCGGCAGCTATCCACAGCCCGACTGGCTTATCGACCGCGAGATGCTCGGTTCTCGGCTTCCGCCGCGAGTCCGAGCTCGCGAGATATGGCGAGTGGAAGAGCCGCACCTCGAACAAGCGCAGGACGATGCGACGATCCTGGCTATCCACGACATGGAGCGGGCCGGACTCGACGTGATTTCGGACGGCGAGATGCGGCGCGAGAGCTACTCGAATCGCTTCGTGACGGTTCTGGAAGGCATCGACTCTGACAATCCCGGAACGGCGCTCGATAGGACCGGTCATCCAAACCCGGTGCCCCGGGTTGTCGGAAGCATCCGGCACGCCCGCCCGGTCATGGATCGGGACGTGCGCTTCGCCAAAGAGCACGCGGGCCGGCCGCTGAAGATCACGGTGCCCGGACCGTTCACCATGACCCAGCAGGCGCAGAACGACTTTTATCCGGACGAGGAGAGCCTGGCGATGGATCTAGCGGCGGCGGTCAACGCCGAGCTGCGTGCGCTCAAGGAGGCGGGCGCCGATATGGTACAGATCGACGAGCCATATCTCCAGGCGCGGCCGGACAAGGCGCAGG
>DHWR01000224.1:5528-6297 GCA_002413265.1 Chloroflexi bacterium UBA5177
CGATCGCGACGCACGTCTCAATCGAATCGGCGCAGCAGAATGTCGATCCGAGCATCCTCGTGGCTCTGGGCGATAAGACGGTCGTGCTGGGGGTTATCGATCTCGCAGATGACAGCGCCGTGGAGACACCCGAGACGGTTGCAGATCGCGTTCGCCGAGCGCTCGAGTACGTGCTCCCGGATCGCTTGTGGCTCGCTCCGGATTGCGGCATGAAGTATCTGCCGAGACGGGTCGCGTTCGCGAAGCTGCAGGCGTTAGTCAAAGGGGTCGCGATGGTTCGGCAGGAGCTCGACCTGGCGTCGTAAATGGTCAGCCGATCGTGTAATGACGGGTGATGTCGAGGTAGAGGTGATGATATCGGACACTCGGTTCGATCATGGCTCCCTCGTACCACTCGTTGAAGGTCGTGATGGTGATCCAATCGGGCCGGCTCGCTAGAGCGGCGTCCCAGCTCTGGCGGTAGGTAGCGCCGTTGTGCCGCGGCAGTACGAAGGGGTGAGGCCGCCCGACTACGCGCATGTCGTTCCAGCCGGGTAGGACGCCGGCGGCCCAGATCCGATGAGTGTGATGCACGGCATTGAAGGCATCGATCTTCGAACGAAATCCCGCGTCGGCGGCGGCGATCGTGTGGTCGGGAATTGCCCAATAGGCCGCGCTAAACAGATGCAAGCCGTCGAAAACCGTCAGCAAGCTGGTATCTGTGCCTTCGGCGGACCAGATGCTCCGATAGCCGGGGTCGACCTTCCGACGAATGGCGGCCCAGGTTGCC
>DHWR01000134.1:0-1384 GCA_002413265.1 Chloroflexi bacterium UBA5177
TCAAGAAGAACGGCCTCAGCGTCATCCACTCGCCCCACAATACGATACGCGGTGCCGACGTTCAACAGGGCACGCGCACGCAACCGCGGATCTGGCTCGTCGCCGACAGCTACAAGAAGTTGATCCGCGGCTCTTTCGGCCCTCCGCACATCCCCGCACGTTGAGTGATAGATCATTTCGACCTCAAGGCGAGTTGTCGCAGCGATCTTTGGATTTTCGAGGAGAGGCACCATCGCGAGGTACAACTCTTCCATCGCGTCAATCTGATTTTCGCCGGCGGCAATCTTGAGGCCCAAGAGACCGCACCCGACACGATGGCTCGGCGACGCATTGCTTGTCCCGGCGCACGCTTTCAGCTCGTCGACTAGCGAAGCGGGCTCCAGGCTGGCTCGCCAGCGTGCCTCGAAGAGGGCGAATTCAACATCGTCGTGAGTGTTTGCGTTCGGAGCGGTCTTCGCTTGAAGTTGTCGCGATTTGTGTAGGACCCCCTTCGACTCCTCCCACAATCCGCACATTTGGAGGGATGAGGTGAGTCTGGACAAGACTAGAAGCCGTTGCTCGTCGGTGATGCAATAGCCGAGTACGCGTTCAAAAGCGGGCGCGGCATCGCGCGGCATACCGACCGTCAGAAGATGCTCCGCGCAGGAACACGCGGTCCGAAATGCGCGCTCGCGATCTCCAGCATTTTGCCAGTGGAAAGCGCACGCCCAAAGAATCGCAGTCCGCGAACCATCGCCAAGGGTCTCGCGCTCCAGGACTGTACCCGCACGCCGATGCAAGAACGCTATGGGCACCCTCGCAAGTCGCTTAAGCGCGGCGGTTGAGATCAAATCATGGCCGACGGTCAAAGGCTCATCAGGCGACACACACGGTTGGGCCTCGGCGCGCAACATGCCTGCGACACTTAGTTCCTGAACAGCCGAAAGGAGCACGTGTGACTGGTATTCCAGTACCCCCTCCACGCGCTCGATCGTCGCATTTACATCGAGCACAGCGCAGGCCTGCAAGACCAGAAGAGACTCATTGGATAGTCGCGCGAGTCGTTCGTCAATAATTGAAGTGACTGACGGCGGTGAGCCACGATCCTTGCCGGTTTCCATCCAATGATTGCCCAATTCCCTCAGAAAGAAGGGATTGCCTTCCCCGACCGAGAGGAGTCGCTGAATGAGTTCTGAGGTGGTTGGTCGCGGACTCTCCTTGAGGACCTCCGTCATGATGGCCTCGCCGAACTGAGGCCCAAGAGGTCCAACAGTCAGTAGTCTCAAATCGCCTGGCGAGAGATGGTTTGCCAAGCCCTTGGTGCCGGCGCGTTCCGTCAGGACAAAAAGAATTTTTCTCGTCTTTGCCCACGGAAGCAGCTCTGCCAGCAATCTGACGGACGATG
>DHWR01000134.1:1451-2770 GCA_002413265.1 Chloroflexi bacterium UBA5177
TCGAAGAGGGCCGCGCGCATCCTCGCGTGCGCACTCATCGAGTCGTCGACCGACGGCGCACTGAAGGTGGCCCGACCGTCAAATTCTGTCAGTCCTTTGAGAACGGACATGGTTTCCTGAGAGCACCCCAGCGCACCACGCAATTCGCTCAATTGCGGAACGAGATCGACAAAGACCGATAGCGGCCGATCGACATCTGATCTGCGACAAGTCGTTCTGGTTGTTTGGACTCCCTCCAGGATCGCGAACTTGATCAATTCGGAAGCAAGCCTGCTCTTGCCGATGCCGGCCTCTCCCCTTACAAGGCGTGCTCCTCCTCCACCGCGACGCGCAGTGAGCAGATCGGAGGTCAGCGCTTCCATCTCACGGTCTCTTCCTACAAAGGCGCATTCGCGAACCGTGACTGGCGTTCTCTCCGGGATTCGGTCAGTGATGCGCCTTCGTAGCACAGAGGCGGATACGCTCAGATTCGGGTTGTCCGATCCGACTTCGACCAGGTATCGGTCGAGTATTTGGATTGCCTGCGTCTTGGCGCCCCTCACCGCGCAGGCTTCGGCTTGAGCGAGCACAGCCGACTCGTTGAACGGATCGAGCTTGAGGCATTGCCTCGCAAATCTGTCGCAGGTCAACCAGTCCCCCTTTGACCTCGCCGAGTTCAGCTCAGTCACGAGGCGCCTCGTCACAAGCGCGTGCGTCTCTTCGCGCTGCCCATCTACCCAATCCCGAAACGTGTCGGAAAAAGCCGGGTTGTACCCAGGCAAGAACTCCAGGGAAGCAGGTGCGGCAAGAGCGTCTGGATCTGTAGCTGCGGCGAGCGTGGCGATATCGCTGGCGGGGTCATGCGGCGAGCACTGTAGAGTGTCTCGATCAGCCGTCACTACGAATCCGACTTTCTTCAACTGCAGTATCGTCTGGCGGAGCCGGTGCGCTCGTGGTTTCTCGTCCACCCGCGGCCAGAGCAGAGCGGCGAGGCGCTTTCGGCTTACGCTCTTCCCGCGCTCGAGGATCAGATACAACGCGGTCGCGAACACCATCTCCTGTGACGGAGTCAGTGTCGCCACGCCCGTGTCGATCTCGGCCTTCCCAAGTGCGCGAAGCATGACCATTCAGACCTCGTCTATGAAGCTCCGGGAACAACAGTAGGTATCTTGCGTCAGAATTGCGTCAGAATCCTTCTGGTTGAGCCCGGTTGGCCCTTAACGCGACCTCGGCGACCGGAGAGGGCGTCTTCCGCGGTAGGAGAAACCCAGGTCGGCCTGCGAAGGGCCGGGGTGTCGAATACTTTTCTGGCTCCAATCATTGCCGACAATCATCGAATG
>DHWR01000081.1:0-2660 GCA_002413265.1 Chloroflexi bacterium UBA5177
CTTCCGGCAACGTCTACGTCACCGACGGTCAGAATGAGCAGATTGTGAAGTTCTCGCCCTCCGGGGCCGTCCTCGCGGTATGGGGCTAACGTACTCACCGATCCAACCATCCGTTGAGGCTCGGTACAATTGCCCTGACATGCACCTGTAGCTCAGCGGATAGAGCACCAGTCTTCGGAACTGGGTGTCGGGGGTTCGAATCCCTCCAGGTGCGCCATTGTTTTTAGCTTGGTTAAGCCAAACATTGGGGGCCCAGTTGCTCCCGTGGGATGAGGTCTAGGCCCCAAATTGCTGCTGCGCTGCAAAACCTCAGCGTTTTCCTGGCGGCGCGAATCCAGGCAGTTGGCATCTCGCCGACGGAGTCTTGCAGCGACGTGCCTGTTGATGCCACGACCTCGTCACGAATGGTCGCGTGTGCTGCGCGCGTCCCGACAATTGCCCTGAGGACGTCAGCGTGATCGGCTCGCTGCGCGTCTGGCCGGAGCCGTACGCTTCGGCAGCCTAACGAATACGTCAGATTCCATGAAATGGCTGCCGGCGTTCCTCGTCACTCCCGGCTAAACCAATTGGCGTTTTGGGGCTCATACAGTCACTGTGCGGTAACCATCTCGTCGCCACCTAAAGTGAACCGGCGTTCGTGCCTCGCCTGAAACTTAGGGCGGACTCTAGGTGGTGCCGAGAGATGCCTTTGCAGTGGCTCGTTACGGGAGACCGGAGAGCGCGATGTTCAACAACTCGTAAGTTAGGCGAGCAACGAGGTAGTCGCCTACTACTGCTGTGGATGAGCCAGCGAACGGTTCTAGAGCTGCAGCTGCCCGAATCCGCTTTCAACTGTGGGCGGACTGTTCGACCGTCGCGGCTGATATTCAGAACGGGGTCGATATTGCTCCACACGGGCTAGGCATCGCTACTGATCCTCATGCGAAATCGCGCTACGCCACGACTGCGGCATGTTGATCACCGGAATCGGTCTCAAGAGACGCATGCCTGCCGGCACTAAGCCGAAGCAGCAAAGGCACGGGGATACGACCCGGGGCCACACTGAACGGCACCCGAGAACGATTGCCATGCACATGACAAGACCCACCACCGGGCGACGACATGAGTGTGCGTGTGGGGCAAATCAGCTCTGGGCGATGACGACCCCAAAGAGCGCGGCGGCAACCGCAGTGAGCAGACTCAATCCTCCAAGACCGGCCGAAGCCATGGGTGACGTCCGGCCCCGCGATGACAGGACCTGGTGCCCGGCCGCGGCCATTCCCGAGACAAGCACGAGCACGAGCTTCACACCCAGAGTCCGGCCGGTGCTGGTCGATCCGAGGTCCGCGATCCCGATCCCGGCATCGTGCATGTTGATCACGCCCGTCATGACAAGTACCGCAAACGCGCTCCATGCCAACTGGGCGTAACGGCGAGCCGCCTCGGCAAGGAGTGCAGGCTCCGCGCGCAGCAACGGAACCAGAAGGGCAATGACCACTTGGCCACCGATCCAGACCGTGGCCGCCAAGACGTGGACCCACAGGACAATATCGGCACCCGTCGGACCAATCACTTGATCCGCCTAACCTGGCCAACCATGCTTAGCCGGGGCCTGACGGCGCTCGTAAGCCTAACCTGGCGCCCCCGGATCGATTGGCCTTGCCATCCCATGTCTGCGCCTCCGCCGTTCAAACGGCAGAGTAAATGATCGGTCACCCTGGCTAATGGGGTCGGCGATACTCAGTCCCTCCATAGCCTTCCCTACGGCAGGGCGCGTACGATCCCAGACGCGATGGAGTATGCACGGATTAATGTCAGAGCAGGCATTGGTCCAGAAGATGCAGCGTGCGAAGACGTCGGCGCCCTCGATGGCTTCGACCACCTGCCGCACGCCAATCTGATCGGCAGGTCGCGAGAGGGTGTAGCCTCGTTCGCGCCCGCGATGAGACCGGACCACGCCCGACCGAGCCAGGCGCACAAAGATCTTGGCCATGAAGGGTCGAGTTAGGGCCGTGGCGTCCGCGATCTCGTTGAGCTGGTGGGAAGCGTTACCGGGTTGGCCCGCCAGGAAGACAAGGCCTCGGAGGCCGTACTCGCTGTCCCTGGAGAGTTTCATGCAGAGCCCCGTCCCCGCGCTAACCGCATCCGCCTGCACTCCAGTCGCGGCTTCATATGATGGCCAATATTCTGATATGGCCTGTTGGGTAAATTATAGTCCCGAACATGCAGAAGCCGGTCCCTGGCGAGCTATAGGATACCGATCGCGGACCGGTTCGGCACGGTCGCGACGCCCATCAACGCCCCAGCATTCGCTACTGAGGCGGGCCAACAAAGTCACGTCATCATCCGGCACGCAGTGCGATGGCGCCGATGCTGGCAAGGCCTGCGGCTGCGGAGAAGAGGCAGATCGCTGCCACGAAACCGATCGCGCCGGAGTCCAGGCCGAAGGCTAGGGCCAGCAGAGGCCATGCCGGCGCTGTCATCCCAACACTCCACCAGGCGAGGGCACTTGGGACTTCTGTGGGCAGACGAGGGCGATCTCCCGGCCGCCGTCCCTCCCAGATGAGAAATGGAAGGATGCGGACGGCGCTCGACACGATGAACAGAGGTACCCAGCCTATCAGGGCTCCGGTGACCGCAATCTGGGGTGCCGGGACCAAACCGCCGACCGCCGGGATCGC
>DHWR01000081.1:2748-8597 GCA_002413265.1 Chloroflexi bacterium UBA5177
CGCATGAAGCGGAACACGTCCATCAAGTACAAGGTCACCCCTGCCAGGTACGGAACTGCTGACAGTTCAGCCCCGAGCCTCGGCACGTGTGCGACCAGCGCTAGAGGAATAGCAACCAGCGAGACGAGCATTAGGCCAAAGGCGGCCCTCGCGAACCGTTGTCGCGCACGTGACAGGGTGAACATGGGGATGACTTGGTAAGAGATACCCACGATCAGCATGCCCAGCCATCCACCCACGGCTAGGACTATCTTCGCTCCGAGAACGTCCATTGGATTCGCTATGAAACCGAGCTCCAACGAAACGGCCAGCAGCGATCCCAGTAGAGCGACGAGGGCGAGGCTCGCCAGCGCCACGATGAAAAAGTCACTGGTCGGAGATCGACGCCTGCCCCGTGTGACTACCACAGTCATCTGGCCAAGGAATCCTAGGATCGCCGCCGCGAGTAATGGGCCGGCCACAGCGGCAGCTAGGTGGGCGTTTGCCAGAAGGCCGCCGACAAAGGCGGACATTGAAAGCGCGAAGCAGAGCCAAACGGCAATCCCCATTGACTGGTTGGGCCGAGGGGAACCGAAGATCCGCGGCGCCAGGTGGTAGGAAACACCAATAGCGAACGAGCTGGCAAACCCAAGCGACATCAGGTGCGTGAGCCCGAGGGCATGAGCGGTGTCCCAGCCTCGCCTAGCGACGATCTGCTCTGCCCAAAAGCCAAGTAAGACCGCCGCAATCGCCAGCGAGAGGCATCCGCTCAAGGCGAAGAGCATCGGGACGACTACTCGTCCTGGCGGCGGCGCCGGCAAGTTGATGAGGGGTATCGGCTTAATTGGAGGTTTACTCCTTGGTTGGGTCGGTCCCACTCAGGGGAGGCCCGATTCAATCACTGCCGCCGCAACGATACTTCGAATCATGGCGAGGGGGGCGTGGAGGCTTGACGCCACAACGAGCTGACCTCATCCCAGGCGGCAGCATCAAGCAAGTCCTCCGCCATCGGGAAGAGGACCTCATCCTCCTTCTGGATATGGCCGGGCAGGAGTGACACAATCCCCGCGGCGGCCCTTTCGAGGCGCTCAGCCCAATCTCCGTTGGCCCCGACCTCCAGTGCGGCCAGCGCAGCCTCGTATTCGAGCTGCAGCTGCCGAAAGGCGCAGTGCTCCTCCATCAGGACCGCGATTGGCCCTTCGTCCGTTCCTACCTGTCTTCCAAGAACCGGGAAGAGCGACTGTTCTTCTTGACGGAAGTGAGCATCCACCTCGCCCTGGATGGCGGCCCGGCAGCCACTCAGCGCGCTCAATGCCTCCGAGCCATTGGAACCAGTCGCCCTCAGCAGTCGGACCGCCTCGGTCAGTTCCGTTAGCATCCGCTCCGCGTCACGGTGCTGTTGGTACAGGTGCTTCAGTATCTCGTTCATCTGGTTCGCATGCCTCCCGGCGATTCTCCCCGAGGTCCGCCTTGATCCGAATGAAGAGTCCCAGCTTGGTGAAGGCTCAGTCTTCCTTCAGAACCAGCAGTCAGCAAGGCCAGACGTAATGTGTGCTGGCACGAGCTGATCACTTGCCGTGGCTCAGGTTGCGGGTTCATCCAATGCCCAATGGACCCATATGGTCTGTGTGGACCTGCATCTCCAGGTGATTACCTTCCGTCGCGCCCATGAGGAGTTGTCTGGCCGGCACCACGAGCGTCTCCGTAAAGTTCCTCCAGACGCTGCCCCAGGGTCGGGCGGCCGAGGAACGCCTCGATCGATGGCGGCTCGGCCATATTTCCGGACAGCTCCCGATCGAGATCATCAGCCGTCCACCTGCCGGCGACGCGGAACTCGCGGACAATCTCGGTGAGCTTGATCGACAGTAGGCGGTTTCCTCCAATGTGGAAGATCTGCCCCGTGGCCGGACAGTTCTCCTCGCCCAGCCATCCTACGAGCGGTGAGACGTTGGCCGGATCGGACGAGTCGAAGACTCCGTCGACCTCCGGCGGCAGCAGGCTCTCCTGAGAGCCATCCATCGAGGTCGTGATCCGTGTTCGCGCAGAAGGAGAGATAACATTCGATCGTACGCCGTACCGGGCGCCTTCCAGCATCGCCACTCGGGAAAGAGCCACTATACCCAGCTTGGCCGCACCGTAATTGGCCTGGCCGAAGATGCCCGCGAGGCCGGATACGGAAGAGGTGTGAACGATCGACGCTTTCACCGGATGTCCCTGCTTGTGTTGGTCGCGCCAGTAGGCCATGGCGTGTCTAGTCGGAGCTGCATGGCCCTTCAGGTGGAGGCGTATCACGTCGTCCCACTCCGCCTCGCTCATGTTGGCCAGAGTCCGATCGCGTACGATCCCGGCATTGTTCACGAGCACGTGGAGAGCACCAAAAGCCCCGATTGCCACCCGCACCAGCTCCTGTGCTTGGTGCCAATCAGCTACGTCGTGGCCGCTGGCGATCGCCTCGCCGCCACGTGCGCGGATCTCTTCGGCGACCCCCTCGGCGGGTCCACTGTCTCTTCCCTCGCCATGCACGCTGCCACCGAGGTCGTTGACGACGATGCGGGCGCCCTGGCCCGCCATGTACAGCGCATGAGCGCGGCCGAGACCGTGCGCGGCGCCAGTGACAATAGCGACCCGGCCACTTAGTCGTCCGCGACTCACGTCGCCCCACCTCTCCTATTCATGGTCCATTCTCGTCATCACCCGATGGTTGTTCAGTATCTCCGAGCCCTCGAGTCGGAAGCAGCCTTGTTGGGCCACAGTCAGGTGGTTGGAGGTGGTATCCTGGCGCCGGAGTAGAAGTCCAAATCACATCATGGTCAAGCCGCCATTCACCGACAGCGTTTGACCGGTGATATAGGCGGCGTCAGGTGAGGCCATGAAACAGATGGCGGCCGCAATCTCATCTGGCACCCCGGTCCGGCCGAGCGGGATGGCACGAACGATGGCGCCGATGAGCTTCTCGTTTCCCTCGGTGATTCCGGCCAGCATGGGCGTATCGACAAGGCCCGGTGCGATGCAGTTCACGGTAACTCCGTGACGCGCGACCTCGCGCGCCAGTCCCTTTGTGAATGCGATCACCGCGCCCTTTGCTCCCGAGTACACTACCTCTCCGCTCGACCCGACCCGGCCCGCATCAGACGCGATGGTTACGATTTTGCCGGAGCCTCGCTCGATCATGTGCGGAAGCACGGCATGCGTAGTCGCAAGGTGGCCTCGATAGTTGACCGAGATGACTCGGTCCCACAAGCACTCGTCTGTGTCGACGAACGGAGACGCTCGGTCCCATCCGGCATTGGAGATGAGGATATCGATTGTTCCGAATGCGACGACGGCCGCGACCGTCATCTCCTGCACGCTGGCAACGTCGGTGACGTCTACGGGCAAAGCAACGCCACGACCTCCCTGGTCACAGATACAGCGAGCCACCTCGCCGGCTCCCTCGTGGTTGAGATCCGCGACTGCGACTGCGGCGCCCTCCCTGGCGAGCCGAAATGCCGTGGCCCGGCCGATTCCGCTGGCGGCGCCAGTGACAATGGCGACCTGATCGGTGAACCGCTTCACGTCAGGCATCTCCCCTCCGCAGCAATCCGCACGAGTCAATCCGGCGAAGCACCGACAATTCCCCGTCAGTTGGAGGCGCAGTAGCAGGTACCGGGCCGGCGGGTACCAGGTCGAATCCGGTCCGCTCGAAAATCTCGTCAATCGCGACCCACGGATGAACCGAAGCCAGCCGGGCCCGTTGCTTCTCCGGATCGAAGTCCATGGTGCACAGGGGTGTGACGATCAGGGAAGGCCCTTGACGGGATCGATCGCCGTTGTCCATAAACCCCGGACCGCTAATAAAGTCGACCTTCTCGACGAAGGTGCGACGGGTGTGGGACGTCGAGTAGATGATGACCCGCCGAGACCGGGAGACGAAGGGCAGCCCGACGCCGCCGGGGCCGCGCAGGGTCGGACGCGCCCAATCCCCGACGGGTCCCAGGTTGCAGTTTCCGCTGGCGTCGATCTGGAGGCCGCCGGCGAAGAAGACGTCGAAGATGTCGCCCCTGCCTTCCAGCATGATGACCTCGAGCAGGGGCAGGACGGCGTCGGCGTCGAGCAGACGCTCATCGCAGCTCGAAGCTACCAGGGGATCCTGATGAGGATTGACCGCTCCGCTGCCACCGGCGATATACCAAAGCCCCGGAGCCGTGGTCAGTTGGGCAAGCCGGCAGGCTGCCTGCGGCAATGCGCTCACCGCTCCCATGATCGCGACCTCCGCCGGCCGCAGACAGCGGGCCATGACGACGGCCATGAGCTCCTCGGCCGAATAGTCGTTCGGCTGAACGACGGTCATACGGCTACCTCTACCGAAGCCAGGCCTTTGATCCGGAGGTAGTGTTCAAACCCTTCCTCCGTGCGCGAGAGCTCAATGTACTCTCGAAGGCCCTCCTCGTCATAGGAGTAGTGCCCGTGGGAAGCAGTGGGCAGGCAGCCGCCGGGAGCGACAACGACAGCCGAGACGAGGAAGCCAGGAAGCACGCACCCCGCCGCGGCCCCGGCCACCTCGTGCGGCTCGGCCAATCGTTCGACTTGAAGAATCACTCTCCTGGCGGCCATCGCCATCAACCTGTCGGTGAAGTGCGCGCGAGAGAAGATGGCATTCCCCTGCTCGTCTGCCGACTGGGCGTGAAGGAGCGCCACGTCGGGACGGATCGCGGGCACCACGACAACCGGCTCCCCGGTGTACGGATTGATGACGGTCTTGTAAGACTCCTGATTGGCGCGCCCATTGTCGGCCAGATCGAGACCGGATGGGAGCGGGACGAAGGGCAAGCCCGAGGCACCCGCGTACAGCCCGTGGCCAATCGCGCCTTCACACAGCTCGAGCACGCGCAACTCGTTGGACTCCGCACGTCGGCGGTAGCACGGAGCGAGTCCAAGGTGTTCGAACCCTATATAGGAGGTGGCGACCTCGTCGACGATGCCCGCTCCGATCAGCAGGTCGGCTGCCATGCAGCCCGAAGGACTCGTGAGCAGACGGACGATATGGCGGGGCCGCCGTACCAGCTCGCGCACGAGCTCCATCGGATTGTTGTGCATGTGCATGCCGCCCACGGCAAGCAAGCTCGTGCCGTCGGGCACGAGCTTGTCGATTGCCTCGGACAGCGGCGCGATCAATCGTCACCGTCCGCGTTCGCGGTGCCGGCAGCCATGCCGGCCGGG
This sequence comes from Chloroflexi bacterium UBA5177, assembly GCA_002413265.1. GTDB lineage: Bacteria > Chloroflexota > UBA5177 > UBA5177 > UBA5177 > UBA5177. Next base: position 7,927 of record DHWR01000081.1, read on the forward strand.
ATTTTCTCCAGGGCCCTTCCGCACTGGCCGCAATATGAGAACCCTGCCGGAATCCCCTTCGCGCCGCAGGATCCGCAACTCAACGTGTAGGGGCCCCAGACGAACTCGCTGTACCCACCTGTCGCGGCCGCCCGGCGGATCCCACGATAGTCGGGCTGACGCTTCTCCACAAAGGCCGTCATACCTTCCCACGGCTCGAGAGTCGCGAAGTGAAGGCTGAGCCAGTCGCGAGCGTGACCAACCGATGCGCTCCACGCCTGGTCCTTCCAGTAGTTGACGGACTGCTTCGTGTAGCGTGTGCACTCAGGGAACTTGTCGACCAGCTTCAGGGCCAGAGTCTCGACCGCATCATCCAGCTCTGAGTACGGCACGACACGGTTCACGAGACCCCAATCCAGGGCAGTCGCGGCGTCGACGGGATCGCAGGTGAACAGCATCTCTCTCGCCCGGCGGTCTCCCACCATGATCGGAAGCCACTGGGTTGCGCCTCCAGCGGCGACGCTTCCGACTTTCGTGCCGACCTGGCGAATGGTGGCATGGTCGGCCATGACGGCCAAGTCGCACGCCATATTGAACTCATTTCCACCCCCCGCGACGATGCCGTTGATGCGAGCGATCACGGGCTTGCCGATGTTGCGCAGCTGATCATGGCACTCGACGAAGAGACCCAT
>DHWR01000081.1:8730-13803 GCA_002413265.1 Chloroflexi bacterium UBA5177
TTCTCTCCAGCTCCCGTCAGGACGACGACGGCTACCGAGTCGTCCCAGGCCGCGTCGCGGAAGGCGTCCCTCAGCTCCTGCAGGGTGCGGGCTGTGTAGCAGTTGTAGACGTGAGGGCGGTTGATGGTGACACGCGCCAACCATTCGGATTTCTCATAGACGATCTCGTCGAAGTCGAAGCTGGTGGCGGGTTTGGGCTCGAAAGTCCTCATGCTACGATTCCCTTTGCTGCTTGCCCGGTACCCTGCGGCGCATGGCGGCGTGCCGGCCAGTCCCCGGTGGCCTGAAGTTTTCTTACGCGGTCGAGGGCCAGGAGTCCTGCCCCGAGGGCACCATTGAACTGGCCCATGTCGTCAGCGGGCACGTTGACCGGAGCTGCCAGCTCCTGCCCGAGGGCCCTGACAAATGCCTCGTTGCGGCTCATGCCTCCGCAGAACGTATATTCCGGCTCCATCCCAACGCGTTTCATCAACTGGCGGGCCTTTCCGGCCAGGGAGACGACGGCGCCGTACATGATGTCCTCGGGATTCGTCCCTTCGGTCAGATGGTTGATGACCTCCGACTCCGCGAAGACCGCACAGACGCTTGAGATGGTGACCGGACTCTCGGAGCCGATCGCGAGGTCGCCGATGTCAGCTGGGTCTATCCCCAAGTAGCGCGCGGTCTTCTCCAGGAAGGCCCCCGTGCCGGCGGCGCATTTGTCGTTGAGCCGGAACGATCGGACTTTGCCCCTCTCGTCGAGCTTGATCGCCTTTACGGTCTGCCCGCCCACGTCCAGCACGGTCTTCGTGCTGGGGAAGAGAAAGAAAGCGCCGCGGCCGTGGCAGGTCAGCTCGGTGATCTGAATGTCGCGCATCGGAGCGACATACCGGCCGTATCCGGTTGAGGCGACGTAGTCGACATCTCTCTCCTCGAGGCCAGCCTGTTCGAGCAACTCGAGATAGGCGAGCTCGGATGCGCCGGCCAGGTTGAAACCGGTCTTGGTCATGGTCCGGCCGAGCACATTGCGCTCTTCGTCCAGAGCGAGGGCCTTGGTATAGGTCGCTCCCACGTCTATGCCGATCACCCGGACCCTCATGTCCTCACTCCAGGCGGAGATGCGATGTTCTTTTGCGGCACCGCGCAGGCGTCACAGGCCGGAAAGTCCGCTTTCCGCGTTGAATCGAGTTGGGTTTCGATGGTCATCGCCTCGACCGCCCCCGCGGCTCCGCTGATCGCCTTCTCCAGGGCGAACAGGGAAGCTCCAATTGCACCCATGTAGTGAGCCTCGGGGCTGACATTGAGGCGAGTCTCGAGCAATTGTTGGAGAATGTCCACCATGGCCACGTTGCGCGTCACCCCGCCCGTGAAGGTGATCTCCTCCTCGATGCCGACCCGGCGCAGGAGGGAGATGCTGCGGGTGGCGATGGCGTGATGGACGCCCATCAGGACATCCTCCACCTTCTTGCCTCGCGCAAGCCAGCTGATGATCTCCGACTCGGCAAAGACCGTGCAGGTGGTCGTGATTTTCACAGGATTCTTGGCGTTGAGGGCCAACGGACCCAGCTCGCCGAGAGGAATGTCCAGCGCAAACGCCCCCGCGCCCAGGAAACGGCCGGTGCCGGCCGCGCACTTGTCATTCATGGAGAAGTCCAGGACCTCGCCCTCGGGCCCGATCTTTATCGCCTTCGTGTCCTGGCCGCCGATGTCCAGAACCGTGCGCGTGTTGGGGAAGAGGTAGTGGCCGCCACGTGCGTGGCAGCTGATTTCTGTGACCTGGCTGTCGCCAAAGGTGACCCGATAGCGGCCGTAACCCGTGCCGACGACGTAGGCAACATCGGATCTGGCCGCACCGGCGTCCGCGAGAGCAAGCTGGAACGCGTTCTCGGCGGCGGCCGTAATCAGACCTCCGGTGTCGATAAGGGAACGGCCGAGGACCTGGCGGTCGCCGTTCATGACAACCGCCTTGGTCTGTGTGGAGCCTACGTCAACACCACCTACGAGCATCGATGCATTCCTTTCCGTTTAAGTGGTCGCTGCCGGCTGTTGGGCCACGGTGCCCATCAGCTGAGCCGCGGTCGCGGCCACCTTGCGCGCCGCGAGGGCCTCGAAGAACGCGTCGATCCTGTTCTTGAACTGCGCCTCGGACCAGAGCCTTGGATCAACCAGATCGGACTCGACGAAGAGCGCGGGAATGTTCTTCACGCGGGTCACGTACTCTCGGCTGTCGGCCATGCCGGTACTGACGGTTCGGCAGCTCTTGACCGAGTGGTAGACGATGCCGTCAGCCCTCCAATCGCGTACAACGTCGGCGAGCTGATCCTGACTGAAAAACATGTTCGACATGGAGTGCCGAGCAGTGATCACAAGTTGTTCGGCCAGACTCTCGAGTGGGCGTTCCAGGTCATAGTGGATGCCGCGGTCAAGCCCGCCGCCGGCGTAGGCCAGGTACTCCGAGTTGACGTAGACGGCGCCCCAGTCCTGGAACAGCTCGAGAAATCGGCGGAAGTGGGAGTAGCAGGCTGGACCGACTCCATGGAGCCGGAAACGCTCTTCGGCGATCGTCCCTATCCCACGCTGGACTTTGTGCTCCATCTCTTCCCGAAGCCGGGCCATGTAGGAGGCGCCCGTCTCCGTACCGCGGTAAGCGCTCAGCACCCCCATATAGGCCAGGCCATCGCCCATGGCATTGAAGGGAGCCGGAACGGCCCGGTTGAGAGCTAGAGTGGCGCTCCAGTCCGCCGCCATGAGGTTGACGTTCTCGAGAGTCTCTTGGAGGCGTCCCAGGTCGAAGGACCGTCCCGTTACCGACTCACATGCCTCGATCAGCTCTTCGAGCTGGCATTGAACGTACCGTCGGTCGTTCTCGAATTGGTCGCTTCCTGGATTGGAAGACCAGCCGTTGCCGCGCTGGCCGGGAATATCCAGGACGAAGACTTTGCATCCGTACATTCGCTCCCAGATTTCCACCCACTTTACGTAGGTGTTGCACATGTTGGTGGCAATCACGATGGACGGCCGGGGTATGCGCCCGTTCGGATGCCGCCGATCATCGAGGTGGACGCCGACGTCGGCCTTCACATACCCGCAGACGTCGGTCGAGTAGCCGATGTCCTCGGCCTTATTCAGGTAGTTCAACGAGACCTTGCGCACGGCCGTCTGGAGCGAATTGATCTCCGGAAAGACCAGGTTGAAGTCGAACGCCTTGAGAATCTCGGCCACCGAACCCATCACAAACACATAGGCCGTGGGAGCGCCTGCCTCGGCGGCTGCGTCGAGCTCCGCGTACCAGTCCCTAAATAGAAGGTTGCCCTCTCGGCGGCCCCGCCCGACAACGCCCTCGCCAGAATCTGAGCCTCTCCCCGGCGTGAGATGCGATGAATCGGTATCAGTAGGCAGTGGCTGCGGGCCGGTCATATCTCTCTCCCGTTAGTCGAATAGGATCGATTCCACGAATGTTTCGATCTCCATGCGCAGGCGCTCGAAGCCGGTCATCTTCTCCTCGAACTCAAGGAGCAGGAAGGGAATACCCCTGGCCTCCAGGGTCTGTTGATAGGCAACCTGCTCATCCAGGCCCGGCTCGCACATCTTGGCCGCGGCTAAAACAACGGCCTCGGCGTGAGCGTTTGAGGTTCGCTGCAGGAGCATTTCCTCTTTGGGCTTCCGTGCGTCGTGCTGGACGCAGCTGTAGCTCGAGCGATGGATGTAGCTCTCCGCAAGCGCATGGAGAGGATCGCCCGTTTCGGGGACATCGTCAACCAGCCAGCGCATGCCGATCATGAGGTCGTCGTCGACGATGTAGCAGGACTCCTCGATCAGCTGCAGCATCTCGAGAGGAGGCTGTTCACAGAATCCGCCCTCAAAGACGACCCGGACACGATCCTGCCTGCGCCCGCCTCTCTCCGGAATCGCCTCCAGCACCGACTTGAGCATCTCGTTATGTTCCTCGCGCGGCATCACGCTTCCGGACCGAACCAGGACGTAGGCCTCGGATGCTGAGAGCAGCCATGGAGTCTCGCGTTTGATGCTGTACAGCTGACGAATGAGCCGGCGGTTCTCGTTGTAGACGGCGATGCTTCGTCTGAGGTCCTCCTCCTCGATTGGCCTGCCGGCGATACGCTCGAGCTCCGCTCGCAGACGGGCATACTCGTCCCGGAGGTACGCGACCGCGTGCTTGGAGTTGGCGTTCTGCGGAAGGTAAAGGATCTCCGCCGTCTGGTTGGGGAAGTTACGGCCCCAGATGCCCGCCAGATTGCGAGCGACATCGCAAATGGGCTGAGTGTAGAAGGCGTCCATGAAGTCGAGGCGGCTTGAGAGGCCGAGCTCCAATGAAGTTCGACAGATGGAGCAGATGAAGGACCCGATGTGGGAATCTGCCCGCTTGGCCTCGAGCTTGTCGCCTGCTCCCATGACCGCAAGTGGGAACATCCCGGCCGCGTGAACGATCTCCTCGGGGAAGTAGACCTGGAAGTGGCCGATGACGTGGCCCTGCCCGCCAGATTCGGAACGCTGGTTCAGCCACGCCTTGACCCTCGGGTACTCGAGGTCGTCGATCAGCTCGGAGCTGAGCTCGATGGTCTCTTTCAGCCCCTGAGTAGCTTCAGGGTAGACGTCGATCGCCATGGAGTGCCCCGACTCCTTCCGCTGAGTTGTGCAGTCTTCCAGCCGGTACTACCAATGCTGCGGCCTTGAGGGCTTCCTGTACCTCGGTTCTCGACCTGATTTTTCCGCGATTTATTGCTTGAGTTTTCCCGTCACGTAAGTCCCCGAAATGGGTCCGAGCCCGTTGGACGCCGGGCGACGCGGTCGTCTTCCGCTGAAGCAACCGCGGAGTGGCGGAGGGGGAATCCGAATCTTCTAAGGATATTCCTCCTCTTAGCGCTTCAGCAAACCAAGTCGGTGCCCTCTTGCCGCTTCCACACATGTGCAAGAGGCGCGCGAGCGGGTTCGCGTAGCCATCAAGAGTTGGGTCCGAGAAGGTAGGCTTTTTGTGGAACGCTCTCGGAAAGACGGACTTACCTCTGGATGAGAAGGGAACCACCGTGGCCATAGCCGCTTGCTGCGATCTCGCACCCCTGATGCTGTACTGGGAGA
>DHWR01000081.1:14039-20568 GCA_002413265.1 Chloroflexi bacterium UBA5177
CTCGCCTGTCGCCACTGCCGCGCCGGTGTGCAGTGAGGATGCACGTGATGAGGCCATCCGCTTTCCGCTCCCACCATTCCTGATCGGAGACGATCGCGGCACAACCGGCACCTCGATCCCGATTCTTGACCGTACCGTCGCAGGGCGTGTCCTCCGACCGAGCACCTTCCGGCGGTTAGCTGTGCTGGCCACCGTCTTCGCCTGCGCCCAGATCTCGCTGGGCGCGGCCGTCCGGGTCTCCGGCTCCGGCATTGGCTGCGGCAATGACTGGCCACTGTGCCGAGGACACATCGTGCCACCAGCCAACACGCGGGCGATCATCGAGTACGCGCACCGCTCGGTCGGAAGTCTGACCGGGGTGCTACTGATTCTCACAGTGGTTGTCGGCTGGCTTACCTTCCGCCGCAGCCAACCGCTTGTCATATGGCTCGTCACGGCCGCCGCCGGCTTGATTGTCCTTGAGGGCCTCCTGGGAGCACTGGTGGACTAGAAAGACCTGGCGGGTGCGCTGGTCCTTGCCCATCTGGCCGTTTTTACACGGCATGGAGGCCGCCAACCCTCGTCGATCCCACGATGCTATGCGTGGAAAATGGGTGCAAAAACCGGCGACCAACCGCGAACGAGACAGGGCGTCCACGGAAGGGAGTTGGCTCGCGGACGCCAACCATGAACACCAGCGGACATGCGCGAACTCCATTCTCCCAATCTTCGGAACTGGGTGTCGGGGGTTCGAATCCCTCCAGGTGCGCCATTGTTTTTAGCTTGCTGGCGCCAAAATCGGAAACGTTCCGGAGTTGGCTTACGCGTCCGCACACGATCAAATCTCGACGTTCTGCATCCTTCTTGCATCCTTTTCGCTGGCCCGTCGGTGGCCGGTGCGGTCGTGACCCTGGTTCTCGTGTTCGGCTCGGCGGTTCTAGTCTTGTCTCCGGTCGTGGTCCTCGCAGTCTGGGCGCGTGTCGAACTGGGAGATCACACCGCCGCGCAGGTGGCGTCAGGAGCTGCGATCGGGACGATGGTGGCTGCGGTGGTATTTTCAGATCGTCCGACAAGGAGGATGACCGGAAGAATCAGGGCACCCGACCAGCAGGACGCTTGGAGGGCTTCTTTGTTCCACAAACTCCGCCACGTTCCTCAGGTATCTTGCCTTGACGCCACACTGTCCTTCCTTCGAGGTCATCCATCGCAACCCCAGAAATCCGTCCTCCAGCCGATACCATTTCTTTCGGGTGCGCCGAACAATTGGCGTGGTACGGGTCGACATCCGCCCTTACGCTTCCCAGAAGTGAGGCTGCCCTGGCATCGGCAGCCGGAAAGAAGACCCGTGATGGAAACAACAACAGCAACACGGTCAACCACCCGAATTCCTTTGAAGGGACAGGCGCTCTTCTGTGTTCTACTTCTGTGGATCGCCTTGGTTGCGGCCCTCATCCTCAATGAGGAGATGGCAGGAGGCAACTATGAATGAGACAGCGTCGGTTGCGAACAGTCCGCTTCTGTTGGAGCACTATCTCCCACGCTACGACGTCACTGAGGTTGACTGCATGGTGGTCAACGCGGATGCGGATACAACGTGGCAAGCAGTCCGCCACGGCGACCTGTCCCGGTCCCTGGTGGTTCGTGCGCTGCTCGAGCTGCGAGGTCTCCCCGTCCGCCTCGGGCGGCTAATCAATGGGCTCCCGCGAGAACCCGCACGCCCACCGCTGACGTTCGACGATATGCCCCGCGCCGGGTTCCTGCTGTTGGCGGAGGAGCCTGGAGCTGAGATCGTGTTCGGCCAGATCAGCAGACCATGGAAAGTCAGCACTCCGACAGGTGGCACGCCCGCCCTCAGGCCAGAGGAGTTCGCCGAGTTCGATGCGCCGGGCTACGCCAAGATCGCCTTCAACATCCGTGTCGAGCCCTATGGGCGTGGCCGAACGCTCGTCACGACTGAGACCAGGACGGCGACCACCGACCTCGCCAGCAGGCGCCGGTTTGGCATGTACTGGAGGCTCATCGGTCCCTTTAGCGGACTGATCAGGTGGCTCACGCTTCGACTGGTTAAGTCGGACGCCGAGAAGCAGCCTGGGACGAAGGGACCGGGATGAGATGAAACGAACGAAACCATGAACGACGTGGTCGTACACGATGCGAACTTTGGCAGGTGGTGGTTCAGGTTGGAGAATCACATCCTGAAGCTCCTCCTGCGGAGCGGGTTGAAGCTCGGCACGACCTACATCCTGAGTGTCAAGGGGCGCAAGACCGGGGCCGCTCACTCCACGCCGGTCGTCATCGTCGAGACGGACGGCAAGCGATATCTCGTCGCACCGTATGGTCCGGTCAACTGGGTGCGCAACGCGCGGGCAGCGGGCACTGTCAACCTCACCAGGGGCGGACAGTCGGAGACGCTGCACCTTGTCGAGGTCGAACCCGAGGAGAGCGGACCCATCCTGAAGAAGTACCTGGGGATCGCCTCCGCGACCCGCCGGTACTTCCACGCCAAGCCGGATTCCCCAGTTGAAGACTTCGTTGCCGAGGCGCCTGGTCACCCAGTGTTCCGCCTCGTTGCCTGAGGAGATCCTGCTCATCAACAACGGGGGCTACGCCATGTGCGGGGCCATCGAGAAGTTGGTGTGAAGTCGGTTGTGCGGGAATGTCGGAAATGCGGACCAGAGGCGTACGTATTCGTCTCTTGTGTGTCGACGCCTTTGTGGCTGTGGCTGCGATCGACGGCGGCGTCGCGCTCGCAGCGGGGATCGGGGCCGACGGGCCTTCGGAAGCGTAGCTGGAGGGCACGCCGTTCCGTGGCTATGTGCTTCCCGGCATCATCTTGGCGGGGGTGGTGGGCGGAAGCGCCGCGACCGCGGCAGTTGCCCTGGTGCGCAGCCCGTCCAAAGGAGCACGGGCGTCGATTCTGGCGGGCCCCATCTTGATGGCGTGGATCGTCGCCGAGGGCGTGATGGCCCAGCAGCCCCAGCGGCACCCAGATGGCAACAGGGGAAGATGAAAGCGAACACAGCGACCAGCGCCACATATCGTGGCGCGTCGCGATCTTATCCGATCCGCACGGCGACCTGGTCGCCCTGCAGAAAGTGCTATCGGATCTCGAAGCCCTGAAACCCGTCGATGAGGTGCTCGTGGGCGGGGACCTATGCCCAGGGCGGGGCGCAGCCGGCAGAGGTGGTTGACCTGATCCGTGAGCGGGGCTGGCTAGCCGTACGCGGGAATGGCGACGATCTGCTGGTCCGGCTGGCGGATGGCTCCGCGCCCGCGGACGCGCTCCGCCCAGCCGCGGCCACCCACGGAACCTTGCCGGAGTCGGTGGCTTCCCACGCTTTGTGGTCGGTCGACCGTCTTGGGTCCGAGCGCATCGAGTACCTCCGCACCCTGCCTCTGTCCATTGTTCGTGGTCCGTTTCACTTCGGGTCGGTGGTTCTGGTCCACGCTACGCCCTGGAGCACCGAGGACGTTGTGCTCCCCGACGCGGACGAGGCGGTCGCGCAGCGGATCATCGGCGACGCTGGAGCGCGGCTACTCCTATACGGCCACATCCATACGCAGTACGTTCGTCGCGTCGGGGACACCACGCTCATGAGCGTGGGAGCGATCAACGGCTCGAACGACGCGGACTCTCGCCCGGCGTACGCGATCGTCGACCTTTCGGACACCATCACAGTCCAGCCACGGCGGGTAGACTGGCACTTGGATGAGCGTCTCGACGCCTACGCGGCAGCCGGCGTCGAACGCCGGTTTTCGCGCGATGCTCCGGGTCCATTCCCGGTACGGTGCCAGCCGGGCGTCGCCCTCACCGCCTGGCCATGAGTCGGATCGGCAGAAAGCGGCCCAACCAAGTCAGCCGTGAGCTCCCTCTCGCAGGAGCAGATCGACTACTACAGACGCGCGCGCGGGCGAGTACGACCAGGAGCTGGAAGTGGCTGGGCGCTATGCTCAAAGGGCAGCCCCGGAAGACCCGCAGGGGTGGGGCATCGACGAGGAGCAGTCGGCCCTCGAGCAACATGCGATACGGGGCACGGAGGGAATGACGCGCTAGAAACGATGCCGGGCCCGCATACGGCAGCACCACCGTCGCCCGCTGGGTATGCTCGAGAGGACTAGCAGTCCGTCGAAGCCTCGTTCATGCGAGGTCCAGATTCGGTGGAGCAGAGTTGGTAGACCAGACCACGAAAGCAAGACTCTCTTGGTAGGCTTCTTGCATCGGCATCCCAACCTCGACCTGTTCGTCCGCAAAGTGATGCAAGACAACATCACATTCCTGGCCTCCGCCGTAGCCTGGACGTTGCTCACCTCGGTCGTGCCCGTCATCGTTGGTTTGGCCGCCATCAGTAGCCTCTTGCTCCGTGACCCCGCCAGTCAGCGGGCGGTCGTGGATCACCTCAGCAGCGCTTTACAAGGCACACTCCAGCCCCAGGACATCAGGCACCTTGTCTCGACCTCGGTTCAGAATCGCGGGGCACTCGTTCTCATCGGCATAGTTGGCATCCTCTGGGCCGGCTCCAACGTCGGTGGGGCATTCTCGACTGTCTTCCAACCCATTTTTGAAGTGAATGGTCGTGACTTCCTGAAGGAGAAGCTGCTTGATCTCGGCATGATTTTGGTCTTCGTGGCGTTAATGCTGATCATCGTCGCCGGCACCACGGCCGGGGCGGTCGTCACGCGTCTCTTTCCCGACGCTCCGATCGCAGATGAACGGGCTTTCCTGATTGGCACCGGCATCAGCCTCGCGGCGGCCTTCCTGCTTTTCGTAGTTCTCTATCTCGTCTTCCCCAACCCGCAGCCGCGATTCAGGTTGGCAGACGTCTGGCGAGGGTCTTTGGTCACGTCAATCCTCTTCCAGATTCTGAGCTTCATCTGGCCCCTCTATACCCACGTCAGCCACTTCAGCCGCTATGGGGCCGTCATCGCTCCCATGATCGTCCTCGCGGCATGGATATATTTCTTTTCGCTCATCCTGATGGTGGGAGCAGAGATCATTGCCTTCAGGGCCATCCAGCAGGCCAACTGCACCGGGCGGCCGATCGGACCGCAGCCGCACAACTTCGTCCCGTCACACACCATGATGCGTGACGATATCGACCATGTAGCGAAGTAGTGGCCGGGAATGCCCGTGACTGGTTGAGGCGAAGAACGACAGCCAGACAAAGACGGATCCCGACCCGTCTAAACTAAACCAGACTTAGCTCAACGGAGGTCGCAATGCGACAGGTGAATATGCACGAGGCAAAAAACTCATCTTTCGCGGCTAGTTGAGGACGCGGCGCGTGGGGACGAAATCATCATTGCCAAAGCGGGAAAGCCCATGGTGCGGCTCGTTGCGGTCGACGATGATACCTCTCCGCGCCGCCGTGGTTTCCTGAAAGGGAAGATCTGGATCGCGGATGACTTTGATGCACCCCTTCCCGCGGAAATCTTGCATTCTTTTGATGGCAGTGCATAGTGCGCCTGCTGCTCGACACGCACATCCTCCTTTGGTGGCTGAAGGATGACGCCCTGCTGCCGGCTCAGGCCGCTGCGCTGATAGAGGATCGGCGCAATGAAGTTTTTGTCAGCCCGATGAGCGTGTGGGAAATCGCGATCAAGTCGCAGCTCGGCAGGCTCAAGGCAGACGTCGATGAGGTTCGAACGGCTGCGCTGCAGAGTGTCTTCCGGCCGTTGCCATTCAATCTGGAACACGCTGCGGCCGTCGCGCGACTGCCGCATCAGCATATCGATCCATTCGACCGAGCCCTCGTGGCGCAGGCTCTGCTTGAGCCGTTGGCCCTTCTTACGCACAACCAAAGTCTTGCGGCCTATGGTGAGAACGTGCTGCCCGTTTGACGTGGTCGCCCTCTCGGCTCCTTCTACCTAAGCTTTCTGAGACTGTACGCCGTTCGTCGCTGCTAATCCGGACGGGCGCCCCTAACTCGGCCAGTCGTGCTAAAGTGCAACCAAGAGGTTGCAGGTGAACGCGCCCACGGGGAGCCTCTTCACCGAAGACCCCTCCGACCGGCGAGAGACTTCTCGTAGTCGTACCGACAGAAAGGAGATCATTCATGACTGAGCACAAGACCGGAACACGTGAAGAGTGGCTCGCAGCCCGCAAGGAGCTGCTCGCCCGCGAGAAGGAGTACACCAGGCAGGGCGACGAGGTCGCGCGGCAGCGCCGGGATCTGCCATGGGTCCGCGTCGAGAAGGAATACCGATTCGAGACCGACGACGGTACCCGCACGCTGGCGCAGCTCTTCGACGGCCGAAGCCAGTTGCTCGTCTACCACTTCATGTTCGGTTCCGACTATAAGGCGGGATGCCCCGCTTGCTCGGCCATCGCCGACGGCTTCAACGGCTTCGTCGCTCACCTGGCCAACCACGATGTCTCCATGTACGCGGTGTCTCGCGCCCCGCTGGCCAAGCTGCAGTCGTTCAAGCAGCGGATGGGCTGGAGCTTCCCCTGGGCGTCGTCGTTTGATACCGACTTCAACTTCGACTTCCACGCGGCCATGACGGTGGAACAGCAGCAGTCGGGGGCAGTCGAATACAACTTCCGCACCGT
>DHWR01000122.1 GCA_002413265.1 Chloroflexi bacterium UBA5177
GGATTGACCATCCTGCTGGTCGAGCACAATATGCGTCTGGTGATGAGCATCAGCGAGAGAATCGTGGTGCTGGATGAGGGGAGGACGCTCGCCGAAGGCAGTCCAGCGGAGGTGCGACTGAACCCGATGGTTGTCGAGGCGTATCTCGGGACGGGTGCGAGCCGGAAAGTGGTCGAAGAGGTGCAAAACGAGCTTGCTGAGCGTTCGTGATCTGACGGTTTCGTATGGTCATGTACAAGCCGTACAAAACCTCTCGTTTCACGTGGACGAGGGGCAGACGGTTACCCTGCTAGGAGCGAACGGTGCCGGCAAGAGCAGCGTCATTCGCGCCATCTGTGGCTTGGAACGGGCGGCTAGGGGCAACATCTTCCTGGATGATCGACCAATCGCCGGATTGAGGCCGGAACAGAGAGTGCGGCTCGGCATCGCCACGGTGCCGGAGGGCCGCGAGCTCTTTTCCTCGTTGACGGTCGAGGAGAACCTACTGGTCGGCGCGTATCTGCGCCGCGACAGACATGCCATAAGGAGCGATATCGATTGGATCTACAGTCTTTTCACCTCTTTGCGGGTGAAAAGAAGGGCGCGGGCCGGCACGCTCAGCGGCGGCCAGGGTCAGATGCTGGCGATCGGACGCGCTTTGATGGCCTTACCACGGCTGCTCCTCATGGACGAGCCTTCCCACGGGCTTGCCCCCTTGCTTGTGGAAGAAATCTTCGATCTCATTCCGCGCCTTCAGGCGGAAAGATCACTTGCCCTCCTGCTTGTCGAGCAGAATGCCAACAAAGCTCTGTCGGCCGCCTCGTACGGATACGTGTTGGAAACCGGTGTTCTGGCACTTGAAGGACCGAGCGCGGACCTCGTCAGGGACCCACAGATTCGAGCCCTGTATCTTGGCGGGTAGCAGCCGGCTCCCGGCGATGGCTACCGATTTCCCGATCGCGTAACCATTGACGCGCGCGGGGCGTTACAAAGGAAGAACAGACCGAGGAAGGGTGACCGATCTGGTTCTCACCTACACTCTCGAAGCCACGGAATCGGCCCTCCCCGGCATGAACGAAGAATTCGGCCTGGTTCAGCGCGCCCGCGCCGGAGAAATGGATGCGTTCGAAGAGATCATGCAGCGGTACGAGAACAGGATTCTTCGCTATCTCAGCGGAGCCGTCGGAAACGCGGAGGTGGCCGAGGAGCTGTGTCAGGAGACGTTCCTCGCGGCATACCGAGCCTTCCCCCGCACCAGTGACGATCTTCGGCTATCCTCGTGGCTCCATACCATTGCGCTCAATCGCGCCCGCAGCTATCACCGGAGAAGGCGGCTGAAGACTTTTTTGCCGCTTACGGACGACCATGCTTCTGCAGCCGCCGATCTGCAGCAATCGGTGGTGGCTCGCGACTCCGTCCTGCGGGCGCTTTCGCGCCTTCCCAAGGCGTATCGCGAGCCTCTTCTCCTGCAGCTGGGCAGCGGACTGACGTGCAAGGAGATCGGGGAAGTGCTCGGATGCTCCGAAGGTGCGGTTAAGGTGCGCCTGATGCGTGCCCGCCAAGCCTTCCGACGCGAGTACAAGGACGAGGACCGCGAGCCATGATCGGAATGTCCTGTGACGAAGCGCGACTGATGCTCCAGGCATCCGCTGCAGATGGTGAACGAACACCGGCACTGGATGCTCATCTCGGCGAGTGCGTAGAGTGCCGAGCCTTTCTCGACCATCAAATGGCACTCGACGGTATCGTCACACGGGCACTGGCCGAGGCTACCGCCGGGCGTTCTGTCCGTGCCTCGGTTCGACGACGGGTTGCCGGCGCAGGCCAGGGCGGGAGGCGTGCCGCGCCACACAGGCGTCGGGCGCTGCTAGTCGCACTGCCTTTCGCACTCGTGGCCGCGCTGCTGGGAATTGCGGTACCGCAGCTCTCGACCCACGTGCATCCAACTGAAACGCACGGACAGTGGTTCCGTGCAGTGCGTGCAGATATTGGTTACCCGATGACCATCGACACCGGTAACCCGAAGCACCTGCTGGCGGGAGACGCCGGCCGTCTCTATCAGTCCTGGAACGCAGGAGCTTCCTGGCAGCCGTTAGGAGCGTTTCCGGGATCCTTTGCCGTTCTCGACGTGGCAATCGATCGGTCTCAGCCCTCCAGGATCATCGTCGCCACAAGGCACTCGATTCTGGTGTCGACGGACGCCGGGTTGCATTGGCGAGTGACTCGCAGCTCGCTTCCGGGTGCAAGGAACATGTTCCTTACGCAAGACCAAGTTCATCCAGGAACCATGTACGTGGGGCCGAGTATCGTCTGGAAGAGCGTCGATCACGGAGAGACGTGGGCCCCGGCCGGCCCCGGATACGTTTTTGCTCCCGACGGAGTCCAGGCCCTCGTCGCGGCAAAGAGCGGGACTCTATATACAGGAATCTGGAATGGTGGCGTGGCGGTCTCTCGAGATGGTGGTAGACGGTGGCAGCGGCGCTCGAGCGGTCTCATGCCCAAAGTCATGGACGTGGCTGTCGGCGACACGGGTCTGTGGGCCGCAACCCAGGGAGGCGTGTACAACTCCCGCGACAACGGTCTTCACTGGGTCCGGCGCAGCCCGCACGACACGTTCTCGGTGACGAGCGTCATTGCGACACGCGGGGCGGTTCTGGCGGGAGGTGACGGGGCCGTGTACCGATCGGTCGATGGTGGAATGCACTGGACGCTTGGAATGGACGGTCTGCCTTCTGCGCCCTACGTCTACAGCCTGCAGGTTGATCCGTCAAATTCGCAGAGGGTTTATGCCTCGCTAGACACCGACGGCATCCTTCGTTCAGACGACGGAGGACAAACCTGGACCGCGGCCAACCGCGGCTTGCCCATAGTCTTGGCTCAGGGCAA
>DHWR01000007.1 GCA_002413265.1 Chloroflexi bacterium UBA5177
GCACCCGACGCCCAGTATATGACTGAGGATGGTGTGGTCGCTCCCGAACCAATGCCGCCGTTCGACCCTATCGGCGCCATGATGAGCTCTCGTTCCGGCTATCGGGCCCTGCAGTGGGGGACCATGAACACTGCTGGACTGTATGCCCACCTTGGCTTTTGCGACTACGGCATCCTCAACTCCCTACAGATCGACCAGCACGGCAACATCAACTCCACGATCCTTGGAACCTACGGCGAGAATCCGCGTCGTTTCGGCGGCCCCGGCGGCGCCGACACCATCGCCGCCTGCTGCTGGCGGACGATCCTGACCACCGACCAGGAGAAGCGCAAGTTCATCAAGGAAGTCGACTTCATCTCGTCTCCAGGCTTTCTGGATGGCACCGAAGGCGCCCGGGAGCGAGCGGGCCTGCCGCGCGGCACCGGCCCCTACAGGGTTGTTACTCCTTGGGCGCTGTACGACTACAAGGACCGGCGGCTGCGGCTCACCGGCCGGATGCCGTGGGTGACCGTCGAAGAGATCCTGGAAGAGTGCGAGTGGAAGCCGCTGCTCGCGGATGAAGTCAAGGTCCTGGAGCCACCGACGGAGGAGGAGCTGCGAATTATCCGCACTCAGCTCGATGTTCGAGGCCAGACGACGGACGCCGCAGGTGGCTGGATCGTCAGGGACGGCGAGAAATACGTGCGCGCGGCAGTGCGTAGAGAGTGAAGGAGGTGGCTAATGGAGCTCAAAAGCGTCATCGGCACGAGGCGGTCGATCCGCTTCTTCGAGCCCTGGCGGCCGGTGGAGCATGAGAAGATCCAAAGGATCGTCGAAGCTATCTACCGAGCGCCGAGACTTCTGGAGACGGACTTCGTTCGGACGGTCGTCGTCTACCGTGACAAGCTCTCGGCAGAGCAGCTGCAGGCGGCGAAAACTCCGACGACGACGGCTCAGCTTGACATGGCCTATGCCTACATCTTCTTTTTTGCGGACGTCGCAGAGCTGGAGAAGGTCGCGGACGGGCGTAACTTCCGGGAGCTGATACGGCGAGGGATCCTGAATTCCAGCCACGGCTGGACTGAAGGGTTCGTCGACGAAACCGTCGTACCACACCTACGCTCCGTGCTCGAATCCGGCGGCCGGGTGCCCGTCCAGTTTCAGCGCGGTGCAGACGGGCCTACAGTCGCGCGCCAGGTCCTCGCTGCGGCTCGGCATGCAGCCGGCGCGGCACAGGCATACGGCCTGCTCGCCGCCGTCGACCAGGGCCTTGGCGTCCAGCTTTCGGCTTTCTCTCACGCCCGGATCATGACCATCCCTGACACGTGGGCGCCGGTTGGCAGCCCGATGTTTCTGGGATACCCAGGAGAGTCTATCGAGGCGGGCGGTCAGCGTCCGCGCGAGCCGTTCGAGGAGGACTTCTTCGAGTTGCGGTACGGCCATCCGTTTTATCGAGAGCCGGCGGTCGTGAAGAAGCTGGAGGACGCGCTGATGATTCAGGCCCCTGCGCCGTTCGGGTGGCGGTTCGAGGAGTTGCGAGGCCTGGCGAAAAAGTACGGACTTCCGGACTAGGAGCGAGGACATGGACTTCAAGGAAGCAGCGGGACGTCGTCGAATCTTCCAGTACTTCCTGCCTTACCGCCCCGTGGAACGGCAGAAGGTCCAGATCGTACTTGAGGCAGGACGGCTTTCTTCGCGCGCCGTCAACGTCGCCTTCTCGAAGGCGATCGTCGCCTACCGAGACAGTCTGAGCCAGGACGAGCGTGATCTTCTGAAGACGCCGCTTTCGGCCGCGCTGTTCGACGTCGCACCCGTCTACATCTTCTGGTACTACGATACGGACGCGCGACGCCGGGCAATCGAAGAACGGAAGTGGCCTACGGTTGCCTCTGGTGCGCTGGTGGATGTCGGCGCGCTCGGCCCGCCGCACGGCTGGAGTACTCGCTATGTAGACGAGGTGATCCTGCCAGAGGTGCTGATGCCGGGTCTCGAGAGCGGCCCTCAGCGAGGTGGGAACGCGGATGCCGGCCTTGCCATGGCGGCTGGACTCCTGGCCGCCTATGACGAGGGACTGGCAGCGACCCTCGCGCCTTTCGACGAGGCTGGAGCGGCCACCGTCCTGAGGGCGCCTCCCACCTGGGAGCCTGTGACAGCGATGTTCATCGGCTACCCGGCCGAGTCCTGGGAAGCGGGAGGCATGGAACCCCGGCTGCCATTCGAGCAGGTTTGCTTCGAACAGACGCCGGAGCATCCCTTCCAACGCGACCCGGAGGTCACGGAGCGCCTGCGCGAGCAGGGGCTCGTGCAGCGCGAGCAGCCGCCACCTTGGCGTGGGCAGGAGGTTCGGGCGCTGTCACGCATGCTCAAGGACAGGCTCGGCTAAGGGTGGAAGGAGTCTGACATGACAGTAACTGTCGGCAGCATTCAGACCTACGAATCGACCAGGCGCTGGCTGGCGAGCCGCGCCTCGCTTTGGGGCTCTCACGGTGATGGCGAGGAGATCATGGAGATTCTCGCGCAGTTCTGCGAGATCGCCGGCAAGAACCCGGACGACATGGTCGACGAGTGCCTGCGACGGTCGATCGAGGGCGGGCCGTTCGTCCTGCGCACGCGAGCCCGGAGAGAATACATCGATCGGATCGAGAGATTCGAGGCGGACACGGGCAGCCGGGATGCGGCCAACGCCGTGCGAAGCTTCTTCATCCACAACGGCGTCGCCATGAACCCCAGCATCTTGCCGTAATCGGCGCCGCCGGAGAACCCGTGTGCCGGGCCGTTACGTTGCCTGACGCAGGCGTTGCCCTTATCTGCATCTGTGGGGCATTGCCGGACACGTCCTGTCTCCGTTTACGTGAACCCAAATCCGTCTCAACCGTGATAAGAATGCGTATGTCGGGGATAGATCGTTGGGGCGCGGGTCTCGGCAGGCGCAATGGAGACCGTATTCCCATCGGAATCGCATCGTAGCCTTCGTGAAATGGATGAGACGATGGTCCGCATGCAGACCGCGGCGGGGACACTGGTCACGGCGCCGGCCTCGGGCCTAACATGGAGCTGTCCACAGCCAGAGACATCACGCAGCGCGATCGGTCCACAATGCTCGTTTCCTTGGTTGAAGGCCGACAGCCGCTCTGTGCGAGAGGCGCCCGACGGGAAATCGCGCTCGACCATGCGGCCCGGTCTCATAACGGCGCTCGAGCGCTGCGCTATTTTCCACGATCTCGATCGGTGTGATCTGGCAGCGGTGGTCGGCGCGGTCAAGCCGAGAAGTTTCGCGGCCCGCACCGACGTGTTCATCGAGGGCGGACCCTGCCAGGGGCTCTGGATCCTGGTTGCTGGGCGAGTCTGCCTATATCATTCTTCGGCCAATGGTCGCAAGCAGGTGGTCAGCTTCTGCACACCATTTTCTGCGCTGGAGCTCGGTGCAGCGCTCGACGGCCGTGCCTTCACGGCAACCGCCACAACGCTCGATGATGCCGTGCTCGTCCTCTTGCGGAGGTCTGCGCTGCTCACCCTTGTACGCCGCTGCCCCCTAGCCAACCAAAACATAATCGACCAACTCTGTGCAGATGTTCGTCGGCTGGATCTGGCCACGGCAGTGGCGGGTTTGAAAGATGCGCGTGGCCGCATTATTTGCTGCTTGCTGCAGTTCGCACAGCGGTACGGCGTGCCGATCGGAAATGGTATCCGCATCTCGTTTCAAGTTACGCGGCAGAACATCGCCGACGCGTCGGGGGTGACCGTCGAGACGGTGATTCGCGTGCTTGGAGAACTCCAGCGGCAAGGCGTCGTCGCCACGCGAGCGCACGTTATTGAGATCGCGGACATGGCGCGCCTGAGAGTCGCCGGAACCTGTGATGATTGCCTGCTCGACTGTGGCTACAGCGGACCAGCCTGCGGTGATGCCGGACGGCGGCGCTATGCCGACGGATGATGGTACGAGACCTGGCGTGAGCTGCATGCCGGAGGCAGGCACTATGCCAAGCACTGATCAGGTGTATGGACAGCTCCGCATCGTCGGCGACCCGGATTTTGGGCTCAGCCTCGTCGAACTTGGCCTCATTTATGAGGTCCGCTGCGAGGGCTGTTGGGGCTACGTCCGGCTGGCGACGTCTCCGGGGTCCGTGTTGCATATGCCCGCGACCAGGACCTGTATCAGCGCTTCGCGAGAACCTGTTTCGTGCGCCGGTTTTGGCAGATCATCCCGAAGAGTCAGTCCGGCGTCGATGTAGTG
>DHWR01000306.1:0-18221 GCA_002413265.1 Chloroflexi bacterium UBA5177
TCGGCAAGTCGCGGCTGGCGGGGGAGTTCCTGGGTGGATTGGAGCACGCCCACATCGTGCGGGGCCGCTGTCTCTCTTATGGAGAAGGGATCACCTACTGGCCTGTGGTCGAGGTCCTCAAGCAGTTCGACACTTTGCCGTCGGATGCCTATGCGGCCTCGGCCCTGCAGTCATTGCTGGGGGAATCGCAGGTCGCAACGTCGGCCGAGGAGATTGCCTGGGGCTTTCGGAAGCTCCTGGAAGAGCAGGCCCAGGAGCTGCCGCAAGTGGTGGTGTTTGATGATCTGCAGTGGGGAGAAGAGACCTTCCTGGATCTGGTCGAGCACATAGCCGATCTCTCGCGGGATGCTCCGATCCTTCTGCTCTGCATGGCTCGACCTGAGCTGCTGGAGCGGCGGCCAGGATGGGGCGGCGGAAAGTGGAACGCGACAACTGTGCTCCTCGAGCCGCTGGACGCCGCTGAGACGGATCGACTCCTCGACGACCTCGGTGGCGTGGAGGCGGGCCTGCGGGAACGGATCCGGGTGGCGGCGGAAGGCAATCCCCTGTATGTGGAAGAGATGCTGGCGCTGGTCCTGACCTCTTCAGACGGCGAGGTGACGGTGCCGCCGACCATCCAGGCGCTGCTCGCGGCACGGCTTGACCAGCTCGATCCCTCCGATCGGAGTGTTCTTGAATGTGGGGCGGTTGAGGGGCGGCTCTTTCATCAGAGTGCCGTTAGCGCACTGCTTCGGGAAGAGACGCACGTGGCAGGGCGATTGGTGGCTCTGGTGCGCAAGGAGCTGGTACGGCCGGCTCGGGCGCAGATAGCAGGCGACGACGCCTACCGGTTTCGGCATCTGTTGATCCGCGACGCGGCCTATGACGCCTTGCCCAAAGCAGTTCGAGCGGAACTTCACGAGCGGTTTGCCCGCTGGCTGGAGGAGCGAGGAGCGGACATCATCGATCTGGACGCGATCCTCGGGTACCACCTGGAACGGGCCGCTACATACAGGCAGGAGCTGGGGCAGCCGGATGATAAGCTGGCGGAACGGGCGGGAAAGTGGCTGGCGACCGCGGGGCGAAGGGCCGAGTGGCGCGGCGATACCCTGGCCGCGAGGGGACTGCTGGAGCGAGCGCTTACTCTCTTGAGGCCCATTCGGCTGGACGTCGACCTGGAGCTGGATCTGGCCCTTCTGCAGCCGACTGAGCCGGAGCTAGTGGCCCTGGCTGAGGCGGTAGCCGCACGAGCCCGAGCCGTTAACGACCGTCGGGGTGAAGCGGTCGCCAGAGTCGTGGCTGCCCACCATCGCCACCTCACGTCCACCGAGACGATCGACGGGCTGGAAACTCTGGCCCGGGAGGTGCTCCCGATGCTTGAGAAGGTCGGGGACCATGTTGGACTGATACACGTTTGGAGGGCGCTCAGTAATGTCGCTAACCACCATTGCCGGTTCGAGGAGGAGGCACATGCGGCCGAGCAGGCAATGTACCACGCGCGGCACATCGGCCGACCTGGTCTCTTTGCGCTTCCTCACGCACTCATTCTTGGTCCCCGACCGGCGGACGACGCCTTGCGTACGCTGCTGCCCCTTCTCGCCGATGACCCCCACCCTGAGCCGAGGATGTGGAGTGCCATATTGCTCCACATGCTCGGACGCTTCGATGAGGCGCGGGCAACCGTGCAGGAGGCGAGCCGGCGGCTACGGGAGCTGACCGGTGAGTACGATGCCGCGCGGCTGACGGCGCTGTTCTCAACCTTTGCCGGCGATCATGAGACGGCTGCCCGTTCCTGGCGCGTGGTCTGTGACGGGATCGAGGCGCGGGGCAACCTCACTGTGCTGTCGACCTTCGCCCCCGCGCTGGGGCGCTCGCTGTGCGCGATCGGACGGTATGACGAGGCCGAACCCCTGGCACAACTCGGCCGGGAGCTGGGCGACGAGCAGGATATGGTGACGCAAATGCTCTGGCGGCAGGTGCAGGCCCTGGTCTTATCTCAGAGGGGACAGCACGAGGAGGCGGAGCGGCTGGCGCGCGAGGCGGTCGCTATTGGCGAACGGACGGACGCGCTCGTTTGGCAAGGTGATGCGCTGTGCGACCTGGCCGGCGTGCTGGAGCGGGCAGGGGGACCGCAAGATGCAGCAGCCGTCCTAGAACAGGCGCTGGAGCGCTACGAACGGAAGGGGAACGTGGCAATGGTCACCCAGGCCCGACAGCGGTTGACGGCTGGGAAGGATGCAAAGGGAGAGATACGAACTTGGAATTCCCGATAGTCACGCAGCGGTTGATACTGCGTCCCTTCCTCCTGGATGATCTCGACGACCTGTACGCCATTCAGTCGAGGCCCGATGTTACGAAATACCTCTACTGGAGCCCTCGAACTCGCGACGAGGTTCGTGAAGTCCTGGCGCGCAAAGTAGGACAAACTGGCCTGTCACGGCAGGACGACGCACTTGTTCTGGCAATGACCAACCCTGGAAAACCTGGAACCAAGACAGGCGTCATTGGTGAGGTCATTCTGTGGTTGCGAAGTGTCGAGCACCGGCAAGGCGAGGTCGGCTTTGTGATGCATCCGGATCATCAAGGTCACGGGTTTGCCACGGAAGCGACCTCGGCTGTTCTCGATCTCGCTTTTGGCGAGCTGGGTCTCCACCGCGTCTACGGGCGCACGGACTTTCGCAACGAGGCGTCCGCGGCGCTCATGCGGAGACTGGGCATGCGCCAGGAGGCCCACTTCCTTCAGAACGAGATGTTCAAGGGAGAGTGGGGTGATGAGCTCGTCTTCGCGCTTCTCGAAGACGAGTGGCTCACTCGAAGCGAAATAAAGAAGGCTGAACAAGCAGCTCCAATCTCGTGACGCTCCGAGCGTTTCAGACCATTCGATGGAGGACTTCGCGGGCCTTCCTGACGGATTTCGGGCTTTGACCGCGACAGACGCAGCGACTCGAAGTGCAATGGTGTCAGCGCTCGGTTTGCGGAGCGGCAGGCTGCCACTGAGGCTGCTGAATCTCTATGTCGGACTCATTCTGTTTGGCGTGAGCATGGCTTTGATGATCAAAGCGGGATTGGGCCTTTACCCTTGGGATGTCTTTCACCAGGGGATCGCGACGCGGACAGGTCTGCCGTTCGGCTGGGCAGTGATCGCCGTGAGTGCCGTCGTTCTCCTGCTTTGGATCCCGCTCCGCCAGATGCCGGGCATCGGTACCATCAGCAACGCCATCGTGATCGGGCTGATGGTGGACGCTGCTCTCCCCCTTGTACCGCATCCCTCCAGCCTCCCGCTGAGAGTGGCGTTGCTCCTCATCGGCGTGCTGGCCAATGGGGTCGCCACCGGGCTCTACATCGGCGCGGGTCTGGGCCCCGGTCCAAGAGACGGCCTCATGACCGGCATGGCCAGCCGCGGGCATTCGATTCGAATCGTGCGAACGAGCATCGAAGTTACAGTCCTCGCGGTTGGCTGGCTGCTCGGCGGCACGGTTGGAGTGGGAACGCTCCTATATGCCGTAAGCATAGGCCCGCTCGCTCAATTTTTCATTCCGCGGCTGTCGGTCGCGCCTCGGGCGGGAAGTCAGGAGTAGCACCTGAGCTCGTGCAGTTTTATGCCGTAAAGCCCTTGCCTCCCACCGGGACGACGAGAATCTGTTCGGGTGGACGAGCCAAAAGCGGGATGGTCGCCTGGATCAGCTCCGTGGCCCCTTCGTTCGAGAGCGAGGCTCGGTGGTCTTCCTCCCGATCCCAAATCTCCGACACCCAGACCACGTCCGGTTCTGAGGGTGACGTGTTGACGATGTAGAGCTCGCAGCCGGCGGCGTTTTCCACCAAGGAAGCCGCCTTCAGGAGCTGTTGAAGCAGCTCCTCACCCTTGCCCGTGTGGGCCGCGAACTTATTGAACATGCCGAACTTGGTCATCAGAATTCCTTAATATGAAGTCGCCGTACGACTACGGGTCACCCGGAGGACATCGTCCAGAGTGGAAACCACCAAACAAGGCGAACCTATCATCGCATTCGATTCTCTAGAAAGCTGGGAGGCGTGGCTGTCGAAGTCGCATGCGACCTCAAACGGTCTGTGGGTGAAAATTGCCAAGAAGGATTCGGGGGTCGATACGGTGATCTACGCGGAGGCGCTTGAGACGGCCCTGTGCTACGGCTGGATCGACGGCCAGAAGGGCCCTTTTGACGGCTCCTACTGGCTGCAGCGCTTCACGCCGCGTAAGCCGAGAAGCAAGTGGTCGAAGATCAATTGCGTCAAGGCCGAGGAGCTCATCTCATCTGGACACATGAAACCGGCCGGAATGAAGGAAGTCGAGCGGGCGAAGGCCGACGGGCGATGGGAGGCGGCCTATGACGGGCAGAGGAAAGCGGGTGTTCCCGAAGATTTACTGGCCGCATTGACTGAGAACGAAGGCGCACAGGAATTCTTCGACACGCTGGATAGCACGAATAGGTATGCAATTCTCTATCGTATTCAGGACGCGAAGAAACCCGAGACTCGGGCGAGGAGGATCGAGAAATTTGTTGCAATGCTGAGCGAGGGCAAGAAGATCCACCCGTGAACACGACTGTTGACCCGCGGAGGCCTGGTTTCAGGCGGCTCCCATGAAACTGCATCGTAACCGTCAGACTTTTCTCGACACGCTTGCGGCCGTCCGTCCTTTAGTCGCCTCCCAAAACGTGGCCGAGAGATGGAATGAGCCAAGCGTCCTATCCGAGTTCTCGGTGCGTGGCCTTACCGGACACCTTGCCAGAGCCGCGTTCACCGTGGAGTTGTACCTCGATGCTGAGAGCACAATTTTGGGGGACCCAATTTCTCCAGCGGAATATTTCGCCAACTATCCTGCCGACATCGATGCGCCGCTCAACGTCGCGGTTCGCGCTCGAGGCGAGGAGCTTGCGTCCCAGGGACACGAGCATGTGGTCGGTCTCTTCGACGAGCTCGCCGCACGGCTCCGCGACAGGTTGCAGCGCGAGCCCAGCGACCGAATCGTGGTAGGAGCCAGGGGCGCCGTGATGCGCCTGGACGAGTATCTCGTGACACGACTGGTTGAGCTCGTGGTTCACGCGGACGACCTAGCCCTGAGTGTGGAATTGGGTGTGACCGAGCTTCCAAGAGAGGCACTCGACATCGTCATCGGCTGTATGCTCGATATCGCGCGCTACCGTCACGGCGATCTCGCGGTAATACGAGCTTTTTCCCGCCGCGAGCGGGACGTAGTGGCGGCACTGCGCGTGTTCTGAGGAGAACTGGACCGTCCGGGACTACCCCGCTCGCCGCACCTGCGACTGCGATAACACCCGATTGATCTCGGCTGCGGCCTTGCGCCCTTCGGCTATGGCCCAGACGATCAGCGAGGCTCCGCGTCGCGCATCGCCGGCAACGTATATCTGCTCTGCCTCAGTTCCATAGCTCGAGTCTGAAGCGATAGCGCCGGTGGCGTCGAAGCCGACTCCGAGATCGGCGAGCAACGCACCCCGGACGGGACCCGCAAAGCCTATTGCGAGCAGGACGAGATCCGCGTCAATCTCGCTCTCCGTGCCGGCAACCCGCTCATTGCCGCCACCAGACTTCCGCTTCACTCGTTGGGTGTGGAGCTTTCGAACGCCCCCTTGCTCGCCCGAAAAATGGGTGACGACGACGTTCCAATCTCGCTCACCACCTTCTTCGTGAGCCGGATAGGTTCGGAGCACGAAGGGCCAGTCGGGCCACTCCAGTGGGTGCGGCTCGTCCGGTGGCCGCGGGCCGTGGGTGAGCACCTGAATGCTCGCAGCCCCTTCGCGAGTCGCGAAACCAAGGCAGTCTGCACTGGTATCGCCACCACCCAAAATCACCACTCGCTTGCCCCGAGCGGAGATACGCCTTCCGTCCGGCAGCGTATCCCCGGCGACCTGACGGTTGCGCTGCGTAAGGTAGCTCATTGCGAGGTGGATCCCGTCTAGCTCGCGGCCGGGCACCGGCAGCTCCCGACCCTCGAGGGCACCGACCGCAAGCAGCACCGCATCGAAGTCGCGGGTGAGATCTTCAGCAGTGGGGCTCACGCCTGCGAAGGTGGACGGCGCGAACGTGATGCCCTCCTCTCGGAGTATGTCTATCCGCCGATCGATTACCCACTTCTCGAGCTTGAAGTCGGGAATGCCGTAGCGAAGCAGTCCGCCCAAGCGGTCGTCTTTCTCGAAGACCACGACCTCGTGTCCGGCGCGTCGCAGCTGTTGCGCGCCCGCCAGGCCGGCGGGGCCACTCCCGATTATCGCGACTCGCCTGCCGGTATGTGTGCGGGGAGGCCGCGCCTTGATCCAACCTTCCTCAAAAGCGCGCTCCACTATCGCGAGCTCGATCTCCTTGATCGTCACAGCGTCTCCGTCACGCGCCAACACGCACGCGGACTCGCAGGGCGCGGGGCAGAGGAAGCCGGTGAACTCCGGAAAGTTGTTCGTCATGTGGAGCCGGTCGATCGCGGCATGCCAACGATCTCGATGCACGAGATCGTTCCAGTCCGGGATCAGGTTCCCAAGGGGACAGCCTGTATTGCAGAAGGGAACGCCGCAGTCCATACAGCGAGATGCTTGCACACGAAGCTCATCTGTCGGACGCGGCACGTAAACGTGTCTGTGATCCTGGACCCGCTCGTGGACAGGTCGCTTGAGCGGCGGCCGCCGGGGAACCTTGAGAAAGGCCTTGGGATCCGCCACCTAGACGGCCTCACGCAGGTCGGGTTCTTCGTCTTCACGATTCGTTTCGCGTTCGGCGAGCACACGTTTTAGATCGTGTGGCATGACCTTCACAAATCGGGGCAGATATTCATGCCAATGAGCCAGCACGCGTCCCGCTATGGAGCTGCGCGTGCAGCGATGATGCTCTGCGATCAAATGCCTCAAAAGGCGCTCGTCATCTTCCTGATCCACGTCTTCGAGTCCGACCATGTCGCTGTTGCACAGACTGTCGAATTGCTCTCGCTCGTCGAGCACGAACGCGGTTCCACCGCTCATACCGGCCGCGAAATTCCGACCGGTTGGTCCCAGCACCACGACCGTGCCGCCGGTCATGTATTCGCAGCCGTGATCGCCCACGCCCTCCACCACCGCGCTGGCGCCGCTATTACGAACTGCGAAGCGCTCTCCGGCGACTCCACGGAAGTACGCCTCCCCACTGGTCGCGCCGTAGAGGGCCACGTTGCCCGTCACGATGCTGCGCTCCGCAAGGTAGCCGGCGTCCGCGGGCGGCGCTACTATCAGCCTGGCACCCGATAACCCCTTGCCGGCGTAGTCGTTGGTGAGCCCTTCGAGCACGAGAGTCAGGCCGGCGGCGCCCCAGGCCCCAAAGCTTTGGCCCGCCTTGCCGGTAAGAAAGACTTGAATGGTATCGTCCGGCAACCCTTCACCGCCAAAGCGACGTGCAATCTCCCCGGAGAGACGCGCCCCGATGGTGCGGTCAGTGTTGCTGATCGAGACGGGGCCTGACGTGGTCCCGATCTTGACGCGTGTACCCTCCGCCAGCGCTCGGCTGCTTGCTTGGATCAAGTGATCGTCGAAGGCGCGTTGGGAGTCATGCTGTTGCTTCTCGCTGTGCCGGCGTGCAGCTCCGAGCTTGGGCGTCCACATGAGTGGCGACAGGTCTAACCGGCTCCCTTTCTCGCCTCCACAAGCAGCGTTCGCGGTGAGCACATCTGATTTCCCGATCATCTCGTCGAAACAGCGGAATCCAAGCTCCGCCATGAGCGCTCTGACCTGCCTCGCCACGAAGAAGAAGTAATTGATGACGTGCTCGGGTTTGCCGGCAAAGCGCTCGCGCAGCACGGGATCCTGGGTCGCAATACCCACGGGACAGGTGTTCAGGTGACAAACGCGCATCATGATGCAGCCGGCTGAGACGAGGGGTGAGGTCGAAAACGCGAACTCATCCGCGCCGAGAAGTGCAGCTATGACGACGTCCCGTCCGGTCTTCAAGCCTCCGTCGACCTGAAGACGGACCCGGCTTCGCAGTGCGTTGGCCACGAGGACCTGCTGGGTCTCGGCTAGGCCCAGCTCCCAGGGAAGCCCGGCGTGCTTGATGGAGGAGAGTGGTGAAGCCCCCGTGCCCCCGTCGAAGCCTGAGATTGTGATGTGGTCCGCCTTCGCCTTGACCACCCCCGCGGCCACCGTGCCGACCCCCACTTCCGATACCAGCTTTACGCTGACGCTGGCGGCGGGATTGACGCATCTGAGGTCGTGAATGAGCTGAGCCAGATCTTCAATCGAATAGATGTCGTGATGGGGCGGAGGGGAGATAAGCCCTACACCGGGAGTCGAATACCGAAGGCCTGCGATCTCCTCCGTCACTTTGTGTCCAGGGAGCTGCCCGCCTTCTCCTGGTTTTGAGCCCTGGGCCATCTTGATTTGATGGACGTCCGCGTTGACGAGATAGTGGGCGGTGACGCCAAAGCGGCCCGAAGCCACTTGCTTTATGGCACTTCTCCGTCCGTCCGTGAAACGCTCCGGGTTCTCTCCGCCTTCCCCGGTGTTGCTACGCCCACCAATGGAGTTCATGGCGAGGGCAAGCGTTTCGTGAGCCTCGCGCGATAGCGAACCGTGAGACATGGCGCCGGTGACGAATCGTTTGACGATCTCGACCTCCGGCTCCACTTCCTCTAGGGGAATCGGGCGGCGTTGGAATTCGAACAGACCGCGAAGAGTTCTTCCCGCACTCTCCGCATCGGCCTGCGCCGCGAACTCCTCAAAGGTTTCGAACTGGCCCGTTCGAACCGCGCGCTGCAGAGTCACAATGGTCGCTGGGTTCCAGGCGTGCGTCTCTCCGCCGTCGCGCAGCTGGTAATCGCCACCCACGTCGAGGCCTCGATGACCGGGTTCCGCAGATGCGAAAGCAGTGGCATGTCGGGCAAGCGTCTCGCCGGCGATGTCTTCGAGATCAAGACCTCCCATCCGGGACGGCACTCCGGTGAAATGTCGATCGATGACTTCAGACGACAGACCGATCGCTTCGAATATCTGTGCTCCGCAATACGAGCCAAGCGTCGAAATGCCCATTCTCGAGATGACCTTGAGCAGGCCGGCCGAGAGCGCCGCGCGGTACTTCGCCAGGGCGTTCGTGCCATGAACGCCCTCCAGCTGACCGGATTCTGCCAGCATGGTCACTGTGTCGAGCGCGAGCCAGGGCACGACCGCGGTGGCGCCGAAACCGATCAGCAGGGCCATATGATGAACCTCGCGCGGCTCGGCCGACTCAATCACCAGGCTCGTGGTCGTGCGCAGTCCAGCCTCGATGAGCGCGTGGTGCACGGAGGATGTGGCGAGAAGGCTCGGAATCGCCGCGTGTTCCGCATCGATACCGCGATCGCTGAGGATGAGAATGGCAACACCACGCGATGCCGCTTCGCAAGCTTCCGACCGCAAGCGCTCGGTCGCGGCTTCCATCGCATCCGAGTCTTTGTCCACTGAGAACAGAGTCGAAAGGGTCACCGATCGCAGCGAACGGTACCGATTCTCGCGCACATTCGCGAGGTCCTCTGTCGTGAGAAAGGGCATGTCTAGCTCGATGCGCGAGGGCTCGCCGATATCTTGCAGCGCAGGACTGGACCCGAGAGCAGTTCGCAAGGACATGACCAAGGACTCACGGAGCGGGTCAATCGGAGGATTGGTGACCTGCGCGAAGAGTTGTTGAAAGTAAGAGAAGAGGAGCTGGGGTCGATCCGAAAGTACAGCGATTGGCGTATCTGTCCCCATTGAGCCGTCCGGTTCCTTGCCGCCGACAGCCATCGGGGTAAGAATCAGTCGCAAGTCTTCGAGGGTATATCCCGACGCAATATGGAGCTGTCTCATGTCCGAAGGCTCGACGGCTCGATCGGCGGTCGACCGCGGGAGGTCCTCAAAGCGAATCGTCGCTTGTTTGCCGACATTCCCGTAGGGCCGCAGGCTAACGACGTCGCGCTTGGCCTCGTTATCGCTCAAAATGCGGCCGCGCTCGACGTCGACCAGAAGCATCTTGCCCGGCTTCAGACGCGACCTGGTCACGACATCCGCGTCCGGCACCGGCAACGCGCCCTCCTCCGAAGCAAGAATCACCCGCCCGTCACGAGTAACCGAATAACGAGCGGGGCGCAGACCGTTGCGGTCCAGCGTGGCGCCAACGCGGAGACCGTCCGAGAAAGCGATGCAGGCAGGACCGTCCCAAGGCGCCATGAAAGCGGACTCATGAGCGTAAAAGGCCCGTCGTTCCGAATCCATCCGATCGTCGTTTTCCCAGGCTTCGGGCACCATGGTCATGACTGCGTGAGGCAGGGAGCGTCCCGTTAATACGAGGGCCTCGAGGACGTTGTCGAAAGCCGACGAATCGCTTCCCCCCGGCTGAACCACGGGGCCAAGGGCTTCGTGGCCCGGGGGGAAGAGAACGGCTTGCAGCTCTGGATCTCTAGCTCGCATCCAGTTGAGGTTTCCCCGCAAAGCATTGATCTCTCCGTTGTGCGCCACGTACCTATAAGGATGTGCGAGCGGCCAGCTGCCGAGAGTGTTCGTGCTGAATCGCGAGTGGACGAGTGCTATGGCGCTCGCAAGGTTGGGAGCGGTGAGGTCTGGGTAGAAGGCCGGCAGCTGGGGCCCCTGAAGCAGGCCCTTGTACACCAAGGTGGTGCTCGACAGGCCGACTACGTAGCAACTGCCGGTGCCGATCTGTTCGGCTTCCCAGTGCAGCCTTCTACGGATGCGATAGAGCGCGCGCGCGAACTGCAGCTCATCGACGGTTTCGCGCTCCAGAAAGAACTGTCGAATGCAAGGCATTGAGTCGCGCGCGACCTTACCTATGCTTGCCGGCGCGACCGGCACGTCTCGCCAGCCAAGTAGTGGCTGGCCTTCCTCCGCGGCGATCCTTGCCAGCGAGTCTTCGAGAACGCTCCTGACTTCAGTGTCCGGAGAGAAGAATGCGGTCCCGACTGCATAGCCGCCGTGCTCCGGTAGCTCGAAGCCGAGGGCGATGCAGCTCTCACAAAGGAAGGCGTGAGGTATCTGGAGCATGATGCCGGCACCGTCGCCGGTCACGTAGTCACTGCCGGTTGCGCCGCGGTGCGCCAGGTTGCGAAGGATCAGCAGCGCCTCTTCGACGGTCTCGTGGGAGGCTCGTCCGTCGACACGAGCCACAAAGCCAAGGCCGCACGCGGCGTGATCGAATTCGGTGTCGTAGAGAGGGGGTTTGAGTTCCACGGTGCCGGCTGGGCCTCCGACACGCACAGCCTTGCCCCTGCTGGCTTCACAGCGCGGGACAGCGGCGGGCACGTGTGCTTCCGTGCTGCCCGAATGAAGGAGGTACCGGCAGGCAGCGACAGTCTCCCGGGACCCCGAGCTATTGATTCACAGTACTAACCGAGCAAAACCCCCCATAGCGGCAAAGGTGCACTGAGTGCTGGGGCGGGGTGTGGACAGTATGACTACACCAACTCATTCCTTATGCACACAGCACAAAACATCGTCAAAGGATTTGGTCGCTCTGCTCTAGAGCAGGTGGTTGCAGCGTCCTTACGATGCACAGCAGATACCTATTTGGAACGGAGTGCACATGAGTTCTGGAGACACTGCTTGGGTGCTGGGCGCGACGGCCCTTGTGATGCTCATGACCCCGGCCCTCGGCTTTTTTTATGGTGGCCTGGTTCGCGAGAAGAACGTTCTCGCGACCATCATGCAGAGCTTCTTCATCCTGTGTCTGATCAGCGTGCAGTGGGTGCTGTTCGGGTACTCGCTTGCCTTTGGACCGGACCACGGCCATCTAATCGGTGGCCTGGACTGGTTTGGGTTGAACGGGGTCGGGCTAACTCCCAACAAGGCTTACGCCCCGACGATTCCAGCGCAGGCCTTCATGGCGTTTCAGATGATGTTCGCGGTAATCACGCCGGCGATCATCACCGGAGGTTTCGCCGAGCGGAAGAGGTTCAAGGCTTTCGTGCTCTTCTCGCTTCTGTGGGCGACGTTCATCTACGATCCCCTCGCGCACTGGGTGTGGGGAGTAAACGGCTGGATCCGAAACCTCGGAGCGCTCGACTTTGCCGGCGGCACGGTCGTCCACATATCGTCCGGTACGGCGGCCTTGGTTGCTGCCCTGATGCTTGGGCGCCGGCTCACGGTTGGACATCAGGCAACCGAGCCGCACGACGCCACCAAGACGATTTTGGGAGCATCGCTCCTCTGGTTCGGCTGGTTTGGCTTCAATGCCGGCAGTGCCTTGGCGGCAAATGGTCTGGCGGTGAGCGCCTTCGTGGTGACGAATACCGCGACAGCCATGGCGGGTTTGACCTGGATGACGCTTTCGTGGGTGTATCACAAACAGCCGAGCGTCCTCGGCGTGGCCGCGGGTGCCGTGGCGGGCCTGGTAGCCATCACCCCTGCTTCTGGCTTCGTCGATCCCATGGGCGCGCTCTTGATTGGTGTCGGCGCGGGTGCCGCGTGCTTTGGCGCCGCCCAGCTGAAGCCATGGCTGAAGGTGGATGACACGCTCGATGTGTTCGCCGTCCACGGCGTGGGCGGCATGTGGGGTGCTCTGGCGACCGGCCTCTTCGCCACGGTAGCCGTGAACAGCGCCGGCAACAACGGCGCCTTCTTCGGCAACCCCCATCAGCTTCTAGTTCAGGCCATCGCTGTGGTGGCCACGGTTGCCTTCTCAGGCGCCGGTACCTTTGTAATCCTCAAGGTCGTAGACGTTCTCGTCGGTCTGCGTGTCCATCCCGAGGAGGAGCTCGTGGGTCTGGACCGCTCTCAGCACGGCGAACTCGCATATCAGCACTGAAAGAAAGAAGGAGACTTTATCGTGACGCTTACCATCGCAGCCGCAGCCCTCTTCTTCCTCCACGTCATGGCATGGATCATCATTCCTGACTCCGAAGGTGAGTCGGTCAAGGAACTGGCAGGCGCAAGAGCACCTGCGACCCAGACTACCTAGCTAGACCAGAATCGCGAGTCCCCCGTTTTGACGGAATGCCGGCCGCTTGGCTATGCTTCGGTTCGAACGGGGGACATGCACACATGCAGCACGAGCAGCCGCGCGCTCCTCATCTCCTGCCGTACGAGGGGCTGCTGCGAGCCATCGGAGACCACGTCGATTCCATGGGTGGGAAAAACCTGCTCATCATAGATACCGGCGACGGCTTTAGTATTCGCTTCAGCCGTGGGGGTCTGGGAGAGACCGACCACGTTGAGTTCTCGTATCGGGGACTGGCCGAGCAGGAAACTCTTCAGCTCGCGAACCGGCAACCGAAGCCGCACGCGGCGAAAGATGCCCCGCCTGCTCGCGGAACGGGCTACCAGGATTTCTTGAGGGCCTTTGGGGCCCAGCTAGAGTCGGACGAGCAGTTTCTTGTGCTGCTCGACGAACAGCCGGCCGGCTTCATCATGTCGTACATATATATGGACCCCGAAAGGGCTTTGTTTCCACACAAAACGATGGCCACCTTGTCGCAGTCAGACGTTGAACGGCTCCGCGAAGAGGGCTTTTCGCGACGCAGAGCGGAGGGCAAAGGTCCTCGCTGGAAACGTTTCCTGGGCTAGAATCGGGGCAGGACGCGCCTGCGCCGGCAGCGCTTGGCGACGCCTGGTTGCGTGCGTTTCGACATCGTTGGGTTGCGGGCCCCCCATCATTTTCCAATCTCAAATCGGTACAGTGAGCTTGACGTGATGGGCCAGCGGAGGCATTGAGCTGCACATTCTGGTTGTCGAAGATGAGCGCCGTCTCGGGGTGCTGGTAAAACGAGTGCTCACGGAGGAACGGCACGCCGTCGACCTGGTTCACGAGGGAAATGAGGGTTTCGACCTCGCGTCGAGTGACACCTACGATCTCATCGTTCTCGACGTCATGCTGCCGGGAATGGATGGCTTTGAGATATGCAGGCAGCTTCGGGAAGACGAGGTGAATACGCCGGTTCTGATGCTGACCGCCAGAGACGCGGTTCAAGACCGGGTGGCGGGTTTGAATGTCGGAGCTGACGACTACCTGGTGAAGCCCTTCGCCATGGAAGAGTTCCTGGCTCGGGTGAACGCACTGCTGCGGCGGCGAGAGCACAGTATGGTGATGTCGAGCGAGCTTCGCGTGGGCGACCTCGTTCTCGATCTTGTCCGTCATGAGGTGCGTAGGGCTGAGCGCATGATCGAGCTCACCGCAAAGGAGTTCGCTCTTCTCGAGTATCTAATGCGCAATCCCGGGCAGGTGCTTACGCGAACGCAGATAACGGACCGCGTTTGGCGATACGATCTCGATGCCTTGTCCAACGTCGTAGACACCTACATTCACTACCTACGAGACAAGATCGATCGAGGGTTTGCGCACAGTCTAATTAAGACGGTGCGCGGTGTCGGCTACAAAATCGAGGCATAACCGTGTTACGACGCTGGACGCTTGGCCGGCGGCCTTCGGTCGATCCTTCTACAGCAATTTTTACCAGCATTCGCTGGAAGCTGACTGCCTGGTACACAGGAGTACTGGGTGCCACCCTGCTCGTCATGGGGGTCGTCCTCTACCTCGGAGAGCAACAAAGTCTCCTCGGGCCTGTAGACAATGGTTTGCGTACGGCAGCTCAGAATCTCCAGCTTTACTGGCAGAGCGACCCGTCAGACACCTGTCAGCGAGCGGACCCGTCAATCACGGGAGGCGCTTTGTTCTGGGCATGCTTCGATGCTCGGGGCAGGCTCGCCGGGCAAAATCCATTCACCTCCACCGTACCGTCATTTCTGGACGTGTCAGCGGCGCGAGGCGCGATACACAACGGGTCAGCCACGGACACCGTCGACAGTGAGACGGCGCTCAAATCGCTTCGAATCTACGCGCTACGCTTCACAACCGTTGCCGGCACTACCGGCGTCATCGAGGTAGGCACGCCCGTCGGTGACCGGGTCCAAGCGCTCCAGCAACTCCTCTTCCTTTTGATCGTCTGCGGCTCTCTGGGGCTGCTGTTCGCTGCAGTTAGCGGCATATTCCTGGCCGCGCGCTCCCTGGCTCCGGTTCGGCTCGCCTACGTGCGGCAGCGAGACTTCGTTGCCAACGCGTCGCATGAGCTTCGAACGCCTCTCACCATGGTTCGAGCTGATGCAGAGGTGCTGTTGAGAGATCGAGGGCATTTGAATGAGGACCAGGCGGCACTGCTTGAAGACGTGGTTCTGGAGGCCTCTCACATGGCGGCACTGGCGAATAAGATGCTCGATCTGGCACGACTAGATGCGGGCCAGCTTCACCTCGAACAGGAAGTGATAGACCTGACGAGCCTGGCTCGGGACATTGCGCGTCGAGCAGAGGCACTGGCTCGCGAACAGGATGTTCAGCTGCGAGTAGCTGACGGCAATGCGGTGCTGGTCGTCGGCGATCCAATACTGCTGGAGCATCTGGTTATGATCCTGGTGGACAATGCCATCAAATACAACCGGCCACGTGGAGAAGTGTTCCTCTCGACTCGGGCGACAGACGATGAAGCCGTCCTCGAGGTGCGTGACACGGGAATTGGCATAGACGCCGAGCACCTTCCGCATCTTGGCGAGCGCTTCTACCGAATCGACAAGGCGAGGTCGCGGGAGGCAGGGGGCGCGGGCCTCGGCCTTTCCATCGTGCGAGGAGTCGCCGATATGCATAAAGGTACGTTCCAGATCGAGAGCGAGCCTGGGGGCGGCACGACGGCGGTGTTGCGGCTCCCTCTGCTGAAGTCGAACGTGGTGAGCCCCGATGAAACTGCCCGTCCCACGGCGGAAAGAGCGTCTTAACCTCGGAGCGGAGAACTCGCGTCGCGCTAACGCGACAACCGGACTACTTCTGTTCCCGTCGAAGCAGGTCCCGATCGGTGTAGACCAGCGACAACACCGCGTCGCTCGCCTGGCTGATAGCCGATGCGGCCATCACAGCAAGTAAGGGACGAGTGTAACGTGGCCAAAGATGTAAGGAATATGTCATGAGCGCGGCTATCCAGGTGCCGGTGCAGGTAGGACACAGCACAAGCTTGCCGATGGCGGCCCGAAGGCCGGTACCCTGGGGCCGCTTCTCGCCGTGCTCTTCTTTGATCACCGGCTTTCGAACTACGGAAGTAATCTCGTCCTCGGATACCAGCTTCGACATGCGCAGCGTCGCCAGTCCCAGGAGAGCGACATCGAGAGCCTCGATTTTCTCCAGCCGGTTCTCCCTGCGTCGATAGAGCAAGAGGAAGCCTCCGAAAAGCGCGTTGTACAGGGCAATGAGCAACGCATAGGCGGGGTACGAGCGACCCGACGGCATGTCTGGAGTCTCGCTTCGCTCTTGAACTTCCTGATCCTGTGCCGGCATGGCAGGCCTCGCAACCGTTAGTAACCTAGGTCTCCCATTAGAAGCATCAATCGTGCCACCTCGGTATACTTGCCGTGCCAGGAAAGTTGCCGCATGGAAGCCATTCAACGCATTGTTGTCCGGGATAAGCATCCGGTATTCGATCCAGAGCTTCTTAGGCGTCCACTAAACCGAGTCGTTCTGACGGTCGTGGGTCTGGGACTCGCCGCACAGGTGGCAGCGCTGGTCCAGGTGGTTGGCGGTCATGGGAACGCGGCCACGCCATTCGACCACGCCCTCTTTGCCCTGGTTGCCATCTTCTGGCTGGCGCTCGGCGTGCTCGTCTTCCTACAGCGGCGTGCGCGCAGAACCGGCCAGCTTTTCGCACTTGCCTCTGCCTTCGGTTCCGCTTTCGTTGCTTTCGGCACCCTGTACGGCACCAACACCGCTGATTCTCTAGTGTTTGCTGTCGGCTTGTTGTTCTTTCCGCCCTTTGTCTTCCTCTTCGCACGCGCCTTCTATGAGGAGATGCCTGCTCACAAAGCCGAACCGTTGTTGTTCCTGCCGCCGGCCCTGCTTTTGTGGCCCGGGGCGCGCGACCTGGCAAATCACACGACGACCATTGCCTGGAAGCTGGTGTTACTGTCCGTCGGCGTGTACCTGGTGGCTGCCGCGCTGCAGGCTTGGCACGACCTCGGACTGGCGTGTTCACCCCAACAAGCGGCACAAAGCCGTGCTCTGCTTTTTGGGCTCATCGCCGGCACCATACCCGGAATCATCGTGTTCATCGTGCCGATCGTGGCTACCGACAGCGTGAAGTTTCCGATCGCCTGGGTCGCGCCCATCATCCTTCTCTTCCTTGTAGGAATGAGCTACTCGGTACTGCTTTTCGAGTTCAGCGAGGCGGATCTTATCATCCGCCGTGGAGTCGTATACGCCGTGCTTACGGCTGCCATAGTGATGGCCTACGGTGGATTGGGCGTCGTACTTAATGCCAGTCGTAATACGGTCAAGGACCCCGCGGGTGGCCTCAGTTTCGTGCTAGTAACCGTTATCATCGGCGCGGCCTTTGCGCCCCTTACGTACCTGGCTCGGCGGCTCGTCGACTGGGTGCTGTACGGACGAAAGGCAGACCGTTGGGCATTGCTGCAGGACTTGACGGCGCATCTCTCCCGGATCATGCAGCCCCATCAGGTCGGCGATGTACTGGTGAGAGAAATGGTCGATGCCTTGAACCTTCGTGGGGCCTTCCTGCTCCGGCGCATGGACGATGATTCCTTCCTCGTGCG
Organism: Chloroflexi bacterium UBA5177; assembly: GCA_002413265.1. Taxonomy (GTDB): domain Bacteria; phylum Chloroflexota; class UBA5177; order UBA5177; family UBA5177; genus UBA5177. The sequence goes on from DHWR01000306.1 coordinate 17,511, forward strand.
CCATCGCAGTACCAGCTCTGGAGGACCCGAACATGAGCCCATCCTCGACGCCCTCGCCCTCGACCGAAGGTCGCTTGAAGAAGCGCTGGGAGACCCGCCCCAGGCCGTTCTCTTGGTCCATACGAAGCCTTTGACGTCCGGAAGGCGAGACGTCGTGCCGGAACGGTATAGGGTTTTGGACGAAAACGGAGCTGCCCTAAGCGTGCCCCTGGTCACGCGCTCCGGTCTCGAGGGAGTTCTGTGCCTTCAAGCCAAGCAGGCGCATGACGCGTTTGACGCCGATGACCTGGCCCTGCTCTGGCCCGTCATCCGGCAGGCTACCGCGGCATTGGATAATGCGCTTCTCTTCGCCAGACTCGAAGAGAAGGTCGAAGAGCTTCGCGGCGCATATCGCAGGATCTCGCGAGAACAAGAAGCGGAGCGTGCCCGCCTGGCGCGCGAGCTGCACGATGGGACGGCCCAAGAACTGGCGGGTCTGATTACCCTGGCGACGGTGGCCGAGCGCCAGCTCGGGGCCAACGGAGACCCCGCGCGGAGCACGCTGGATCGCCTCAAGCAGCAGGCCGAGGATGCCTACCAAGGTGTGCGGCGTGCCAGTCACGCGCTGCGGCCTCTGATGCTCGATGACTTTGGCCTGGTGCCGACACTGTCGCGCTATCTGGACGGATTTCGCGACTCGACGGGCATTTCCGTCGACTTCGTCGCGCAGGA
>DHWR01000306.1:18454-18944 GCA_002413265.1 Chloroflexi bacterium UBA5177
GTCCAGGATGGTGGCCGGGGAATGAATCTAGGAGGCGGACGTGGTATAGGTCTCGCCGGAATGCGTGAGCGTGTGGAAGCCGTAGGGGGCAGCATCCAGGTGACGAGCGGAAGTGAAAAAGGAGTCCAGGTGCACGCGTGGATTCCAGTCGAGGAAAGCCGGTGAGTGCCCAGCGGACCAGCGTCGTCCTGATCGACGACCACACGGTGCTGCGCGACGGACTGAAGTTGTTGCTGTCTCTCGAACCCGATCTCGAGGTTGTCGGTGAGGCGGGGACCGGCCGCGAGGGCGTATCGGTGGCGCAAGAGAAGCGGCCCGCGGTGGTGGTCACCGACGTGGGCCTGCCGGACATAGACGGTGTCGCGGTCACACGCCAATTGCGGGAGACGCTGCCCGAGACTCGAGTCTTGGTTCTCACGGTTCACGACGAGGAGCACTACGTATTCACGCTTATCCAGGCGGGCGCCAGCGGCTATCTGTTGAAGAACTC
>DHWR01000309.1:0-4493 GCA_002413265.1 Chloroflexi bacterium UBA5177
GTGCGGGGCGATATGAACGTCAACGAAACCAAGCTTGCCAACGCCGCGGGAGTGAGCGAGCTGAGGCCTGCGAGGGTAGAGGAGCTGGAGGGTACCGGCATTGTGCCTGGGTATGCGTCTCCGATCGGCGTGACCAATGTGACCGTGATCGTGGACGATCTGGTTCTTCGCTCCGCGAATTTGGTAGCCGGCGCGAACCGAGAGGGCCGGCATTTACGGAATACCAACGTTCCGAGGGATTATGTGCCTGATCTCATCGCAGACATCGCGTCGGTTGAAGATGGTGCAGCCTGCGCTTTTTGTCGATCTCCTCTTCGGCTGCTGAGAGGCGTGGAGGTCGGAAATATCTTCAAGCTCGGCACCAGGTACACCGAAGCTCTGGGAGCAACCTATCTCGACGAGTACGGAGCGGCTCAGCCAGTCGTCATGGGATCGTACGGTATTGGCGTTGGTCGATTGATGGCCTGTATTGCAGAGGCTTGCCGCGATGACAAGGGGTTGATGTGGCCGATTTCGGTGGCCCCCTTCGACGTCTACCTAGTCGGCCTCGATCTCTCCGACGAGCGCGTGGCAACCGCTGCAGCACAACTCTATTCAGACCTCCGCGGCTCCGGAGTGGATGTGCTGTTCGATGACCGGGATGAGCGAGCCGGCGTTAAGTTCAACGACGCCGATCTACTCGGCATGCCGCTCCGGGCAACCATCAGCCGCAGGACGGTTGCCGAGGGCGCCGTGGAGCTCCGGCCGCGCGGCGACGCAAAAAGCCTGCTGGTTCCGGCTTCGGACGTGTGTGCAGAGATCAAGAGTCAGCTCGCGCGGTTGGCGGTCGAAATCGAGACATCGGCTGCGCGAGTCGAGTCCCTCTGAGCGACGGTTTAGGAGGCCGCCGCGCCGTGACCGACGGTTCGGAGCTGTGACGCACCGGGGACCAGGCTCATAAGGATCTCGGCCAGACGGGACGGGTCGTGTCGAACAAAACCACCGGCGGCAGTAAGCGGCCGTATAACGAGCTGCGGGACATTCTCGTAGCATCGAGCCAGGTCCATAGACACGGGTTCAGAACGCTCAGCCTTGTAGCGGTCGTACAGTTGCGAGGGCAGAGACTCGTGGTAATTGAGAACCGCGACGTCGAGCGTGCGGGCACCGCCAATGTATCGATTGATTTGTCGAATGAAGTCGCTGGCAGCAAAACCATCGGTTTCGCCACGCTTGGTCATGATGTTGCAAACATAGACGCAGCGGGCGGCGGCATCCCGGATCGCCTCGGGAATCCCATCGACTAGCAGATTTGGAATGACGCTGGTATACAAATCTCCGGGGCCAAGCACGATAAGATCTGCCACTTCGATAGCGGCGACGGCATCAGGGTTCGCGGCCACCGAAGGCTCGAGGAAGACGTCCGCGATTGGCACGCCATGATGCGACTTACGAATATCGATGTCTGTTTCGCCGCAAATTCGATGTCCGTTTTCGAGGTTTGCGCACAGCGTCGTACTTTCGATCGTTACCGGAACGACCGTGCCGCGAATATCCAGGAGCCTGCCCGCTTCTTCGATGGCGCGGTGCGCGGAACCGAGAATATCGGTGAGAGCGGTAATCAGTAGATCGCCGAACTTGTGTCCATTCAGCCCTTGCCCGCGATCGAATTGGTACTCGAACAGTTCTCGTAGGAGCGGGGCCTCATCGTCGCCTGCCAACGCGACGAGGCAGCTGCGAGCGTCCCCCGGGGGAAGGTAGCCGAACTCGTCCCGCAGTCGCCCTGAACTCCCGCCGTTGTCCGACATCGAAACGATGGCCGTGATATCCGCGTTATAGGTGCCGAGACCGCGCAGGACGGCAAAGATACCGGTCCCGCCTCCCAGCACAACGATCCGCGGACGTGCTTCCTCCGGCATTCGCGAAACGGCACCAACCCCTCAGTAGTGAAGCAGTTTACTTCAGATTGAGCGAGATTGCCATCTCTCCCATTACAAGTGATCGTCAAGAGACAGAAGGCCGAGTCTCAGCGCCGCCGCGACTGCTTCCGCCTTGCTGTGGGCGTCCAGTTTGTGGAGCAAGGTCTGGACGTGGTTGCGCGCGGTGTTGTGAGAAATCCCAAGCTCCGTTGCCGTCTTCCTTGCGCTGTATCCGCGGAGCAGACAACGAAGGACCTCGTGCTCTCGTGCGGTAAGGGGCGATGCTTCGCTGGTCCGAACCTGTAGGGTTTCACGGCGGCGGCCATGAACGTTGTCTTCACACAACGACAGCGTCACCGCGATGCCGCAGAGATTGCCGGAGTCGAGCAGGGCCGACACGACTACTGTGTACACTCCGGGCTGGCCGGGAAGAACGATCGTTCCGGACTCCGGTAGCAGCCCTGAACGAGCCCGCAGCAGCGCCGAGCAGAGCAGGCACGACGGGGAGGCGGAAAATACCCCGATGAGATGGTGGTGTATCGAAGCTTCGGACTCGATGCCTTCAAGAAATGCGTCCGCGGCGATGTTCGCATACTGAAGGGTGCCCTCTGCGTCGAAGATGAACGTGGGGGTGGCCGTTGTAAGCAGCCAGTGCGAGGCTTCCCAGAGTCCCTCAGAAGCTCGCGGGTTGGGCCGCGCCACGGCTATCGCGAAAACATGATCAGCGAGCTCACATCGTGCAGCTGCTGACGGAAGGCCATGTTGAAATGGTCCTGATTCGTCAAGGAGACCTTGCTGGTAATGCCGTCACCGGGCACAAAGATGGGCGTTCCGCTGCTGAAGTTCTGCCCGAACTCATTGGTACCGGTCAAATTTGCCGCCCAAACGCCGTAATTTTTCGGTATCTGCGCGTCGAGTCCCGTGAAGAAAGCGAGGTGCCGAACGTCACTAAAGAACTTCTCTTCTTGTGGATCGAACGAGACCCAGCCGACGTCCGGGAAGTACGCCTGGAGCCACGTGTGAAGCTCCCCTGGCGTCCCGGCCAACGACCAGTTGAGGCTGCTGAAACTGTTGCTGGGACCTGGGTACTTTATCGTGGCGGCGGATACCCACCCAAAGACGGTGCGCGACGGTATGCCTAGCTTGCGCAGCAGCCCTTGCATCAGGTCGTCATAGCCCTGGCAGTTCCCGCGGTGAATGTCGAAAACCCAAGTTGCATTGAATGGCTGGTTTGGTGCGGCTTGATACACCGTGTTCGAAGCCACCCAGTCCTGCACTGCCTGAACAACTTGCTGCTCGCTCGAACCGGACGAGCGGAGCTTGCTGACAATTGCGTCTGCTGAGCTGGGGAGTTTCAGCGAGTCCGTCTGGGTCAGGAAGGGTTGAACGTCAGCCAGCACGCCGCCCATGGGAAACGGCGCCGTGCTGGAGAAGGGGGAAAGGTCTGAGTGGAGAGCCAGATGCAAAGTCTCTGAGACCGTTATCTGGGTGTTGGGCTGCGGTGAATCCCAGTGGAAGCGGCGGACGGAGATGAGCTCCGGGTGGCTTAGATCGACTAAGTCCTGTGAGGTATTCGGTGGCTCGGAGAAGGTGAAGGTTTCACCGGTCACGGTTTCGTCGTAGCCGCCCACCTGAATCGATTGGGCGAGTGGCAAATCCCAGTCGAAATTTGCCAGCTCTCCGACTGAAAACCCTGCGGACATGGTGATGGTGACAGTGCCGTCCATCGCTCCGGACACGACAGACGTTCCGAAAATCTTGATCGTCTGCCCGGTATCACGGGGGGCTGGTCGGTGTCGTTTGGCGAGGCCCGTGGCGTGCACCGAGCTGCTCGCCGACAACGGAAGCAAGAGAAGGCTCAGGGAGAGCAGCCCGAATGTCAGGCTCCTGGTTCGGATCCTCAAGACATGTGCTCCCGTCCTTCTTCACCGGTACGCGGGGAAGACCTTAATGGCTTTGCCGGCATGCGCGGGTCGAAAGTACCACACAGGCCGGCCAATGTAAAGCAGGTTCAAAACATACAGAAGAGCCGCCCCCAAGGGGCGGCTCTTACTGATTAGTTCCGTTGAGGTCTAACTAAAGCGGCGTCGCAGACCGAGGCCCGCGAGTGCCAGCATCATTCCGAACAGAGCCAGCAGGCCGGCCGAGTCGGGGCTAGACGGTACCGCTCCGCCCGTCGCGGGCAGCGAAGTTACAGCACTCGTGGTCTGAGAGGCTAGCCCTGAAACCACCGGGACAGTGCCCGCTAAAGGTGCGGTGCCACCTGCTCCTGTGCCAGGGAAATTCGGGACAGGGAGATGAGCTGCAGCTGCAAGCGCTTTGGCACGAGCTACCAGCTGAAGCGCATGCGCCTGGGCAGCGGCGGCAGCCTTGGCCAACGCCTGGCATCTAGCCGAGGTCGAAGGAGTACACGCATTAGCCGCGGCTTGCAGCTTGGCGGCTGCCGCCAGGGCTGCATTCGCGGCTGCTGCTGCAGCGGCCGCTGCTGCGGCCCCACCGGTTGCTCTGCACGACGCGAGGCTCGGGTGGAGCTTACAGGTGTAACTTCCAGGTTTTGCTTGATGGGCCTTCTGCGCCGAAACGCCGGTAACAGTTGCC
>DHWR01000309.1:4726-14343 GCA_002413265.1 Chloroflexi bacterium UBA5177
CCCCCAAAGTAAGGTTCCAGGGCATCCATTGTAGCCATCGTACACGCCATCCATTCGGCTGACATGATGCAAATGCACTACGCGCGACCTGCTTCCCTGACATTATACGGACATCGGAGAATATATGTCAGTGTGTGACTGCTTCGACGTGACGAACAGGCAGCGCAGTGTTCCTTGCTTCCTCTGGCACCGGCAGCGTGCCGTTTCATCGAGCTGGAGCGAGGTAAGGGCGGTCCTTCGCGATTAGAATGTCGTGCAATGCGACAAACAGTGTTCCTCATCTTGCTTGGCCTGGGGATCGCCGGATGCCGGGGCACGCAAGCTTACACATCCGAGGACTTGGTGCAGGTTCGGAGCGCCTACGCGACCTTGCAACCGATCTATGTTCATTTCAAGGCCGACTATCTACGTGGTGACAAAGGGGGAATTCTTTCCTACTTCCAGCGCGAACAAGCCGCGTGTCGGGTGGTCGACGCAATCGATTCGCGCGACACCATCGATCCCAACGTGAAGTTGTTCCAGGCAAGTATTGAACTGGATAGCCTGTGCAACGCCATCGAGAGCGCGTACGCGTACTGGGCATCGCACCACCATTACTCGTACGACAAATCGATCACGCCGTACCCGCCCAACGACGCGTTTCTGATTGCCGGTACGGATCTACCGAAGATGCCCGGGTATTTGAAACGCCCGAGCAACCTGGCTTGAGGCGGAATGCGTGTCCAGGCCATCCTCGCGAAGCTCTGCCCTAGAGCTTCTCGACTCACCTGCCTCCATTTCGTCGGAAATTGCCGAGAACCTGGCTGACATACGTCGGATGAACGTGCGGTTCGGCGGAACATCGCTGGCCATTCGCTGTCTGCTGCAGATAGTTGCCGGCCGACCGGCAGTCACGTTATTGGACGTCGCCACCGGCTCCGCCGACGTTCCCCTTGCCCAGCTGAAGTGGGCTGAGCGCGCCGGCTTCCAACTCCAGGTGACCGCGATCGATGTAAGTCGAGAGGTCCTATCGGAGGCCAGGAACCTCATCTCCCACGACGAGGTGGAACTGTGCCTGGCTGACGCGCGCCATCTGCCCTGGCCCGATCGATCTTTCGATGTCGTGCAGAGCTGTCTGGCGCTGCACCACTTCGAACCGTCCGACGCCCGGAGCGTTCTTATGGAGATGTGGCGAGTGGCGCGTGCCGGCATTGTGATCACCGACCTCTACAGGTCTCGCACGGCTTACCTTGCAGCTCGGTTAGCTACGCGGCTCACGGCTCGAAGTTGGGTAACGCGCCACGACGGCCCTCTGTCGGTGCTCCGCTCATACACACCGTCAGAGTTAGCAACTCTGGCGGAAGTGGCGGGCATATCCGGAGTGAGGGTCCGTCGCCACCTCTTTTTTCGCCAGAGCTTGATCGCCATCAAGGCAGAACATGAGCGGTGACTGGGATGTGGCGGTGGTCGGCGCGGGTCCTGCTGGAGCAACGACTGCGTACCTTCTCGCGCGCCAAGGACATCGTGTCGCACTTCTCGATCGCCAGCACTTCCCCCGTCCCAAGGCATGCGCGGAGTATTTGAGTCCCGGTGTGCGGCGAGTTTTGGAGGACATCGGGTTGGAGACGCAGGTTCTACGAGGAGCCAGACAGGTCAGCGGCATGGACGTGATCTCTCCGTCCGGAAAGATCCTGCGGCTCAGTTACTCGCAGTCGGGCCGAGCGGAGTGCGCAGCTTCGCTCCCCCGTCACACGTTCGATGAAGCACTCGTTCGAGCGGCGGTAGATGCGGGCGCGCAGTTGCACGAAGGGTTTGTAGCGCATGCGGTGATGCGTGACGACGGCCGCGTTCGTGGCGTCATGGGCTCGACTTCCGGCCGGAGCATGCAGTTTCGCGCGCCGGTTACGGTCGTTGCCGACGGACATCGTTCGACAACCAGCCGCAGCCTTGGGATGGCTCGTGTTCCCCGCTGGCCGTTTCGGATGGGCTTGGTCGCGCATGCAGAAGGGGTGGCACTCGACGGCTCGTATGGTCAGATGCACGTGACTCGCGAAGGCTACTGCGGCATCGCTCCGCTACCGGGAGGGCTCTTCAACGTCGCGATGGTGGTGCCGGTGTCTGCCCTGAAGCGATCCCGACTCAGCGTTGCCAGCTTTTTCGACGCGTGGATCGCCCGTCATGAGCGGCTTCACGCCGTCCTTTCCGGAGCCCGATTGGTTTCTCCTGTTCGCGGGGTTGCTCCGATCGGCAGTCGTGCCTCCCATGCCTCGGCCCCTGGCGCACTCTTGGTTGGCGATGCGGCCGGCTTCTTCGACCCCTTCACTGGTGAAGGCATTTACCGAGCGCTTCGTGGCGCGCAGCTCGCGGCAGAAACAGCGGAGATCGTCCTGTCCGTTCCCGATATCGTTGACTTCTCCATGTACGATCGGCTTCGGACGCGAGAGTTTCGGAGGAAGTCCGCGGTGACTGCACTGGTGCAGGTGTTCGTGCAGCACCCTGCCGCGCTCGATTACGCCATTTCCCGCCTTCGGAGGCGTGAAGCAGCGCTGTCGACCCTGGCAAACGTACTCGGGGACGTAGAGGACGCGGGTCAATTCTTGCATCCGAGCATGCTCTGGTCGGCCCTTCGGCCTTGAAGCTGTCGACTCTGCATACCCTTAATCAGGCCGAGATGGATGCACTGCCGCAGGTCGTCTTTCGACTGGCAGGCGCGGTGGAGGATTGGCCGGGCCTACTCGATCACTATCGGTATGTGAGCGTGCTTTCGGGGCCGCGAGTGGCAGTACCCGACTGCGAGCGTGTGGTGAAAATGGGAGCCTCACACCTATACATTCCGGTCAGCTGGACGGCCAAGCAGACGCTCGATACAAAGGCCCAGGAGGTGCGTTACGAACACATTGAGGGAGTCACCACGGGAATGAAGGTTGTCTGGCGCATGCGAGCGGCAGACCGAGGCACGATGGTGACGATCGATCACGCATTATCCTCACCTCGCTGGTGGCTCCGTAACCCATTGTCGTCCTACATTCTGGGCCGTGTTTTCGTGGCCGCCATCGCAGACAAGACGCTGCGTGGAATCAAAGTAGAGGCTGAGAGCAGTTCTCGGCGGAAGAGCTGAGCGTCAACATGCTTCGTCGTGTGGTCATAACCGGGATAGGCGCCATCACTCCCATCGGACACGGCGCCGCTGGTCTGTGGAAAGGGGTGTCTGAGGGGCGGAGCGCCGTGCGTCGCCTCACTCGGTTCGATCCGAGCGAATTTCGTTCGCAAAACGCAGCCCAGATTGAGGACTTCGACCCGCGTGACTACATGGAGCAGCGCACGGTGCGTAAGCTCGATCGGTTCGCGCAGCTAGGCGTGGCGGCGTCGCGACAGGCCATGCTGGACGCGGGCATATCCCTGGACAGGCAAGACCGCTCTCGTGTCGGCGTCTCCATGGGCTCGGCTCTAGGGGGGCTGTCGTATGCAGAGGGTCAACACGTCCGATACATGAATGGGGGGATCCGGTCTGTTGACACCATGCTTGCCGTCGCCGTTTACGGCGGAGCCAGTGGCGCAAATGTCGCTATCGATCTGGACGTGCGCGGCCCAAATCTGGCGAATGCTAATTCGTGCGCCTCTGGGGCGATGGCTATCGGGGAGGCGTTTAGGATCATCCGGCGCGGGGAGGCGGACGTCATGCTCGCGGGTGGGGTGGAAGCTCCGCTCGCTCCATTGGTCTTTGGCTCCTTCTCGCTCATCAAGGCGATGTCCGCGCGAAACGATCACCCGACGTGCGCCTCACGGCCATTCGACGTTGCTCGGGACGGCTTCGTCATGGGCGAGGGGGCTGCTGTTCTGATCCTGGAGGAGGGGGAGGCCGCTGAGAAGCGTGGCGCCCAGGTTTATGCGGAGCTCGTTGGATACGGTCAGACCAATGACGCCTATCACATGACCGCTCCGCGCCCGGACGGGAGCGAAGCCGCCCGAGCAGTTCGCCTGGCCCTGGATGACGCGGCCGTCTCGGTCTCGGACCTCGGCTACGTGAATGCCCACGCGACCGGCACGCGTCTCGGTGACATGGCCGAAGCCCGTGCTCTGCGAAGCGCTCTGGGAGAGAACGGCGCTCGTGTTCCGGTGAGTGGGACAAAGGGCCTGTATGGACATGCGCTGGGCGCATCCGGCGCTATCGAGGCGGGAATCACGGCTATGGCTCTACGCTGCGGGTTCCTCCCAGGAACCGCAAATCTGAGCGCTGTAGACGATGAATGCAGATTGAATGTCCTGCCTCCGTCGGGACGTCGAGAAGAGATAGACTTCGCCCTCAGCACCTCGTTTGGCTTCGGAGGGTCGAATGCCGCGCTGCTCTTCGCGCGACCTACGATTGCCTGATCGCAGGGACGTCAAGCCGTGACGGAGGATTCGGAGAGACTTCCCCAGGTCGGCGAGCGGATAGTGGTTCGGACGCCCGATGGTCACGAGTTCCGTGGCGTCTTGCTGGCGATGCGTGAGGGCAGAGCGGTGGTTCGCCTGGACACTGGCTGGGTAACCACGTATCCAACTCGGATGGTCTTTAGCGACCGGCCGCGCCGATCCGGAGAGCCTTCATAGAGACGGCACTTCTGTGCATTGCCTGGCTGCTTGGGCTCTCAACGGCTCTCTATTCTTCTGAGAAGCTCGTCCAGTACGCCGCTGCTATCGGCCACACCTACCGCCTGTCCGCTGGTTTTCTCGGCTTTCTGGTGGCGCTCGGAGCCGACGCGCCGGAGGTGACCTCAGCGATCCTGGCGCTCACCAGTGGTTCGACCGCCGTGGGTCTTGGCGTGGTGTTGGGCTCCAACATCTATAACCTTGCGGCTCTTCTCGGTTTTAGCGCGATCGTTACCGGGGGCCTCCGCACCGGCCCCTATCGTCTCACCCTCGATGGTGGAGTAAGCATCGTGCTCGCGGCACTGACGATCGGGCTTTTGTTCGTGCCGGGTGCGCGCGTGCCTTTAGCCCTTTTAGCGCTACTGATCTTGGCCGGCTACCTCGTGGCCGTCACGCTCGGCCCGGTGCGTGTACTTCATGTGTTCGGACGCGATGACCTGGTCAAGGTGGCAATGGTGACGGATGATCCCGAGCTTCCGGAGGTCCACCACACGCCGCGAGTAACGGTGGCTTTGATTGTGGTCTGCGCCGTATTCATCGTGGCCGGCAGCGACATCCTGGTGCGGTCGTCCTTGGCTCTAGGCCCACGCCTTGGCGTGCCTCCCAGCGTCATCGGCACCTTCGTGCTCGCCATTGCAACCAGTCTGCCGAACACCTGGGCCTCGGTTTCGCTGGCGCGTCGCGGTCATGCTTCGGCCGCCGTCGCCTCCGCGTTCAACAGTAATTCCATCAATGTAGCCTTGGGCGTGGGTCTGCCGTCCCTCTTCGTTTCGCTTCATGCTTCTCATGCCGCCCGAGTACTCGATGGGCCTTGGATGTTCGGTATGACGGCAGCAGCCGTACTTCTGCTAGCCACTCGCCAAACCCTCTCTCGCTTGGAAGGGGGCGCATTGCTCGGAATTTACTGCTGCTTCGTGGCCGTTCGTCTAGCCTTTTTCTAGCCTGTCACCGAGCCCGAGCTGAGTAAGTCGATCGATAAGGCGGCGCTCCAGCTGAAGCTGTCGGTTCCGTAGCCTTCGCCGCTGATCGGGTTGAAGTACTCGCGGAAGCCACTCTTGGCGATGAGAGATAGAGAGTCACGTTTTAGTGTTTCTGCGAGGTCCCGCCGCCCATACGAGGCCAGCCCGTGCATGACCATCCAATTGGTGTTTATCCAAACGGGCCCAAGCCAGTAGTTCTCGGGGTTGAACCACGGTGAATTGAGAGCTGTAGTTGGCGTGGAAAAGCCGTCCTTCGGGCGGTATTCGGATGCGTTTAGGAAGTGGCGTTCGATCAGCGTCTTCGCTCTGGCGTCGCTTGCCGCGAGGCCATACAACGTGTGAAAAGCGCCGATGGTATCGTCGCGCAGCAGTTCTCCGGCAACCCTGTCGAAGCTGTAATACGTGCCGTCGGCTTCGTCCCAAAGCTGCCTTTCAATGGCGCTCGCCGTGGAAGCGTGCCAGGCATCAGCCTGTGCATGATCCTCGCCTAGCAGCTTGCTAATCTCGGCCAAATCTCGATCTGCCCGACACAGAATCGAGTTGAAAAGGACATCCTGAACCTGGAGCGGGGCGCTCTGGAGATACCGCTTCTGATCCCAATTCAGCTCGCGCATCTGTTCGAGGAGATAAACGAACAGATCGTAGTCCTTGTTGGTTGGACGGTTTTTCGCGGCTACGTGCAAAAGGTCGAGCCGCTCGTAGTTCGGCTTGTAGGCCATTTGTACGCGGCTGCCGGCGTGCAGGTAAGGGGGAGAATTGTCGAGCCCGGATTCCCAGGGGTGAACGACAACGACGAGTCCGCTGCCGTCAGGATCGCGCTCCTCGTAGAGCCAGCGATGGTAAGCCACAACGGAGGCATACACCGCTCGAAGGAAGTCCAGGCCTTCGGACTGATCCTGAGCACTCTCGTACACACGAAGCACCGCCGTGGCGAGCACCGGGGGCTGAGTAATTCCCGATGTTTGGACTCCTGTTGGAGCGTCTGGAGATCGCTCACTTAGCCACACATCCGGCCCCGGGAAATAGCCTCCGGCCTCTGGGTTGAATACTATCTGCGGCACCAACCCGTTGCGCCACTGACCCTTCAGCAGGGAACGGATCTCCTGTGCGGCGCGGTGAAAGGAGACATGCGACAGGCCGATGGCGATGAAGCAGGAATCCCAGTTCCACTGGTGTGGATAGAGCCCGGGCGCAGGTTTGGTCGATCCCCCCAGATCGTTGCCACGCAGGACTTCGGCCGCCGCGCCGATCAGCTGCTCGCGTGGGATCGCAGCCACTATCTGCTCCTGTCCCTGTCGTCAGTGGACATAGCGTACCACGGCATCAACGGGGCCGCGTGCAGCGTGCGCCTTAGGCGGAGCGTCGCGCCTGTTTCACTCGCTGCTCGTGGTTGAGAACGCGTTTGCGAAGCCGGATGTTTTGAGGAGTTACTTCGACCAGCTCATCGTCCTGAATGAAGTCAAGTGACTGCTCTAGGCTGAGCAAAGTTGCAGGCGTCAGACGCACCAAGATCTCGGAGGTGGAAGATCGCATGTTCGTCTTCTTCCTGTCCTTGCAGACGTTAACGACGATGTCGTCACCTCTGCTATTCATCCCGACGATCATGCCCCCGTACACCGGCGTCCCAGGCTCTACAAAGGTCGAGCCCCTGTCCTGAGCATTGGCAAGACCATACGACACTGCCTGCCCTTCTTCGAGGGCAACCAGGGCTCCCATGCGGTAGCTACTGATGTCTCCCGCGTACGAACGGTAGCCGACAAAAATGCTTGCCAGGATGCCGTTACCCCGAGTCGAGGTAAGGAACTCATTCCGGAAACCAATCAGACCACGCGTAGGAATGATGAACTCGAGACGAACCTCACCGTTCTCTTCCTGGTGCATGTTGGTCATGGTGCCACGCCGTGCAGCCATCGCCTGAGTGACGAAGCCCATGTGTTCCTCGTCAGTCTCGATGATCAGATCCTCAAAGGGCTCGTGGACATGCCCATCGACAATCCGCGTAATGACCTCAGGTCGTGAGACCTGGAATTCGTACCCTTCTCGCCTCATAGTCTCCACGAGGATGGCCAGATGAAGCTCGCCACGACCCGAAACCAGGAAGCTGTCGGCTCGGTCGGTGTCCTCGACGCGCATCGCCACATTGGTCTGAAGCTCCCGATAAAGCCTGTCTCGAAGCTGCCGAGATGTGCCCATTGTTCCCTCGCGTCCCGAGAAGGGAGAGGTGTTTACGCCAACGGTCATCCGGACGGTGGGCTCTTCTATCTCGATAAAGGGAAGCGCATCGGGCTGGTCAGAGGCCGCAATGGTCTCACCGATAGAAGCATCTTCGATTCCGGTCAGCGCGACGATGTCTCCGGCTTCGACTCTTTCCACCGGCACTCGGGCCAACCCTTCGAAGGTGTAAAGCGCCACTATCTTGCCGCTGCGCAGCGTGCCATGCCGGCCAATGACCGCAACGTTTGCGCCCGGCGCGGCGGCGCCGCGAGTTATCCTGCCCATGGCAATCCGCCCCTGGTATGAGTCGTAGCCCAGCGCGGTAACCAGGAGCTGGAGAGGACCTTCTTCAACTCTTGGAGGCGGCACGACCGACACAATCTTGTCGAAGAGTGGCTGCAAGTTCTCCTGTGGATCATCGAGGCTCGCGGCAGCGGTCCCGTTCTTTGCCACCGCGTAAATCACGGGGAAGTCGAGCTGATCTGATTCGGTGACCAGCTCCAGGAAAAGGTCCTGAGTCTGATGGAGCACCTCGGCCACGCGCGCATTCGGTCGGTCGATTTTGTTTACGACGACGATCGGTTTGAGACCGATCTCGAGTGCCTTCTTCAGTACGAAGCGGGTTTGGGGCATGGGGCCTTCAGCCGCGTCGACCAGGAGAAGGCAACCGTCCGCCATGTTGAGAACACGCTCGACCTCCCCACCAAAGTCAGCGTGGCCCGGCGTGTCGATGATGTTGATCTTGGTGCCTCGGTAGCGAACCGAAGTGTTCTTCGCAAGGATCGTGATGCCCTTCTCGCGCTCCAAGTCGTTGGAGTCGAGGATGAGCGTTCCCACCTGCTCGTTCTCTCGGAAGACGTTGCTCTGCTTGAGCATGCCGTCGACAAGAGTCGTCTTGCCATGATCGACGTGGGCGATGATGGCAAGATTTCGAATGTCGTCGCGGATGGGGCTCAAAGGATTCCTCACACAAAAAAGCAACCCGCAACGGGGTTGCCCTGTTTCCTATTGCTATCAAAAGTATAGCATAACGTTCTCGCGTTCCGGGGCCGTTTTGCGACCGAATGGGAGGTCAGTAGATCAGACAGGAATCAGCATGACTGAATCGACGATGAGGTGATCGCCGCCGGGCTGTGGTGCCACCCCGGACACCGGCACAAGATTTTCCTCGCCGCTGCAATCCGCACACTTGCCCAGACCGCGAACCATGGGAGGCACTTCGACGTCCTCGTCGATGGAGACGTCAACGTCGACTTCGTGACTGCAATCGAATTTCGCATGAACTATTGCCATGGTTCCCTCCACACAATCGTCCGCCAAAGGGCGACTGCTCGCATCAAGCGTAATGATCCGCTAGCGGGGAGTGCCAGGGACGCGTAGGAGTTCACTCGACGGCCAAGTGGATTTCTGCTAGGCGGGAGCTGCGCTCTGCTCGAGCCACGGTGCAGGGGCGGGGGTTTCCGCCAGCCCAAGTACCAAGAAGGTCCGGATAGTGTCGCTCTTGCCCTTTAACCTGAGAGGTTCCGTCTCCTCGACCGTCAGCCGGTCTCCGAGCACTTCCCAGGTGCCCTGCCCGACTATGGTCTCCATCCGGCCGGCTGCGCTGCAGAGACGCGCGGCCGTGTTCACCGTGTCCCCGATGATGTCGAACTGCTTCCGGAAGGTACTTCCCATCTGGCCGACCACCGCTTCCCCGCTATTCACCCCGATACCGAAGGCCACGGACGGTTGTCCCTTCGCGCGCAGCTGATCGTTAATGTGGTCGACTCGAGCGGTCATGTCCATGGCACATTGGACGGCTCGGACCGCGTGGTC
>DHWR01000246.1 GCA_002413265.1 Chloroflexi bacterium UBA5177
GCGCCAATCAACATCTCCTTTATATGTTCATGTCTTCGAAACCACAAAACGGTTTGTACAAGGCCGGCAATCTCTTCTTGACAGAACCTTGAACTCCTGCTTCAATGTCTCCAGTACGCCGTGTGCGCGAGGAGGAAGCACCGTGCAACGACGCTCCCCACGTCGTGGACCGATACAGTTCGGAATGCACGTATTTGATGCTCACGAGCAGCTGCTGGGCAGCGTGGTCCTTGCGCGCAAGGACCACTTTGTTATGCGGCAGGAGCTCGGCATCAACCAGCTGGTGGCCGTGCCCGCGGTGGCCGTCGCCGGGGTGGTTGGCGGTATCGTCTTCCTGAGCCTGACTCCCGGCGAAATCGAGATCTTCTGCCGGACGCTCGAGAGGAAGGAACGAGGCAGCTCCGGTTTCGGCCTCTTGCCTCGACTCGTTCCACCTCAAAAGCTCGCCGAGCAGCAATAAGCCGGACTAGGCGAAAGCGACGTTTCCAGGAGCGTCCTTCTGCAGGACGTAGCGGACGCGTTCCAGCACGTCCTCGGATCGATCCAGGGACGGCATGGCCACCCATTTCACCTGGCGGCGATTCGAGTTGACCCAGCGCCGGAACACGAGTGCCGCGTCGACCGGGCTCTGCTGAACGGTCAGTGACCGGATCACCGGCCCGTGAGCGCGCAACCAGCCGGCCACCTCCTTTGCGTCGGGGGCGAGAATCTCGCGCGTGGACACTACATGGCCGTGGGCGACCAGCAGCAGTCTACTTGCCTCGTCCTCGAAGGGCTGATGGTTCACGAGAACGCAGCGACATTGCATGGCGGCCTCCAAGATTGCGTCTCGACGTCTAGCCTGCTGAAAGGCATCGATGCGTTGCTGGATTTCCGCCGCTCTTTCGAAGAGCAAAGAGTCTGAGAGGCGGTCTCTCTTCTCCTGCAGCCATATGGCGACTCGATCCTCGCGGCCATCCAGCAAGTCGAAGAGCTTCTCCAGAGCTTCCTCGTGGCGCTCGCGATATATACCGCCAAGTGCGGGAGCCGCGCAGGTGTTCATCTGGTGGTACACGCAGGGTTTGCAACGCGGCTTTTGCGCGGCGCACTTGCGCAGAGGAAGGACGTCGTGGAGATACGCGATCGTCTCCCGCAAGGTCTGGCCGGAGCGAAACGGCCCGAAGTAGTCGCATCCATCGTCCGATGCCTCACGCGCGGATTGCAGCACGGGATCGGGTTTTGAACGGTCTAGCTTGAGGTAGTGGGCGGGCCGCGACACGAGCAGAGCTCGATTGAAGTACGGCTTTAGCTCCTTGATCAGAGCCGACTCTCGAAATAGCGCCTCGAGCTCCGTGGCCGCGACTTCGTGCCGAATACCGTGGGCTCTGGACACCATGTCTCGGACTCGACGGTCGCGGCGCATGGCCGAGAAATAGGACATGACGCGGCTCCGCACATTGACAGCCTTGCCGACGTACAGCGCCACGCCGTCTTCGTTCTGCCACAGATACACGCCCGGGGTTTCCGGGAGCGATCGCGCGATATCGCGAAGCGACGCTAAGCGGTTGGCCGCGGCTGCGCTCGTCCGTTTCAACCTGCTGCTTGCCCCTTGGGATGCTGCACGTGAATGATAGTAGACCATCAATCTCGCGGCTCGCCTTGCCGCCCACTACACTGAGTCACAGCGACGAGCCAACATGAACAGTGCAGAATCCCTGCCCCCGCCGGACGCTTTCCAGGTCGGAGCCAGCGCCTGGCATCCGCTCCGTCCCGACCTTGTGGAGCTGCTTCGGCGGGCCACGCATACCGCGATCCGGCCCATTTATTACGGCAGCAATCACACCTTCCTAGTGACTGTGGAAGCGGGAGACGCCGGGGAAAGCTACGCCGTCTACAAACCCTCGCGAGGCGAATATCCACTGTACGACTTCTCGCCCGGGAGCCTGTACCGCCGCGAAATCGGCACCTATCTGGTCAGCGAGCTCCTCGGGTGGGAGCTCGTGCCTGCGACCGTGGAGACATCCGGCCGCTATGGAATCGGCTCGCTGCAGCTCTTCGTCGAGGCCTATTCCTCGGGCGAAGTGGCGGTCGCGGAACTGCGAAGAGTCGCTCTCCTGGATCTGGTCGTGAACAACGCAGATCGCAAAGGCGAGCACTGCCTGCTCGGCGAAGGCGGCAAGCTCTGGACCATCGATCACGGGCTGACCTTTCACCAGCAGCCCAAGCTACGGACCGTCTTATGGCACTTCTCGAGCGACCCGATAACTGCACAGGACCTGGAAGCCTTACAGTCTCTGCGGGATGAGCTGCGGAATCCTCGACGCCGCGAGGCCGGCGATCTTCGGAGACTCATCTCCACTGTCGAGTGGCGCGCTCTCGTGCTGCGCGTCGAGCGCTTGGTCTCTTCGGAGCGTTTCCCCGATCCTCGCTACAAAGCCGTCCCTTATCGCTGGTGAGCCAAAGGAAACTTCCAACCTCGCGCCTATAATTAGGGCGTGAACAACCAGCGGTTGGACCTCGGCCGGGTTGACGACTTTCAAATTGAGTCATTCGGAGAGCCGGGGCAGCGGACCTTTCGGATTCACATCTCCAAGACGGGTGGCACGGTGTCTCTCTGGCTTGAGAAATACCAAGTCACGATGTTGGGAAGCGCCATCGAGGAGCTGCTTACCAGGCTCCCGGGGACCAATCGTGAGACCGTGATGGAGCCGGGCAGCACCTTCCTGGGCGAGTTGGAAGTTCGAGCCGGGGAACTGTCCATTGCGTACAACCAGGAGAGCAATTCGTTCTTGGTCGAGGCCGGTGACTTCGAGTCTGCATTTGATCTCGAGACCATCACCTTCCAGTCCGACCGAGTCCATCTGCAAACTCTTCATGCCGAGATCGAGAAGATTGTTGCGGCGAGCAGACCTCGATGTGTGCTCTGTGGCACACCGTTAACGGGTGAGCCGCACTTTTGTCCCGGTCAGAACGGACACGCCAAGCTGAAGGTCGACGAGCCGAGCTGATTAGAAGGAGGAGTCATGGCCTGGGAGATCAAGATCTCACATGAAGAAGTGGGCGACCACACTCGGCTGTCAATTGAGGCGACCACCGGTGTACCCGACGACGTGATTTCTCATCTGACCGGCGTCTACTGGGCTGAAGAGGTTCAGGGGTTCGAAGAAGAGTGGGACGAAAACAACCCATTCGAGTCCCCGCCGGGTAGTATCCAGGGGTAGCGGCGATCGGCGCTTCAGCTCCATCACCTCCGCCTCAGCGGGCTGATCGCTTCTTGGCGCCGGTCACCTATTGGCCGAGGCGGACCGGCTTGTACTGGTGGAAGCACGGCACTCGCGACGATCTTCGTTTCGACTTCGATCTCGCCGCCGGCATCGGCCTGACCCAGCTGCAGGTAGCTCTGCCGTGGGCCGAGTTCCAAGATCGTGCCGATACGGTTCCCGCGGCCCCCATGCGATCGCTGGAGATGCTGCTCGATGAAGCGGCGGAATACTCCCTCACGCTCCGGCTCCGCTTGCTCTCGGTGCTCGTCGGGCGGCTTCTGTGGCTGCCGCACTGGACCCTCGACCCACTGACCGCCGGCGACCGCGAGGTCTTCAATGGCCGCGGCTTCACCAATCTGGAGCCGCGGAAGCTGTTCACGGATCCCCAAATGGTCGATGCCGAAGCCCTGGTCGTGGATGAGATCGTGGGGGAGTTCTGTTCACACCCGGCTGCCGGTGCCTGGGTGCTGGACGGGGGACTGTTTGCCGCCTCCTCGCCGGATAGCCGTCATGCCGGCGAGGCCTGGCTCGACGCTTTGGTGACTGCTGCTCGCCGTGGCGGCAGGTCACCAAGATTGTCC
>DHWR01000247.1:0-1414 GCA_002413265.1 Chloroflexi bacterium UBA5177
CAGAGGGGACAGTTCTCGCCACGTACTAGGGCATCCCACTGCTCCCGCGGCATCCACTGCTGCGCCTGGGGTGACGCCACTTCGCCTCCTTCTAACGTCGCGCTTGTCGCTCCGATTCTAATGGCACTTTGGGAGTAATTTAAGGTCGCGTGTCTGCGGCGAGGGAACATACGACATCAGGCTTCGCTTGCGGCACTTTCGAAGAGGTTGGCGACCTCGCGCGCGGAGGGCGGCGAAGCTAGGTAGGCGATCAGCTCGTCGGCTGCGGCGAAGCCGGAGTGCCGGATGCCATCACATGCTTCGACGAAGTCGTACGGCGTCTGCCTCAGCTCAACGTCGGGTCCGAGCAACGCCCAACAGGCTACCCCCGATACGCCTTCGTATGGCATCCCAATGCTGCCGGCGTTGACGATCCGTTTGCCGGCAGCTCTGCGGTCGAACTGATGATGAGTGTGTCCGCAGACCATAACGGGTTGTTCGACATCCCTCAAGATGTCTTGAAGTCGCTCCTCACTTGAGATGGCGGTGATCATCTCCTCGTCGCTGCGGGGGGAGCCGTGGCAGAAGAGGACCGGCCCAAGACGCTCGATATCGACGGAGAGGGTCGGAGGAAGTTGAGCTAAAAGGTCTCGGTGTTGGAGGGAAAGCCTGCCCGCTGCCCAGGCTGAAAGACTCTGCCATAGCTCGCGTGACCCCCGCGCTGTGGACGCTGGACCCGCGTGGAACCGCCGGACGAGCTCGCGATCGGCGTTCCCTTGCAACCAGAGCAGGTCGCGATCGAGGCCGGACAGCCGGTCGAGCGCTTCGCCCGGCATGGGACCAAGCGCAATGTCACGGCCCGATGACGATGAGATCGGGGTCGAAGACGTCGAGCTCGCTCAGCACGGCGTCCAGAGCCGGGAGGTTGCCGTGTATGTCGTAGAGAGCGGCGACGCGAGTTCTCGTCCCCGCACGTGGAATCTCGTCACTCACCGCGATCCAGCCTACCTCCGCATTGGGAGCGCCTCTATGTCTGCAGGCAGCGGCTGGAGCATCTCATACTGAGAGGCTGTAGGGAGGGAACGCCTTCTGATATTCCTTCGTTCTGTTCAACTGCGCCGTGAGGCACTGCCTGAAGGCTACCCATTTTCAGTGCCCGTCATACAGTCTCTGGACCGGCTGACCTTTCACTCGCCGGTTACCCTGTTCGTCGGCGAGAACGGCAGCGGAAAGTCGACACTGCTGGAGTCGATCGCGGTGGGGGTGCGGTCAGTGGCGGTGGGCGGAGCCGATATCGCGCGCGACGAGAATCTCCAGCCGGCTCGCGAGCTCGCTCAACGACTCAGGTTTAGCTGGACGAAGCGCACGCACCGCGGCTTCTTCCTGCGTGCGGAGGACGTGTTTAATTTCGGCCGGCGCATGGCAGGGCTGGTCG
>DHWR01000247.1:1552-1931 GCA_002413265.1 Chloroflexi bacterium UBA5177
CAGCGCTTCGTGCCCGGCGGGCTCTACCTACTGGACGAGCCAGACACGCCGCTCTCCCCCCAGAGACAGCTTGCCTTCCTCTCACTCCTCAAGGAAATGGTGGCCGAGGATTCGCAGTTCATCATCGCCACTCATTCACCGATTCTCATGGCCTTCCCTTCGGCCACCATCCTGAGCTTCGACGGAGGATCGGCGAGAGAGGTCAGCTATGGCGAGGTAGAGCAGGTGGAGCTCCTTCGAGCATTTCTGGCGGATCCGTCCGCCTTCTTGCGACATCTCTGAGGTGGCACGGCTCGCGCTGCCTCGGAGCGTAGTTCACAGGTTGGCGACGAAAGGAGTTCGGCATGATAAGACAGGAGCTGTACACCTCGTACAACCT
>DHWR01000247.1:2214-2583 GCA_002413265.1 Chloroflexi bacterium UBA5177
GGAGTACCCGCATCCGAAAGCGAGATGGAAACGCCTGTCAGAGGCCTCTAGGGGAGTAGAAGGTCAGCCGGCGGTGTTTTCCGGATCAAATGCCAGCGCGGCTGAATTGATGCAGTAGCGGAGTCCGGTCGGGGCAGGACCGTCATTGAAGACGTGTCCGAGGTGGCCTCCGCAATTCTTGCAGGTCACTTCAGTTCGGGTCATGAAGAACTTCCGGTCCTCGTGAAGCTCGACGTTCTCGCGGTTGGCGGCATCATAAAAGGAAGGCCAACCGGTACCCGACTCGAATTTGGTGCCTGACTCGAAAAGCACGGCTCCGCATCCGGCGCATCGGTACGTGCCGTCGGCGTGATTGTTCACATGCTCGCC
>DHWR01000247.1:2838-3974 GCA_002413265.1 Chloroflexi bacterium UBA5177
GAGACGGATTCGTTACTTCCGGTCGGGGGCGAACGCAGTTGACCATACGCGAAGCGATACGCGCCGTCCTTGCGGCTAGCAGCATGTAAAGAGGGCTGCGAAGACTCGATGTTCGAGGTCTATGCTTATGCGGACGGTGATGGGGAGGTGAGAGTGAAGCAGCCAGCCTACTGGACGGTAGCTCACGGCGTCGCCGTGAATTATCAGACGTACGTGGTTCCGGCAGTTATTCGACCGTTTGCAAAGCGCCTTCTGGAGGCTGCCGAGCCCCGACCGGGGAACCGGGTCCTGGACGTGGCTTGCGGAACCGGGGAGTTGTCGCGAATGGTGGCGCCGACCGTCCAGCCGGAGGGTTCGGTCACCGGGGTGGATCCGAGCATCGAGATGCTGGGGGTGGCGCGGGCCTTGCCGACACCCGGCAACGTGACCTGGATCGAAGCCTACGCCGACGATTTGCCCCTTGCGGATGGGTCGATTGATCTCGTGGTCATCCACCAAGGAATGCAATTCTTTCCCGACAAGCCAAAGGCCTTGCAGGAGATTCGGCGGGTTCTGGTACCCGAGGGCACGCTGGCGTTCAGCTCGTGGAGGAGCCACGAGTACAACCCGGTCAATCGGGCAACAGCCTCGGTAATCGAGAAGTTCTTCGGTCGGTTTCCCGACGTGACTCCCGGGGTCGGATTTGGATTCGGTGAGGAAGACGTCTTCGGGCCGTTGCTGGAGCAGGCCGGCTTCCGACTAGAGTCTCTGCAGCCGGTCAGGATCGAAATCGAGTACCCGTCCGCTGATGAGTATCTGACCCGTCAATGGTCGGCCACTCCATCGGCGGGGGTTCTTGCCGAGCACGAAGAGCTCCGGGACGAGGCCTTTGCCGCGGCGCTGAAAGAGATCGAACGCTTTTCCACGCAGGACGGATTTCGTGGGCCTATGGAGACGATGATCGTAGTTGCCCGGCTATAGAATACGATCCGCTGGTATGCGACGCTCGGCGTAGCCCAAGTCAGCTTCGCTTAGGTCTCAGCCAGTCGGCGCGCATGTAGGATTTGCTGTCCCGCGAAGGGTTCAACCTCACTGGCGCTCAGAGTCTCTACGGCGACGGTCCGCCCATTCCCTGCCACGAACTCAATCTCGTAGGC
>DHWR01000247.1:4222-7192 GCA_002413265.1 Chloroflexi bacterium UBA5177
ATGCCGGCACAAGGCTCACGGCTCGCGCGGAGGGGCCTCGGCAAGGTTATGGTTGACAAGACTATAACTTGATGGTAAGGTAAGAGTCGTGAAGACCAAAACCATCCAAACAGCGGTGCCGAGAGACTGTCGATCTATCGCAGCTCCCTGGCGGAGCCAGCCGCACACACAAGGAGCAGGTCGTGGACCCATACATACAAGTTCGAATCGTTGAACAATTTCAGCGCGAGCTCCGCGCAGAGGCTGAGGAGCGGCGTCGCAGTGCGCAGTTCAATTCTCCGGGGCAGCTCAGTTCCTGGGTGAGCGCACTCTTCGCGCTCGCTCTGAAGGCGCAGACACTCACCTCGCACGGGGGTCGAGGCCACGCGGTTGGCTCGCCAGCGACGAAGGTGCCACGAACACCGGTGCAGAAGAACCTCGTGTCGCATTGCGAAGCCGACGTAAAACTTCGCTCCAGCTCGCGGGTCTGAACCAGGGAGTCGTCTCACAGTAGTTCTGGTTGACAAGACCATAACTTACTGGTAAGGTAATCGTCATGACGACTAAAACGAACGACCCACGAATGCCGGCGAACTACGACCCCTCGGAGTTCCCGGCCTTCGCGGTAACTGTGGATGTGGTGATCTTGACCATGTCCAACAAACGGCTCCACGTGTTGCTCGTGCGCCGTGGAGTCGCCCCGTTCGAGGGCATGTGGGCAATCCCGGGCGGCTTCAAACGTCCCGCCGAAACGCTGGACGAGGCGGCGAAGCGGGAGCTTGCCGAGGAAACCGGCGTCGACAGCGCGAGCTTGCTGACCCAGCTCGGCGCCTATGGCGATCCCGATCGGGACCCTCGGATGAACGTGGTGACGATCGCCTACCTCGCGGCAATTCGCCGGGTTGGGGTGGTGGTCGCGGGCGCAGACGCCGCGGAAGCCGCTCTGATTCCGGTGTCCGAGGTTCTGAAAGGGAAGACCGAGCTGGCCTTCGATCACGCGCAGATCGTGCGCGACGCGGTCGAGCGCGTACGAGTCGACCTCGAGCTCAGGGGCATTGCAACGGCCTTCGTCGGACCGACGTTCACCCTGGCCGAGCTACGAGCGGTCTACGAGGCGGTCTGGGGCGAGCAGCTCGACGGTGCGAACTTCCGAAGAAGCGTCCTTGCGGAAAGCGGTTGGGTAATCCCGACCGGGCGCCGAGCCCGTCCCGGATCGACCGGCGGCAAGCCTGCCGAGCTGTATCGAGCGGGGCGGATGTGGAAGAAAGGCGCGCCGGTCAGATATCCGCAGCCAAATGACACGCGAAAGGAACACGAATGAAAGCAGTCATGCACGACAGGTACGGGCCGCCGGAGGTCCTGCGACTCGAAAACGTCGAGCGGCCCGTTCCCAAGGACGACGAGGTCCTCGTCAAGATTTACGCTACGACCGTCAACAGGAGTGACTGCGGACTTCGCAGCGCCAAGCCATTCATCAGCCGCTTGATTCATCCATTCTTCGGCATCGGTGGTGTGCTCCGTCCCACGCGTCACATTCTTGGCGGCGAGCTGGCAGGAGAGGTGGAAGGCGTTGGGGCCGCGGTAACAGAGTTCGCGGCCGGCGATGAGGTATTCGGCATTAATGTCGGTATCTACGGCGCGCACGCGGAGTTTGTCTGCATGCGAGAGAGAGCCCCACTTGCCCGCAAACCTGCGGGCGTGAGCTTCGAGGAGGCTGCGGCGGTCTGCGACGGGGCGAGCCTAGCCCTCATGTGCCTGCGACTGGGAGATCTCCGGAAAGGGAAGAGTGTACTCATCTACGGCGCCTCTGGATCCATTGGCACTGGCGCCGTGCAGCTCGCCAGACACTTCGAGACCGAG
Source organism: Chloroflexi bacterium UBA5177 (assembly GCA_002413265.1). Lineage (GTDB taxonomy): Bacteria > Chloroflexota > UBA5177 > UBA5177 > UBA5177 > UBA5177. The sequence goes on from DHWR01000247.1 coordinate 6,062, forward strand.
GTAACGGCAGTTTGCAATACCAAGAGCCTTGAGCTGGTCAGATCGCTCGGAGCCCACCGGGTGATCGATTACACGAAGGAAGACTTCACCAAGAACGGCGAGACGTACGATGTCATCCTCGACGCGGTGGGCAAGCACTCTTTCAGGCGGTGCAGAGCCTCCCTGAAGCGTGGCGGAATCTATATTCCAACCGACGGGCTCTACAACCTCTTCTGGGCGCTGTGGACCTCGCGAATCGGAGACAAGAGGGTGAGAGTCCCGATACCTCCTCGGTACACCAAGAAAGACATTCTCTTCCTCAAGGAGCTCATTGAGGCTGGGGAGTACCGGGCGGTCGTCGATCGGTGCTACCCCCTCGAGGACGTGGTCGAGGCGACCCGGTACGTGGAAACAGGACAGAAGACCGGGAACGTCGTCCTCACCGTCAACGCCGGCCGAGCTCGATGAAGACCATATCCGAGACACGTACCACACCTGGCGCCGGCACACGCTTGCGCGGCTTCAGTGGACCGACCGGAGACGAGAAGGAAAAGAGTATGCGAGCAGTTGTCTACGACAGGTATGGACCGCCGGAGGTTCAGCGACTCGAAGAGGTTGAGCGGCCCGTCCCTTCTGAGGACGAAGTCCTCGTCAAGATCCACGCCACTACGGTCAACAGGACAGACTGCGGTATGCGCAGCGCTGAGCCGTTCATCACCCGCTTCTTCACCGGCCTCCGCCGGCCCAAGCGGCGGATCCTCGGCATGGAGCTGGCTGGAGAGGTTGAGGCAGTTGGCCAAGCCGTCAGTGAATTCAAAGTCGGCGACCAGGTCTTCGGCGTCAAGGGCTCCGGTGCACACGCGGAGTACGTCTGCGTCCGGGAAGGCGCTGCTCTGGCGCACAAGCCGGCCGGCATGAGCTTTGAAGAGGCAGCGGCGGTTTGCGATGGAGCGGCTATAGCCTTGTCGTGCCTGAGACTGGCGGATCTGGGGAAAGGTCAGAGAATCCTGATCTACGGCGCCTCTGGATCTGTCGGAACCGCTGGAGTGCAGCTGGCCCGGTACTTTGGGGCCGACGTCACGGCAGTCTGCAACACGAAGAACCTCGAGCTGGTGAGATCGCTTGGGGCCGGCCGGGTGATCGACTACACGC
>DHWR01000283.1:0-2092 GCA_002413265.1 Chloroflexi bacterium UBA5177
GTTGCCACCAGCCCTTTGATACCAACGGCGTAGGGCAAGCTCTCAACGGTTTTCAGAATAGCCGGAGCGATCTGCGCTGGTAGCGCTCGGGCAGATGTCCCTTCGCTCTTTCCGGTATCGCGGGGAGCGCAGACATCGCACATACCACACGGCGTCAAGACGGTTTCACCAAAATGTCTTCCGACCTGGAAATGACGGCACGTTTCGGCGTCGGCGAACGATATCATTCGTCTGGCCCGCTCCAAAGACTGGTCTTCGTACTGCTTCAACAGGCCCTCAATTTGGAGCGCGGCGGCTGCGTGAGCCGGCAGGATCTCAATTCGCATGCTTCGTCCGGCATCGTAATCGCGGCGAACCAGGCCTGAACGCTCCAATATTCCTATCAGAACGCGCGGATCCTGCTCCTCAGTCATTCCGGGCAGCGCGCTGAGCTCATCCGCCGACACTTCCGCCATCCCATCGTTCGCGCGTTGCCGCAGACCTCGATAGACCGAGCGCAGCTGATCAAGACCGGGCAGGTCTCCCTTTGCAAATCGCAACAGGTTGGAGGCATCGCTCCCGCTTGCCAGAAGCGTGCAGATGCTCTTGTTTCCGTCCCGACCGGCTCTGCCGACCATCTGCACATAGCTCTCGAGGGACTGCGGGAAGTTGTAGAGGAGCACCCAGCGAATGTCGGCCTTGTCGATACCCATCCCGAAGGCGGTGGTCGCCACGACAACGCGGGCCCGTCCGGTTAGGAACCGCTCTTGAATCTCGGTTCGCTCGGCCGAGTCCATGCGCGCGTGGTAGTGGACTGCGTCGACACGGTTCTTTCTCAGCACCCGTGCCACGTGCTCACATTTCTCGCGAGAACGGGCGTAGATGATGCCGGAACCAGCGCTGGCTCGGGCGAGCCGGACGCTGGCTCGGAGGCGCTCCTCCTCGTTTTCGACGAACTCGACGTCGTACCGCAGATTCGGGCGCTCAACGCTAGCCCGCACAACGTCCAGGTCCCGTCCCAAGGATTGGCCGATGTCCTTTTCCGTGGTGGGAGTGGCCGTGGCGGTCAATCCGAGAACAGACGGCTCTCCAAGCGCTTCGAGGGCTTTTCGAATGAAGAGATAGTCAGGTCTGAAGTCGTGACCCCACATGCTGACGCAATGGACTTCGTCGATCACCACGAGGCCGATGTCGACGTGTCGAAGCGCCGAGACGAAATTTTTCTGGCGCAGCCTTTCGGGGGCCACGTACACGAGCTTGTATCGCCCAGCGACAAGCGCCTGAAGGCGATCGGCAACCTGATTCTGGGAGAGCGAAGAATTGATCAGGGTCGCGGTGGAGGCTATCTCGGAAGGCAGATTGTCGACCTGGTCCTTCATCAATGCGATGAGGGGCGACACAATCACCGTGGGAGTGGGACGCAGCATTGCCGCGAGCTGGTAGCAGAGTGACTTGCCTGCCCCAGTCGGCATGATGGCGAGGGTGTCCCGGCCTTCAACCGCGCGGCGGACAATCTCCTCCTGGCCGGCAAGAAAGGAATCGAATCCAAAATACTGCTGGAGGGCTTTGGTGAGCTCGCCAGGCTCGCCATCGCTCGTGATCAGGCCACCGCGCCTTGCATGGCGAACGGACTCACCTTCTCCACGCGTACCGAAACGACCTTGCCAAGCAGATTTGCCTCGCCACGTGGCACGAAGACGAGCCGGTTCTGCCTCGTGCGGCCATGCCATTGTTCGAGATCTCGCCGATATGACTGAGTACTTTCGAACAGGACCTCGACCGTCTGGCCCTTGAGGGAAGCATGTTGGTCCATAGAAATGCGCTGCTGAATGACATCGAGGCGCTGCTTGCGCTCCCGCTTCACCTCGGGGGCGACCGAGTCCTCCCAGCGAGCAGAGAGGGTACCGGGACGCGGTGAATATTCTGCCGCGTACACGGTGGAAAAGTGAACGTCTTCGAGTAAGGAGAGAGTATCCGCGAACTGCTCCTCAGATTCTCCTGGAAAGCCAACGATGATGTCGGTCGAAAGAGCAAGCCGTGGGGCTCTCGCTCGAAGCCGTCCGATGATCTCCAGATAGTCTGCCCGCGTATACCCCCGTCGCATGCTCTCCAG
>DHWR01000283.1:2264-4710 GCA_002413265.1 Chloroflexi bacterium UBA5177
GCGTCGATGAGCTTGTCGCTGACATCTTTGGGATACGAGGTGAGGAAGCGCAGTCGGCTGAGTTCCGGAATATCGTTCACTCGTACGAGCAGGTCGGCCAAATCGGTCCCGTCCTTGAAATCCTTGCCGTAAGCGTTGACGCGCTGTCCGAGCAGGGTTATCTCTTTGACCCCGGACTTCACGAGGCTGCCGCATTCGTCGATGATGTCGAACAGGGGTCTGCTCCGCTCCCTGCCCCGACGGTACGGGACGATGCAGTAAGTGCAGAACTTGTCGCAGCCATTGCTGATCGGGACGAACGCGAGCGGTCCGCTGCTCTCGGTTCGGTCGAGCTGCTCGGTGTCGCACTCGAGAACGCCGTCTTTGGGCAGCGGCCAGATGACGTCCAGCTGCTCGGTGAATTGGTCCAGGCGGGTGGGCTGGAAGTAGATGTCTGCACCCTTGAACCGCTTGCGGGTCGCCTCGAAGTCTGGCGAGACGGAGCACCCGGTCAGCACGAGAAGCTTCTCGGGGTGTTCCTTTCTCCCAGAGACCAAATTCCCCAGCTTGCCGCTTACGCGGCGCTCAGCGCTTTCTCTCACGGCGCATGAGTTGAGCACGACGATGTCGGCTTCCTCCTCGGTGTCCGCCTGAAGGTAGCCACGAGCCTTCAAGGTCTGCGCCACGCGGTCGCTGTCCACCTTGTTCATCTGGCAGCCGACGGTCCAGATCCAATATCTCTTGGGCGCTTGTGGCTCAGACATGCGGGTGGGGGCTCCCGGCCGATTGGTAGGACATTTTACCGCACTCCAGGGACAAGGATTATCGATTACGCCCGCGCGAGCTCCAGCGCCGCCTCTGCTCGCTCGGCATCCTTCTTGGCCCCCAGACGGCGGAAGATCAGCAATGCCTCCTCCAGCCGCGCGCGTGCCTCTACCTCATCCCCCGCGCGTCGCTGCAGGATACTCTCCTCGGAGAGCATCCTAGCCTCGGCATACGGATAGGGCATCTGCCTGGCCAACGCCAACCCCTCGTCAAGCGCGGCTCGGGCTTCGGCGTCTCGTTCCTGCCGGGTCAGCACCATTACCTGCACGCGGATTGCATCAACCAGGTACAGCAGCCCCTGCTGCCTCGTCCTCTCCACCGCCTGCGCTGCGATCGACGCTGCTCGGGTAAGATCGCCCACCTCCAGCAGCGCCCAGGCAAGAGTGGGAATGATCAGCGCGAGGTTGGCATCCTCCGCTTCCACCAGTGGTTCCAGTCGGGCGATCCCCGCTTCGGGACGTCCCTGCACGACGTCCAGCTCGGCCAGCAGTGTCTCTACGATCTCTCGCGACTGCCGATCACCTGTTCTCACCGCGTGGTCGAGACCGTCATGGAGATGTCGGTCCGCCTCATCCCATTTCCCCTCGTGCAGGGAAAGTTGTCCCAGGTAAAGGAGAGGAGTCGAAAGAGTTGACGAACGACCGGCTGCTTTTGCCATCGCGAGCCCTCGCTCCAGCACGTCGCGAGCTTCATCCCAATCTCCCTGAAGCATGAGGATGGAACCCAGATTCCCAAGGGTAAAGGCCGCCCGATCGAGGTTCCCCTGCCGCCCGGATGCCTCAAATGCTCGCTCGGTGAACTGTCTCGCCGCCGGCAGATCACCGGCGACTCTGGCCGCCTCTCCAACGTTGACCAGTGCTCGCCGCAGCACTTCAAGATCTCCTCCAGCATCGATGAGCGGGATCGCCCTTTCGATGACCCGGCGGCCATCTTCCGGCTCGCCTAGAAGGACCAGAGCCGTCCCTTGCCGTTCTTCCGCCTCAGCGATCTGTGCATCGCTTTTGATTACCTGGGCAATCTCTGCTGCCTTGGCCGCTGCTTCCTGCATCGCTCGATAGCGACCGACCAGCACATAGAGGTTCGACAGCGCAAGGTAGAGAGAGGCGAGCGACTGGGAGGGACCACTCCAGGCAAGAAGGTCAATCATCGGGGAGACCCGGGCGATGCCTTCCTCGGGGGTCCCTCGCCAGCGGTGAGCCATCCCCAGCTGCGCGACGACTCGCCCGGCTGCCTCCAGATCCCTGGTCTCGCGGTACACCTCGGCCGCTCGCTCTAGATGCTCCAGTGCCTCGTCGTACCGCCCGGCGATGAACAGAACCGTCCCGAGCTTTTCGTCTAGTCGAGCGAGAACATTTTCCTCCGCTCCGGCGGCCGCCAGCCGACTTCTGGCTTCGCGGTAGTGACCCAGGGCCGCCTCGTTGGCATTCACGGCAGCTGCCCGATCTCCGGCCTTTTCCAACCACTCGGCTGCTTCAGGCGCCTCCGTGCGGCTGTAATGATACGCGATAATCTCGGCGTATTCGTCGGTGGGATAGAGAGCAGCAATGGCTCTGGCTGTCTGAAGGTGAAGCTCCTGGCGACGCCGTTGGATGAGCGTGTTGTACGCGACATCACGCATGCTGACGTGCTTGAAGACGTATTC
>DHWR01000283.1:4863-7030 GCA_002413265.1 Chloroflexi bacterium UBA5177
GCTCTTCACCAACAACCTCGGCAAGCAAGCGCACCGCAAAGCTACGCCCGATCACGCTCGCCACCTGAGCCACGTTCCGGGCCTGCCCCTCCAGCCGATCGAGGCGAGCGAGGAGCACCTCGGTTAGCGTGCTTGGCAGACGCTCGGCTGCCCCCGGCACCAGCGTCATTTGCCCGCCGATTTGCTCGATGCCACCCGTCTCCTGAAGTGCCCGCAGCATTTCCTCCACAAAGAAAGGGTTTCCGGCCGCCCGGTCGGCAACGTATTGGGCTAGTTCTGGGCTCGGCGTGACGCCCCCCAGCACCTCTCCGGCCAGGACGGTTGCTTCTCCTTCCGCCAGCGGACGCAAGGTGATGCGTTCCGGCCATCCCCACTCGCTCCAAGGGGCAGTCCACCCTGGACGCTGCGCCGCGAGGACCAGCACCCGCAGTCCCAGGACATCCGCCATCACTTCGCTCAAGATCTCCTCGCTGGCGGAATCCATCCAATGCAGATCTTCGAGCACGATGACCACGGAGGCTCGTCCCGCCACGGCTCCCAGCACAGCTCGTACACTCCGAATAAGCGCTTGTCGTCGAACCTGGGGACCGGACTGCGTCACTGGCGAGTCGAGGCGGTACTCCCAGTACTTCGCCGAGGACGTCCAGCGCTTCGCTCTGGATAACGCTGTCGGCGGTATTCAGAAGGGTCGGGATCGAGGCCTGCAGCTTCGTCCGGATCTCGACAAGAGCATCTTGCTCCCTGATCCCGAAGAGCGATCGGAGAAGATCGGCCAGGAGCCAGAGACTAATTTGTTGGCCATAGGACAACGAGCGGGCGCGCACCACGCGGGCCGTGGAGGATGCTGACACTTTCCCCAGGAACTCGGCGACGAGTCGACTCTTGCCCACTCCAGCATCGCCAACTATGGTGATTATTTGACCTTCCCCGGCCTGGGCTCGAACCCAAGAGTCCAGCAATTGGACCATCTCTCGGTCTCGCCCCACGAGTGGGGTCTCGTGGCTTTCCCAGCGCTCTCCGAATTCCTCTCGAATGCCGACGGCCGGCCAGACAGGAATTGTGCCCAGCTTCCCCTTGAGGACGACATCTCGGCGCTCGCCATACTGGATTCGCCTTCTGGTGAGTCTCATGGTCTCAGCGCCGGCCAATACCTCCCCGGGCTCGGCGGTCGACTGGAGGCGCGCAGCGGTATTCAGAGCATCCCCGGTCACGGCTACATCCTGCCTGCCTGAGGCGCTCCAAGTTCCGCTCACCACCTCGCCCGTGTTGACGCCGACGCGAATGGACGGATCTACCTGCCAGCGAGTCCGAGACTCGGCAGCCACAGGCTCGATGGCAGTTCGCATGCCAAGAGCGCACAGAACCGCTCGCTCCGCGTCGTCTTCGTGGGCGGTGGGAGCTCCAAACAGAGCTAGTACAGCGTCTCCCGCGTACTTCTCCACCGTCCCGCCGTACCGCTCGATCTGCTCCGCCATCCTGCCGAAGTAGTCGGTCTGGATATCGCGCACCTCTTCGGGATCCAGCTGCTCGGCGATGGGCGTAAAGCCCACCAAGTCGCAGAAGAGAGCAGTGACCAGCCGGCGCTCCTCTCGAGGAGTCGGGGCTGTTGTCTGCAGAGCAGGAGCAGGGGTTGCCGGAGCGGAGGTTCGAGGAGCAGTGGAAGGTGCCGGCTGAACGACTGCATCGGTCCCAGCCAGGGCCGTTCCGCACTCTTCACAGAAGTGAACTCCGGGTCGGTTCTCAGCCCCGCACGAGGTGCATTGAACGACCAGCGGCCTTCCACAGTTGCCGCAGAATCGCTTGCCTGCCGGAACGAGATCTCCACACGAAGCGCAGGTGACGGTTGTGCCTTCCAAGATGACGCCATCGTAGCATCGTTACGCGCGGGGGAAGGCGAGTGGGAGAACCTGGATTCGCCCTCCGGCCATACGAGGGTCCTACAGTGAATCGTGTCTGAACCAAGAAGCATCGGAATCGTTGGCGGCGGCATCGCCGGGCTTTCGGCAGCGCACTGGCTCGTTCGCAACCGCCCATCCGTCAACGTCACGCTGCTAGAGAGCGGTGCGCGCCTGGGCGGAAAGATATTGACCGAGCGAGTTCAGAATTTCGTGGTCGAGGCAGGTCCCGACTCTTTTCTGGCGAGTAAGCCGGAGGGCCTTGCGCTCTG
>DHWR01000279.1 GCA_002413265.1 Chloroflexi bacterium UBA5177
CCGAGCGGAGTGTTCAGAGAAGGTCCTGACGCAGTCTCCGGGAGGCTAACGGCCCCGTCGGGTAACGAGGAGTAAGCTCCGGGACCGTCTCACGCGAAAGAAGTAGCCGGTCTAGCGACTTGGTCGGGCGCGGTGGGAGCGCTACGGCGTGGCGCGCTGCAGCAAAAAGTGATATCTTTTTAATATCACTTTCCCAAGGAGACCATCATGAACCAGCAGGAGCATACAGAGGTCCCGGTAGCCGGGCCGGTCGGGCACGAAGGCGTGCGGGTGGGGATCCGGCAGCGGCCTGCTGTCATGGTCAGCGGCTGGCTAGGGGTGGCGGTGCTCCTCGGCTGCGGCGCCGCGACGATCGTGGCTGTGAACCATCAGGCCCGCGGCTGGACAGCACTGCCCATCGTCACCTTCGTTGTGGTGCTAAGCTCGCTGGTCATCGTCCCGCCGGGACAGAGCCAGGTGGTGCAGTTCTTCGGCTCTTACGTCGGCACGGTCCGCCGGCCTGGAATATGGTCGGTGCTGCCTCTGACGTTGCGGCGCGGGGTGAGTGTCCGCGTGCGGAACTTCGAAACCAACCGGCTGAAGGTCAATGACGCCGACGGCAATCCGGTCGAGATCGCGGCGATCGTCGTATGGCAGGTGGCCGACACCGCCAAGGCGGTCTACGCGGTGGACGACTACCACGACTTCGTCGCCGTGCAGGCCGAGTCGGCATTGCGACACGTGGCCAACGGCCACCCTTATGAAGACACGCAAGGCAGCGGAACCTCGCTGCGCGGCTCGACCGACGTTGTCGCCTCGCAGCTGGCCCTGGAGGTGGCTGCACGGGTGGCGATCGCGGGCGTGGAAGTAGTCGAGGTGCGGATCAGTCACCTGGCGTACGCCGCCGAGATCGCCCAGGCGATGCTGCGCCGGCAGCAGGCCAACGCGGTGGTTGCTGCCCGCTCGCGGATTGTCGAGGGCGCCGTCGGGATGGTGGAGATGGCGCTGACGCGACTGACCGAGCAGGGCGTGGTCGAGCTCGATGAGGAACGGACCGCCGCGATGGTGAGCAACCTAATGGTGGTGCTGTGTGGCGATCAGCCCCCAACGCCAATCGTCAACGCCGGAACGCTTTATTCGTGACTCGGGACCGCAGGCCGGTTCTCCTCCGCATCGACCCGGCGGTGCACGACGCGCTGGCCCGCTGGGCGGCGGACGAGTTCCGCAGCCTCAATGCCCAGATCGAGTTGCTGCTTCGACGCTCTCTTTCCGACGCCGGGCGGATGCCGAAGCAAGCCGCCCCGCTGCCTCGGCGAGGCCGGCCGAAGGCCGACGAGCGTGAGCCGGCGGAAGCCCGATGATCCAGTGCCGGGCTATAGTGAGTTGAAGGTGCGCGTCTCTGGGGGAATATGACCGTCTGGTTCCTCGTCGTGATCCAGTGGCTCCTGCTAATAGTTGGGGTCGTGGCGGCTGAAGTCGCCTTGCGCTGGCGCGTTCGAAACTAGCTGCTTGCGGAATTGGGCAGGTTTGTTGGCGGCGCTTTGCAGACGAAATTACTGACGGAAAGCGGAGACCGAGTTGGGCCACTAGGTGGTGGTTTCCCGCCTGACATGTGAGCGCTCAAAGGGACAAGGAGAAAAGAATGGCGTCTGGCAATTCAACGACTATCACGTGGCTGGGGCATGCAGCTACCAGGATAGACACGGCTGACGGCCGCGTCATCCTCATAGATCCCTTCCTTCAGGGCAACCCCGCGACCCCGGACGGTGGCAAGCAGGTCGATCGTCTCGACGTCATGTTGATATCTCACGGGCACGGGGACAACATGGGAGATGCCGTCGAGCTCGGAAAGCGATTCAGTCCGTACACCATCTGTCAGAACGAGCTTGGAGGCTATCTAACCTCGAAGGGCGTCGAGAACTGCCACGGGGGCAACACGGGTGGGACCCAGGATGTCGACGGAATCCGTGTGACTATGGTCGATGCCATCCACAGCTCGAGCGTTGAGGAAAACGGGCAGATCCTGTACGTCGGCCTGGCCGTCGGCTTCATCATCCGTTTGCCCGACGGCTTCACCATCTATCACGCCGGAGACACGGCGCTATTCGAGGGTATGAGGCTCGTTGGCCGGGTGTACCGCCCCGATGTCGCTCTCTTACCCATCGGCGACTACTTCACCATGGGGCCGTTCGAGGCCGCCGAGGCCATCCGCTTGCTCGGAGTGAAGACAGTAATCCCGATTCATTACGGCACCTTTCCTGTTCTCACCGGTACCCCTGACGCCTTGAAACAAGAGGCATCAGACATAAGCGGCCTTCGCATAATCGCTCTGAAACCCGGCGAAAGCGTCAGTTCGAGCGAGCTTGGCTGAAGGTTCCTTTCTACCAGTGTCTCAGCTGTCGTAGAGTATCGTCGTCTCCCTGTAGACACGCGGCCGAAGCGCGCTTAGATGACGGCGGAAGTGCTCGCGCGCTTCCTCAATTGAGGGCGCGCGGAGCGCCTCGAGCGGCACGTTCACTCGAAGTGCTCTGCCTCCCAGAATGATGTGCCGAGTGATCCCCGCCGGCACCAATAGGCGTCGCGCCGCCATCGTCACCACCTGCGAGCGCGAAAAACGTGGGAACGCGATCAGCACGCTCGAGGCGTCCGCCTGCCGAGCTCGCGTGCTTATCTCTTCCGGATCGCAGTCAACCCTCGTCAGGAGCTCTTCATACAGATCAACGAAGGATCGAAGCGTGTCTGCACGCGACTCGGCGCACTCAGCCTGCCGCCGGAACGCGTATCCCTCGTCACCATCCAAAACTAAGGAAATCGTCCTCGGTGCTGCGAGCGCTTCGGCAGCCTCCAACGGCGCCACCTTTTCCACCGCGATATCCGGAATCGACTTGGCACGCTCGAGAAGTGATCGCATCTCGACACGCGCTAAGTGGCACCAGGTACCAAGCTCGACGGCGCTCCTGTCTGCATAGTCGACTACCTGGACCAAGGTCCAGGCAACGCCCAGAGCCTCCAGAGCCTGCTTTCGATTTGTACCGTCGAGCAGCACATACCCCTCGAGATTCGGCACCTCACCAACAATCAGGGGATCTCTCAGTACACCGTCCTCACGGATTCGCC
>DHWR01000203.1:0-2885 GCA_002413265.1 Chloroflexi bacterium UBA5177
GCCCGCGAGCTGCATGGCCCGCCAGTACTCGCGACCGTCGTCACAGGTGAGAGAGAGCCAGCCGAGCTGCCTTACTCCAGGAGGAAGGTTGCCGTGCCGTTCCATGGCAAGCTTCGAGTACTGGTTGGCGATCTTGAAGCCGACGGCGCGGGAGCCCGAGTGCGAGAGGAGAGCCAGGTACCGGCCCGGGGGTAGGTCGATGCCGGTGTCCGATTCCGTGAGCTCGAGCTCGCCCCACTCGGCGAAATGATTTCCGCTGCCGGAGGTTCCGATCTGATTGGCACCGTCCTGGCGCAAGCCGCGCAGGAACTTCGTGTCATCCCAGTCGTGTGCCTCCAAAACCCGGTGATCGGGATGGGTGGGGTTGGTCCGGCCCGCGCCGAAATAGGTCTTGTCTTGTAGGGCTTTGACGTATGGGGTAGGAGACTTGTCCAGGACATCGGGACTCGGCTCGAAGACCGACATACGCATCATGCAGGAAATGTCGACGCCGACCGCGTAGGGAATGACGCTGTCGTAGGTCGCGAGCACGCCGCCGATTGGGAGCCCGTAGCCAATATGGGCATCGGGCATCAGCGCCCCGGAGGCGGTGATAGGTAGACGCATGGCGTCGTTCATCTGATCGAGCGCGCCGGCATCGATGCCTGATGCTCCCCATACCTTATACGGGAGAGGTTGGTCGCGGAGGGGTGATTGATCTTGGTGGGATATCTTATGTTTCATTTCGTTCAGTTCATTTTCTACGAGTGGCGGCGGCCGCACGGCTAGATGCCCTCTTTTCGGGTCGCCGATCGCTGTAACCGGAGGTCGCCCGTGGACGTTGATGGGATATGGCGATTCGCAGAGGTGGGCTTTCCCGTGGGCAGTGGCTCATTGCATGTCTCCTGATAAGTGGCCTCGCCGTGGCACTTTCAGGTTGTGCAGGGCTGCGCTCCGGAAACGCGTACAGGCCGTTGGCAACACATCCTCGCAGCATCGACTCGCGGGAAGGGACGCGTGTCGACGACGTAACCGTTGTCTCGGCCAGGACTGCCTGGATCGCGATCACCGGCTCCGAGCAGCTCAACCCGCACATCAATTGTCTGCGGGGCCATACACGTGCTGCGTGTCTGGAAGGGAACATTGCGGTGTTTCGGACGGACGACGGGGGCGTCCATTGGCGGCGCCGGCTGCTCATCCGCGGATCAACACGGCATCCTCCACAGGGGGTCCCCTTTGCCGGACTGAAGTTCTTCAGAGGCGGAGGCGGGCTGGTCCTGATCACGTTCGACGAAGCAGGAAGGCCGGTTCTGCTTCGGACCAGCGATGGTGGTGGCAGCTGGCATAGGTCTCCATTTCTCAGCAGCAGTGCGTTCGGGAACGGGTATGACCTGGACTTCGTGGATGCGAAACACGGCTGGGTAATTGCTGATAGAAGCGCCGCGACCGGCATGGAGTGGCTCTCGCTCTACCGAACGGTGGACGGTGGGCGGACGTGGGAAAAGATTGCGGGCACCGGACATGCTGGGCAGGTGTCCTCGATTCCGGCGTATGGCGACAAGAACTTCCTCACCTTCCGCAGTCCGACAACCGGCTGGCTGGCTGGTTCTGACAATAGTGGAGTAGCCGAGCTGTATCTCAGTAGAGACGGAGGAAGGCATTGGCGGTTGCAGCGCCTGCCTTCGCTGCCCGGTCAAACACCGCGGTCGCCGGTGACCAAGGTGGCGTATGCTCCGGAGTTCTACAGCCGACGATCTGGCGTCGAGCCGGTCGCCGCATACTTTCCCAATGGATCGGGGGGACGTTGGAAAGTGTTTCTCTACTCCACCGTTGACGGAGGCTTGCATTGGGTGCGCCCGCGTCCACTGCCGTTCGCCCGGGTAGACGTGTTCGAAATCAGGGACGCGGGTCACTGGTGGCTCGGCGCGGGAACGACTATTTGGAGGTCGCAAGATATGGGGCACACCTGGCGAGCTGCTGCGCTTCCGATTCGTGGGGACGCGCTTCTTTCCTCGCTTTGGTTCGTGGACGATCGAGTTGGTTTGGCGGTCGAGCGATACCAGATGGGTGGGTGGGACAACGAGGCGCTTTTCAGGAGTGTGGATGGGGGAAAGCGTTGGCAGGCTGTGGCGGTTCCACGTAGCGTGGGCTCTTGAGCCGAGGTGGTAGTGGGATGCTGCAGCGAGCGAGAAGCACCAGGCTGCATTTTTTGGCTGTACCAGCGCTCAGCGTGGGTCTCTTCCTGTCCTCCGTTTCCACTGCCTCCTTTAATGCCAAGGGCTGTCGCAACGTCCAGTTGAGCGCGTTCCGCTTCGTGTCTCCAAGCGCTGGGTGGGCGCAAGGCTCGTGCGCCTCACAGCCTGCGATCCTACGAACGACGGATGGAGGGAAAACATGGGTCGACGTGACCTCCCTGGGCCTCCGTCCGTTCTTGATGCGGACCCTGGCCACGGAGTTTCTCGACACAAAGCACGTCTGGGTCGCCGGACAAGCGAGCGCACTAAAGGATGTCGTTTTCCGGACGAGTGACGGTGGGAAGAACTGGCAGCGCACTCTTCTCAGAGTCGCAGATTCGAGGTTTGACGCCCCTGCGCTCGCCCAGCTGTACTTCCTCAATGAGCGTGAGGGATGGCTGGGGACCGCTTACCTCGCAATGAACCAGAACATAGATCAGCTGTATCAGACGAGCAATGGAGGGGCGACCTGGGTGCGCGTGGACTCCGGCCTTCCGATCTCCGGCCTTCTAGGCTTTCAGACCCCGATGCTTGGATATGGCGCGGCGAGCATCGCCGGTGAGGGGTTGAATCTCGTTTATCGCTCACTGGATGGCGGACGGCATTGGAACCGGTATCTGTTGCCTTTGCCGCCCGCCTACCGTCGTGTCCACGTGGCCGTGGATTTCCGTC
>DHWR01000203.1:3116-3947 GCA_002413265.1 Chloroflexi bacterium UBA5177
CTTTGTCGACCTCAACGAGGGTTGGGCAGCCACGGCCCGCGGTCTCTATCGAACCCTGGACGCGGGTGAGACGTGGGCCAAGATCGAAACGAACATCAGCCTCCGCCACGGCTACGGTCTTGATTTCGTCAGCGCACGAGTCGGTTTCGTCTTGGTATGGAACAAGAACAGTCAGAGCTTGATGAGGACGAGCGATGGTGGGAAGACATGGGCCACCGAGGAACAGATGCCGGGATGACACGTCAACGAGGTGTCGCCTGGTCGCTTTCCTCCTTAATGGCGCGACGTAGCTCCCTGGCCACGCGCTCGGCGGCTTCCCTGACAACTGCGCGACCCTGTACGATTCCGGGGTCATGCGCCCCTATCCATTCCACGCGCGGAAGGATGTCGGTTGGCGCTCGGCCCGTCATAGCTAGATGGAAGAGGCTTGCCATGGCTGCCTGACGGACCAAGACATCCTCGTCGTCGAGGACCTCCGCCAGGGTGTAGACGGCTGAGGGGTCTTCCTGGAAACCCAGAGAGTTTGCCGCCTCTCGCCTTACGCGGCTGTCGGGGTCGTGCAAGCCAAGGCTGTAAGAGGAGCGGCAGAACGCGGAGCGCCTGCAAGACTTCCTCCGTTGAGTTTGAGGAGAGGCTAGACACGGTCCATGCCGGGCGTGTTCATACTGAAAGCAGTGCCAGCAGCTGTTGATGCAATGCGGGTGAAGATGAGGCGAGAAAGGTATCCCCATCTTTGTACGTCGAAGCCTTGAAGCTTGAGGTACTTCCTCCGGCTCTGCTGATTAGAAGGCGGCCGGCTGCGTAGTCCCAGGGGCCGCCACCCATTTCGAC
>DHWR01000203.1:4201-17813 GCA_002413265.1 Chloroflexi bacterium UBA5177
CATCCTGCCGTCGAGGCGGTCTACGTTGGCGCGGGTCGAGCAGTAGACCACCGCTTCACTCAGATCCTCGATGCCACTGGTTCGGATTTGCCTGCCGTTGAGGACTGCCGGCGTTGCCTGCTCGGCGTAGTACAGATCGTTCTGCAGCGGGTCGAAAAAGGCACCGGCGAGGGACTCGCCGTCGCGCGTTAGCGCGAGGTTGATGCCCCACATGGGCAGGCCACGCGCGTAGTTGAACGTGGCCTCCAGGGGATCGATCATCCAGAGGTAGCCGGAAGCGCCAGGGTGGTGCCCGGATTCTTCGGCGAGGATGCCGTGGTCCGGGAAGCGATCGCGGATCGCGGCGACCAGAAGTTCTTCTGAAGCGCGGTCCGCTTCGGTGACGATGTCGGTGACGTTCTTGGCCTCGACGAGCAGATCGGGGCGGCGGAAGTAGTGGAGCAGTATCTCTCCGGCCGCGCGCAGACTCGTCTCGATGAACGGTGCGAGGGTGGCGTCGAGGTCTGCAGTCATAGGTCCATCAGCGTGGCGAAGTGGATGAGACCGAGTTTGTGGGCCACGCCTTGCGAGCCTGTGTTCTCCCATGAAGTGTCGTACATGGGGATTCGGCCACCGGCACGAACACTGCTTGCCCAACCCGCCACCGCTACGCTGGCGAAGCCTCGACGGCGGTATCCCTCCAAAGTGCTCAGCCCGGCTGCGGCAGCGCGTTGCGTCAGGCGGGAGCTATAGCAGACTGAGACGGCGATGCCGTCTTCAATCACTGCACACACCGGCTCCCATGCTTCCAGGTCTCGCTGGAGGTCCTCCATCTCCTCGGGCATGCTGCTGAGAAGGGAGATGTTGGAACGGGTGATTCTCGTGACCTCGATTGGCACGGGGAAGGCCTCGGGAAATCGGTAGGCGGGGCCGAAATACTCGGGTTTTTGGGACGGTTCGTTCCCCAGAGCCTCCTGAAATAGAGCGAGGCTTCGAGGGGCTGCACGTAGATCCTCGTTGAAGGGTTCGTCGGTTGCCAGCTCCTCCAATTCGCCCGCGACGCTGGACGGAAGGTCGTGGCGGAGGCGCCAGAGGTTCGCTGAACTGGTACGGCTGAAGAAGAAACGCGGCGCGGGGCGTCCTCCTGGTTCGTTGACGGAGATCATGCGGCCGTCTGAGTCGTGAGTGAAGAGAGCGTCGACGTAGATCTCGAGGAGCTCAAGATCAGTGGGCGGCATTGCGCGCGTCCTTCCAGGGTCAAGCGTAATGGAATGGTTTGTCGCGCACATGAAGTGTTTGCGCCCATTCCCCGTATCTGCAACGTAGAGCGCATAATCCTCACGACAGGGAAAGGAGTCCACGATGGCTGACGTTGGAGTGCGATTCGATATGTTCCTGTGGCAGGTCGTGCCCTGGCTGGTCATGCGTGAGGACGTTCTCTATCTCGAGAGACTGGACGTTGGCACGGTATGGCTCGGCGACGGGTATCTGATGCCTGCCGGGTACGGGAGAGACGTCTTAGAAGCCTGGGCGACATTGGCAGCACTCGCAGCCTGCACCGAGCGGGTTCGGCTGGGCACGATGATCAGCAACGTTTCGCTACGTCATCCGGCCATGCTTGCCAAGCAGGCGGCAACCGTGGACCGCATCTCCGGCGGGCGGCTTGACCTTGGCATCGGCGCGGGAACAGATGTTCCGGCAGACAGAGCCGCACTGGGTCTCTCCACTCTGACTCCCGCTGCCCGGGTCGATCGCCTCCGGGAGGCAGCAGCCGTGATCGACGGGTTGCTGCGCGGACAGCCGGTGACCCACCACGGTGATTACTACCAACTCGATGACGCGACCGTCGAGCCTCCACCGCTACAGCGGCCGCGTCCGCCCTTGGTCATTGGAGGAAACGGCAAGCGCGCACTGCGGGTGGTGGCTGAGTACGCTGATGTGTGGGTCAGTGACGTACCCTGGCGAACAATCGAGGAGGCACTCCAGGCCATACGGGACCGGAACGGCGTCCTGGATGACTATTGCCAGGCAAGCAACCGGGACCCGGCAGCGCTGGAGCGTGCCTGTATCTTCGGATGGTCGCCCACTGGATCTCCTTTCACGTCTCGTGATGCCTTCGAGGACTTCGTTGGCCGGTACCGAGAAGCAGGCGTGCAACGATTCGTGTTCTCGTTCGGGGGCACGGCCACCCCCGCACCCTATGATGCCTGGGTCGCTGCCGGGCGGTGGGCAACCCGCGAGACGTTCGAGGCGTTCGCCGCAGAGGCGATAACTGCCCTGCAAGGTCACGCCCAGTCTGAGGGGTAGAGCCGCTCGAGATTGATGCGGACGTCGTCCGCTTGACATGCGAGGTCACGCTATGGGGTGGCTCTGCTGGGGGTCCGAACGACCACGTCGCCCATCAGCACCCGCGGTGCCTGGGAGTTATGCCGCGGGTAGTTGGCGGGGCGCCAAAGCGAAGGAGACCGCTTCGTCCAGATCCATGCTCTGGCCGCGATCCCAGGCGCGGGTGAATTCTTCTTCGCCGAGGACGATCTTTACGACGTCGAGGGAGAGCGCGAGCTGCGGCGCTTCAGTGGGGGGAAGCGGGGCCCCTACGGCTGCTCTGAGTGCGTGGCCGGCTCCGTACAGCGTGCCGGCGCGTTCCATCTCGCCTTCGGCTGCGGCGACGCGTGCGCTGCCTTCTAGACAGAAGGCGATGAGCTCCCGGTCACCCGCGGCTTGGGACACCTTGAGGCCCTCGTCGTAGAGGGCCTTAGCCCGCTGGGCGTCTCCACTCTCCAGAGCTGCCCTGGCGACGGTGTCGATGGCGGCCGTGACATCTTTGTCGCCGAGGGCACGAAGCAGCTGCAGGGCCTCCTCACCAAAAGTGGCGGCGCGATCGTATGCGCCCTGAGCCAGCGCCATGGTGCCGAGATTGTTCAGCGCGATGGCGATGCCTCGTGAGTCGCCCAGTCTCCGTTTGATCGCGAGACTCTCTTCGTACAATGCGATGGACTCGGCGGTACGTCCTTGCTCCTTGGCTATGTTGGCGAGATTGTTGAGTGCGACGGAGACGCTCGGCTCGTCACCCGCGCCGCGGAACAGCGACAGACTTTCCTGGTACCGGGTCCAGGCGCTCGAATAGTCGCCGGTGTAGTGGCTGACGCTGCCGAGGATCACGAGCATGGCGGCTTCACCGCGGATATCGGCGAGCCGCCGATAGAGGCGCAACCCCTGTTCGCTCAGGGTTCCCGCTCGAGGATAGTCGCCCTGCACCGCTGCCAGCACCGCCGCGCCGCGCAAGGCTTTGGCAGTCACTGGTAGCGGCAGATTGTCGATGCCGTCCATGACGGCGAGCAGCGCCTCAAGCTGCCGGCGGCCTTCGCTGAGGTATCCGTGCGAGTACCAGAAGCGCCAGAGGGCGCCGGCGATGGACAAACCGGTGAGCAGCCGTCCGGAGTCGCGCGCCCAGCGAAGGACCAGTAGAAGCGTGCCGTGCTCGCGCTCGAGGCGTGCCATCCACTCGGCTTGATGCTCGCCGGTCAGCTCTGCCTCGGCCGTTTCGGCCAGAGTCACGCAGTAGGCAGCCAGGCTCTCCCACGCTGCGTCCGCCTCTCCCCGGCTAGCCAGCTGCTCGAGGCCGTATTCCCTCACCGTTTCGAGCATCGAGTATCGGGTTTCGCCAGTGGTCGTTTCGTGCACGGTGAGCAGGCTGCCGTCGACGAGCACGGCGAGCCCATCGTCCCCGGCTGATCCCAGTGTCTCCTGGTAGACGCCACCGGCGGCCTCGAGCCCAAATGGAGCGCTGAAGACGGACAAACAGCGGAAAAGCTCCTGCGCGTCGTCGGTGAGCAGGTCGTAGCTCCAGGCAATGGTGTCACGCATGGTCTGCTGCCGGGGCTGGATATCGCGAGGACCGCCGGTGAGCACGCTCAAACGGCGTTCGAGACGCTGTAACAGGGCCTGCGGCGAGAGGAGCTTGATACGAGCCGCCGCCAGCTCGATGGCAAGCGGGAGACCGTCCAGGCGCCGGCAGATCTCGGCGAGCACGGGAACAGTCTCCTGAGTCACGTCGAATCCAGGTTTCACGCGCTGGGCACGCTGCACGAAGAGGGCGACGGAGGGGCACGCCGCCAGGTGCTCGAGATCTGAAGGATCGTCGGAGTCGGGAACCGGGAGGGGTTTTACGTCGAGCTCCTGTTCGCCACGCAGATGGAGCGGCGCTCGGCTGGTGACCAGGACCTTGAGTCTGGGACAGGCCACGAGCAGCCGGGCCACGGCTGACGCGGCAGTCATCAGGTGTTCGAACCCGTCGAGCACCAGCAAAAGCTCGCGATCCCTGACGTTTTGCACCAGGTTGTCGTACGGCGAGGTGGCCGGCTCCTCCTGGAGATGGATAGCGGCGGCGATGGCGGGTAGGACGCCATCGGCGTCGATCACCTCTTCGAGAGGCACGAAGATCGCGCCCCCTTCGAAGTCCGCGGCGGTGCTGGCAGCGACCTGGATGGATAGACGCGTCTTGCCCACACCGCCAGGCCCGGTGAGCGTGAGGAGCCGTCTGCCCTCCCAGCGCAGCAGGTGGGCCGCCGCCGCCACCTCCGTTTCGCGCCCCAGAAGGGAGGTGAACTGCTCCGGCAGCTCCAAGACCGCGTGCTCGGTCGCAGATCCGCGGCGGCGCGAAATCGACGTCTCGAGCTCAGCGCGCTGCTCCTCGGACAGCCGGAGCGCATCACCGAGCCGAAGGATGGTGGCGACGTAGGGGGCTCGATTGACGCCGCGTTCCAGGTCGCTGATGCCTCGTACGCTCAGCCCAGCGCTCTCCGCGAGCGCCTCCTGGGTGAGGCCGGCCGCCAGCCGATGGCGGCGCAGCAAAGCGGCAAAGGTACGCGGGTCGGGCATCGTCATGTGGCCCGTCCTTCCCGCTGGTCGCGGCGGACGTGGGGCCCGCCGGCATTTCGTCGCCGATGTAGGGCCGATTTTACCACTGCCCAACGTGCCGACACCCGGAAGTACGTGGGTCAACTCTGCGTACCTTGCCTGGTCAACTTGCCGCCGGCGTGTGAAGGTGAGCCCAGGTCCAGGTCGGGCATGAAGGGAGACGGAATGATCGACGACCATCTCGGCGAGAGCGAAGCCGAGGAGCTGGGCGCAAGGCTGGAGGCGTTGTGCCAAGAGCTGTCGCCCAGACAGCAGGAGTTTCTCAGGGCGGCGCTCAGGCTCGCCGCCGCGGATCTGTGGGCACGCACGAGCGAGCCGACACAGGAAAACAGCATTCAGCATCTCATCGTGGACATCCAACAGGCGGGCGCCGCTCGCGCCATCAGCCTCAACCCTTTGCCTATTCCCCCGAACCCAAAAGGACAAATCGTATGACGACTACACACCGCAGCCCTTCTCTGATGGCTTGGCGAATAGCCGCGGGCGGGCTGATAGCACTCTTCGTGGCGCCAGCGATCACTCTGGCAGCGTCTCCGAGCGCGCTCGCTCGAGCCGCCAACCCGAAATCCGTCTCCCTGAATCTGGCAGACGTGCGCCACGTACTGAGCAAGCAGCTCACCACCACCAGCGGTCGCTACGAGAAGCCAAACGCAATGGGGGCGTGTACGTCGACCCCTCCCGTGAACGAGTACAACGCTACCTTCAGTGGGCCAATGAGCACGAAGGGAGTTCTGGCGGCTATCAGCCAGGTGTACACGTACAAGAGCTCCGCGGGGCCGGCCTGCACTGAGGAGTCCGCCGCCTCGACGTACAAAGTTCTCGGCGCCAGCTTGGGCAAGATGAGCACGGTTCACGGCGTGGGCGAGCGAGCCTTTGTGGTCGATACCACGGGGCCAAAGACGAAGCAAGCTCCCGTCTACACTCTCGGACTCAATTTCACCCGCGGGGTGTATCGCGCGCTCATCATCGTCCAGTCAAACCAGAAGATCAAAGCATCGGACATGGTCAGACTCGGAAAGATCGTGGACGGGCGTATGAAGAAGTTTCGCTAGGGAACCATCCCGCACACCCGAGGGTCGTTTCCTGATTTCGCGGTCTGTCGACACAATTCTCATCCCATTTCCTCGCAACCGAAAGGACTGTCTGATGAAAGCTTCCGATGCGGTGCAAGTCGCCAACAGGCCCATTCTGGGGACCCGAGCGATGCGGCACACGTTTCTGGTGTGCTGCGCGATCGCGACGCTGTTTCTCTCGCTTCTGCCGCTACATAGGGCACACGCGAGCGGCGTCTTCTGGCTGCCGACGCAACAGGCGTCGGACTCTTCCTTCGATCACCTGAACCCGGTGCTGGCCGCCTACAAGAACCACGCCTACGTGCTGTCGGTGCGGGTGAACGGCTCGACGGCTGTAACCTCGGTATTTTTCAGCACGGATGAGTCGGGCAAGTGGACAACCGTGCTGATGTCTCCAAAGGGTCCCGCGGACACGTACTCGCGAGAGTTCACGACGCTGGCCGTGGATGCGACCACCGGCCGCCTTTATGCCGCGTGGGTCTATCGCAAGAACGCCGACACGGATGCGCTCGGCGTATGGATGCGCGATCCTTCCGGTCAGTGGAGCGGTCCGACCGACGTGGCGACTGCAGGTTCTCTGGTGGGACAGCCGTCTATCGTCGCCGGAAACGGAAAGGCATACGCTGCCTTCATTTCATCGACGAATAGCGGCGCCTGCGATGACTCCCTGTCACGGGACGGGGATGTGCAGGTGACTGCCTATGACGGGGCCTCCTGGTCGGCCGCGCAAAACGTCACCAGCTGTGTGAGTGACAGCACCGTCGCGGGATTTTCAACTCCCCGCCTGGCACTCGACGAGAGCGGCCACGCGTACTTGATAGCTGCGGCCAACAACGATCTCTGGTACGCGGATACGTCGTCCGGCACATGGTCTGATCCTGCTCAGATCACGCGTGGCGCGAATATTCCGGAGTCCGTAGGCACAGCCCTACTCACCTTCTACGGGGTCGCGGCAAGTAACGGGACCACGTACGTCACCTACGCGCGTCACACCGACGCGCCGAGGGACGACGTGCTCCTCATGTCGAGTACTTCCGGTGGGGCATGGAGCGCTGCATCGCAGATATCACCCGCAGACGCGCAGGACTGCCCAAAGTTCGGCCTTTCGATCGTGGCCAACGCGGGGCGTATCGGTGTCTCGTACCTACGAGCACACACCGGGTACTGCCACACGTCCAGCGGCGTTGGCGGCGATGTGCCGTTCCTCTTGACGGGGGCGTCAGGTCACCTGGCTGCAGTGGGCTCGCTCGAAGGCGCCAACGCAGACTGCTTTGCGAGCTTTCTGGCACACGAGGGCAATCTCTTTCGCTTCGTCACGACTTGCGACAGCCCGTCAACCATCGGGAAGGGGCAGCTCTCTTTCAAGTCGGAGTTCCTGGATACGGTAGGTCCCATCGCGCACCTGTCGGTGCGAGGTCATGCTTCGTCGGGTATCCAGCTTCACTGGTCGGCCAAGGATCCGCAGCCGGGGTCGGGAGTCGCCTTCTTTGAGTTGCAGCGTCGAGCGGGGCAGGGAGCCTGGAAGACTGTCCTGAAGTCGACGACGACGCACGCACTTTCGTACCCCGCTTCAAGCGGTGGTACGAGGTATGGCTTTAGGGTCCGAGCGATCGATCACGTGGCCAATTGGGGTGCATGGACTCCCAGTACTCCAGTGAGGTAAACGTACAAGTCGGAATTGACGGGCGGGTGCTGCGCCAGCAGCGCCCGCCTTTCATGGCGGGTGGGCGCCACAGAGCGCCCGCTACCTGGTCCGTCATGACTAAGCATTACAAGTGCCCGTTGCCATGCCATCGATATTTGTCGGCGTTTTCTTTCGCGTGAGCTGAAGGGAATTGTGCGCAAACGCCAAAAGAATGCGCACAAAACAATTCCGGGCTGACCGCATTTGTGGCTTGTAAGGCGGGGGCCGGCGGATCGGCGGGTGAAGCCCTCGGCGCGTGGACGGTTTTCGCAGGTTCATCTTCGCGGCGCTCCCGATGCGCCGACTTACGATATGCCAGCATCTGACGACGTCAATCGGCAGCTGTTTGAAGCTGTCACTGCGCCCTCCCGCGTCGGCGGTGTCCTGCCTCCTATCTACATGCGCACCGCCATCTGGCCGGCGATAAAGCCCTGCACCCGAGTCCAGGCATCGGCCGCAGCGGTGGCAAAGTCGGTTGCTTTGCGATCGAAGAAGCTGTGCGGGGCCCCTGGATAAACGACAATCTCGTGTGCAATGGCGACTTCCTCGAGCTCGTGCTCGAAGCGGTCGACATCTTCCTGGGGGATGCCTGGGTCTGCGCCGCCGAAGAGGCCCAGCACCGGGCACCGGACGAGTTTGGCCCACTCCACGGCGGGGGTCACGGCTCCAAAGCTGCGGGTCAGCGAGGCGTAGAAGCCGATGACACCGGAGAGGCTGCGACCGGCTCGGTCCTCACGCGTGCCGGCCCACAGAGACAGAGAGCCTCCCATGCAGAAACCAACGGTAAAGGTGGGCAGGTCCTGGCCGGGCCCACGGCGTATCTCCTGGAGCGCGGCCTCGAGATCGAACCCGAAGGTCAGGGGCGTCATCAGGTTGATATGAGCCATGTAGTCGAATGACTCGGAGCGGTCGTCATTCTCGGCGGTGCGCGCGAAGTAGTCGATGGCGAGGGCTCGCGTCCCGATCTCGGCAAAGCGCTGCGCGAGCTCTTTGTAGAAGTTGTGCAGTCCGCGGGCGTCCGGAAGGATGACTATCTTAGCCGTGGCGCTTGCAACGGGCTCGGCGAGATAGGCGGCGTATTGCTCGCCATCCGCGGCGGTTATTCTCAGGTCTTGGGTGTTGATCTGGGCGCCATCGGATAGGGGGATGGGCGGATGGGAATCATCGTCATGGCACATGGGTTGCACCCTCCTTCTCTGCAATTATCGCGGGCTCGGGCGATGGTAGAGTCTGTGGCTGATGGCTGCGGTCGTTTTGTTTGATATCGATGGGACTCTTATTGGGCTCGGGACGGATGTGCACAGGGCTGCATTTGCCCATGCTTTTCGAGAGGTGTATGGGGTCGAGGCGAGCCTGGACGGGATCCGGGCGGCGGGGCGGACCGATACCTGGCTGCTATTTGAGCCGCTTCGCGAGCTGGGAATGACGGATCGGGAGATTGCCGCACGGCTGCGGGAGGCGTTTGCGGCGATGTGCTCGTACGTGGACGTGCATCTCGGGGATCTGCAAGACAGAGTGCTACCGGGGGTTCGTGAGCTTCTGAAGGAGCTGGATGCTAGAGGCGCGGTAGTCGGGCTGCTTACGGGGAACCTCGAGGCGATCGCGCTGGCGAAGATGCGGAAGGCGGGACTCGATGGCTGTTTCGAGTTCGGGGCTTTTGGGGAGGAGTCGGCTACGCGGTCGGAGCTGGTCCTGGTGGCTCTCAGGAAGGCGTCTCTGGTGGTAGGGGAGGCGGTTTTACCTGGGCGCACCGTGGTGGTTGGAGATACGCCGCTCGATGTAGAGGCGGCTCAGGTTCATGGGGTACGGAGCTGCGCGGTGGCTTCGGGGCCGTTTGACGAGATTGAGCTGCGCGAGGCGGGGGCTGATGTGGTGCTGGCATCGTTGGAGCCGTGGGATGAAAGTGCAGATGCGATCCTGGGGCTCGTGCCCTAGTAAGCGTTCGCCTCTAGATAATTCCCTGCCTTGTCATCGATGTGGATGATGAGGGTCGTGGCGGGCACTGGACGGGAGGCTGCGGGAGCGGCGCTGCTCCCGCCGGGCCGGGGAAGGAAGAGGCCGGTGATGTTTATCATCCAGACGTCGATCGTTCCCACCGGGCGATTGCCGATTACGAGTCGGGATGTGTGCGAGCCGTATTTGACCTTGTAAGGGTGGGCGTAGAGGGTTTCCGAGAAGTGGGCGTCCTTTGCCAGCCTAACTGCCTGCTCTTTGGTCAGACGAGCTGGCGCGATCTGCGGGCCGAGCTCGAGGTCGGACAATCCTGGCGGTTTTTGAGGACGGCGTCGGGGAAACACAGTAAGACCTCCATTTTGACAATCCGGCGGCTTCGGCGGGCGGTTTCTGAGGCTCTCGTCAAGGACCGCCAGTCCGTGAAATGCTTCCTACTGGACGCTGACGATGGAGAAGAGCTTCTCGCGGCCGCGGACGTCTACCTTCACGTTGTCGCCGGCGCGGGCTCCCATGAGGGCGCCGCCGATGGGGGATCGGTCTGAGATGTAGCCTTTCGTCGCGTCGACTTCGTGGGAGCTGACCAGACGATAGGTCTTCTCGCTACCCGATTCGTCGCGAACGGTGACGTGCTTGCCGATGCCGACCTTGTCGCCGGTGTCTACCGCGACCTCGGCATTGCGCACGATGTACTCGAGCTCGGCGATCTGGCCCTCGAGCCGACCCTGATCCTCTTTTGCCTGGTGATACGCTCCGTTCTCGGAGAGGTCTCCGTCGGACGCGGCACGGCCAATCTTGTCGGCGATCTCGGGCCGCTTCACGCGTTTGAGGAAATGAAGCTTTTCTTCGAGCTCACGCTTGCCGTCGGCGGTGAGCATTACCGTTTTGTCTACTGTCATATGTGCCTGTGTTTCTAATGAAATATGCCCCGCTCCAGCGGGGCCTGCTGCAATTATAGCAATGTTGCCGAGTGTGCGACACCGCGGCGGCAAACGTCAAGACTAGCCGAGCAGTCTCTGGGCCAACAGGGCGACAGCGAGCAGAACCAGTACGGCGCCGGAGAGTAGCTCGGCGCGAGTGGCGAAGCGGGCGCTTACTCGCCTCCCGATCGCCGTACCGATGAAGGTGAGGAGGCAAGCCTGAGCCGCGATCAGGAGCACGGCGAGAAGGATGGGCACGCCTAGCAGGCCCAGGCTCAGCCCAATGGCGAGCTCGTCCAGACTGACGGAAAGCGCAGCGGCGAGGACGGTCAGCAGCTTCGCCGGACGATATGCCTCCAGCGGGTCATCGGTGAGGCCCTCCCAGACGGTGTAGAGGCCGACGGCGAGCAGCAGCACAACCGCGGCGTACGGAGCGATGTCTCCGACGGGACCGGCGATCACCCGACCGAGGAAGAAGCCGGCCAGCGGCATGAGGCCTTCGGCCAAGGCGAAGGAGACGCCGTAGCGGAGCCGATCCCGCCGGCTCAGTCCACTGAGCCCCAGGCCGATGGCCACGGCGAAGGTGTCGAGGCCGAGGGAGAGGACGAGCCCGATGGTTTTGATCACCGGCCGGCGGTCTGTGCCGCAGGCCGGCGGGTTAGGCCGGCCTGGTCTCCGGGCACGGGCGCAAGCCGCCGAGGAGCATGTCGCAGAAGGAGGCCGCGATATCCTCCGGTCGGTACGCTCCGTCGGGCTTGTACCAGCTATAGAGCCAATTGCAGGCGGAGAGAATCATGAACCTGGCGAGCCGGGGGTCGACATCGCGAAACTCGCCGCTCCCGATGCCGTCGTGGATGATGTCTCGATAGATGTGTTCGTATCGATTGCTCTTGGCAACCAAGAGCTCCCGGCGCTTGGGATCGTCCAGCGACTTCATTTCGTGCAAGAAGACGCTGAGCTCATCCAGGTGGCCCGCGATGGTGGTGACGTGGGCGGTGACTGCCTGGCGGAGTCGATCGGAGGCACACGACCGTGAGTCAATCTGTTCGCGAACCATATCGGTCAATCCGCTCACCGCGGTGTCCATGATGGAAAAGAGCAGGTCTTCCTTGCTGGGATAGTAGTAATACAGGGCGGAGGACTGCCAGCCAAGCGCGGAGGCGATGTCGCGCATGGAGGTCTGGTGGTAGCCGCGCTCGCGGAAGATGCGGCAGGCGACTCGGGAGATCTTTTCCTCGCCTGGCTGCTTGGCCGAGGCGACGGCTCCGGCCGGGCGCAAGGCGCTCACGAGGCGGCCTGCCACGCGGCGATCTGGTCGAGGGTCGAGCGATCGCCGCTCTTCACTGCACGCTCGGTCGAGGCGCAGACCTCGGCGGCACGGCGCATGGCGCGTGTGGCGACGGCCGCTCTTTCGCGATATCGGGAAGCCTGCTCCGCGAGGAGGCGGGCGGCGTGAAGATGGGCAAGGGCGGCGGTGAGTCGTTCGGCGTGCAAGAGAACATACGCAGTGTCAGTTTCGCTTATCGTGGCCTTGTTCCGCGCTAGAGCCAGGACGCGGCCCGGCCCCTGCTTCTTGAGGAGATCGGCCAGAAGCGCGCGCACGGCCGAGTTGAAGTCCGACCGGGCTTTGCCGTAGAGCTTGCCGAGCGGTCCCTCAAAGGACGCGGCCGCCAGCGATGGACTGATAGTGCCTCCCAGCAACGCGCTCGGCTTTGAGATGGCGGCTTTCATCAGGTCCTTGGTCGCCATCAGCGCCTGGATCTGGGAGGTGCCCTCGTAGATGGGGAGGATCAGGCTGTCGCGAAAGATGCGCTCGACTTCATACTCCTTGACGACCCCGTACCCGCCGAAGATCTGCATCGCAGTGCGGCAGACGCGGATCACCTCCTCCGCGCCGAACCACTTCACGAGAGGAGTGAGCTCGCGGAGATAGCGAGCCGATTTTCTGGCGCGCTTCTCCAGCTGCACCCGTCTGGGCTCGCCTTCGGGCAGCATATCGATCTCGAGCTGGAGCCCCTCCGAAATGTCGTACTGAACGGTCGCTTCGTAGGCAAGCGCACGCAGGGCGGTCACCGTGGTTTCCATGTCGAGAAGCATGGCTGCGACCAGGGGATGCTCGCGGATCGGCTTGCCCATCTGGACGCGCTCGGCGGCATAGGTCCGGGCTTCCTCGAGGGCAGCCTGGGCGGTGCCAAGACCCTGGATACCGACGGCAACCCGGGATTCGTTCATGAAGGTGAGAATCTCGCGCCAGCCCTGTCCTCGTTCGCCGAGAAGCTGGGCTCGCGAGTCGTTGAAGGCAAGGCCGCAGGTGGCGGAGGCTGTTATGCAGACTTTGTTCTCGGCACGCTCGATCACGTAGTTGTCGACGGCGTCTTCACCCTCGCCGGGCCGCCGATCGACCACGAAGAGACTGAGCCCATCGAGCCCACTCGAACCTTCCTCGCTGCGCGCCAGCACGATGCAGAAGTCGCCGCAGCCGTTCGTTATGAACTGCTTACGGCCGTTGATTTGCCACTCATCGCCTTCTAGACGAGCACTGGTGGCGACCAGGCCCACATCCGAGCCGGCCTGGGGCTCCGTCATGGCCACCGAGCCGCTGATCTCTCCAGTGGCGAGTCGTGGAATGTACCGCTGTCTCATTCCCTCGCAGCCGTATCGCAGCAGCATCATGGCGGGGCTGATGAAGAAGGCGTACTGCACCATGGTGCTAGGGCAGGCGCGGGCGATGATCTCGAGGTTCATGGAGGAAACGGTGAAGGGGAAGCTTTCGCCGCCGTAGCGACGAGGCACGGAAAGTCCGACCACACCAAGATCCTTTAGCCCATCCAGGTTCTGGAGAAGTGGCTTAGGAACGCTGACGGGCCCTTCGACGTGCCGGGAGCCCGCCTCGTCGACTTCGCGGGCGCGCGCTGAGATCACATGGCCGGCATACTCGCCGACCAGGGTGAGAGCTTCTCGGTAGAGATCGATGGCTTCTTCGGTGTCTTGCGGGCCGGTCGGGTCGTGGAAGTCGCGCTCGATTATTGGGACTAGATGGTCCCACGGGATGGTGTGGTTGAAGGTGAATTGGAGGTCTTGGTTGG
>DHWR01000297.1 GCA_002413265.1 Chloroflexi bacterium UBA5177
ATGACGCCGCCGATGAACTCCTCGGCCCCCTCCGTCGTGAAGAGGAGCTCCCTGTACGCCCGGCGTGTCTCCTCGCTCGACTCGACGCCGATGGAGTCGAATCGCTTCTTGATCGTCCCGGTGCTCTCGTCAGCGGCGAGAATGCCCTTCCCGTCGGCAACGATCTGCTCGGCGATCCTCTCTAGCTCCTGAACGTCCATCTCGGCTCCCTCCCTCGTTTTGTCCGGGGAGAAGTATCGCCTAAGCTTTCCCACTCGGAGGGGCGACGCTGCGGCGGTTCGCCCCTCCTTTCCGGTTGTTGGTAACCGGTCCAAGCGTGAGTACGATTTCGTCCAGGTGATCCGCCGTCTCGCCCTCACCGTCCTGGTCGTCGCGGCTCTCGCTCCGGCTCTCCGCGGGGACGCTGCGCGGCCGGTCCTGGTCCAGCCGGGCGTGACCGTCGCGGGCATCCCCGTCGGGGGCATGTCCAACGAGCAGGCCCAGGCTGCTCTGGGTCCCGCATTCGCCAAACCGGTCCGGCTCGTCTACGGCGACCGGCACTGGAAGCTTCACCCCGCGCGGTTCGGCGCACGCGTGACGATCGCCGACGGCGTCCTGCAGGCGCTCGAGGCCCAGGCCGGAGCAGCCGTTCCGCTCGTGCCCGCGGTGAACAAGCAGGCGGTGCGCCGGTTCGTGAACGCCCTCGACAAGCGCATCTCGGTTCCGGCGGTGGACGCTGAGCTCAGGGGGCTCAAGGGGCTGCGGCCGCAGTTCACGAAAGAGACGGCCGGGGTCAGCGTCCTGCGCGAGCTAACAGTTCGCCGCATCGTGCGCGCGCTGCAATCGCCGCACGTGCGCCGCATCCGTGTCGCTGTGAAACCGGTCGCCCCTGCGCGGACCGTTGCGAAATTCGGTCCAGTCATCGTCATCCGTCATGGTGTCAATCAGCTGCGTTACTACAGAGCCGCGCGGTTGCTGCGGACGTTTGGTGTCGCGACCGGCCAATCGATTTACCCGACTCCGACCGGAACGTTCAGCATCGTCGACATGCAGCTGAACCCCTGGTGGTTACCGCCGGACTCGGCGTGGGCGAAAGGCGAGAAGCCGATTCCGCCGGGGCCGGGGAACCCGCTCGGGACGCGCTGGATGGGACTGTCCGCGCCCGGCGTGGGCATCCACGGCACGCCGGACGAAGCGTCGATCGGCTACTCCGCGTCACACGGCTGCATCCGCATGCACATCCCCGATGCGGAGTGGCTCTTCCATCACGTGAAGCTCGGCACACCTGTCGTCATCACGGATGCGTAAGCCGCACTGTCTCGGCCCGAACTAACCGGCCTGGCCTCCGATTCCACGGTACGCAAGCCCTTACGCCGTCGGGTCGGCCACGGCGTGCGCCTCGATGGCCTGCTTTCTGGTGAACGGCAACGCGCCTGCGGCGCCGACGGCGTAGCCGACGACGACGGCGGCAATCGCCTGCGCAGTGCTCGGCTTGTTGAGCATGTTCCAAACGATCCCGAGGACGATCCCGGGATTCGCGAACGTTGCGACCCAGAGGGCGGGGTCGCGCGCCAGACCTCGTGCGCGATCGCCTAGCGGACCTGGGCCGTTGTCGATCAGCGCGTGCTCGAGCGCCTTGGCCCGGAGACCTGCGACGAGCGGTCCCTGGAGGGCGACGATGACAAGGGCCACGATGGAAACGTCGATCCACGGGGTGCTCCATGTCCACGCATCGCTAGTCAGATAGGCCCCTGTGGAGAACAGGCCGAGAATGGCAACGGGGAACGCGCGCTCGGCTTTGCTTGCGAGCATTCCCCAGGGCAGGGCATCCGCGAGCGTCTGGGCTGCCCGCAGGCGGAACAGGCAAACGCCGACCACTGTCGCAGCGCCGATGCCGACGAGCAGAGAGAGCACGTGCAAGTACAGGACGGTGCGGTAGGTGTCCATACGGGTCTCCTTCGTGGTACGCGGTGGATCGAAAGTCGGCTGCTGACAAATCCGCCGCCGCCCCGATTACAACAGGTCGCCCGGAGGACGTCCAGAGCCGGCCCGCAGACGGCTAAACTAGGCCCGTTCGCGGACGTAGCTCAGTTGGTAGAGCATCAGCTTCCCAAGCTGAGGGTCGTGGGTTCGAGCCCCATCGTCCGCTCTACAAAGTCCCTGGTATTAGCCCTTTTAGCCGGTTATCCACACCGTTTGCTATGATGAATGCGCCAGTATGTGCGCCAGTGGGGTGTACATCATCAAGGAAGGGGTAGCTTCCAAATGGCTCAAATACCGGGAATTACGGTAAGACACAGCAGGACTTGCGCTAGCCGGAAAACTGGCGCGCGCTGCAACTGCTCTCCGGCCTACGAAGCGTGGGTCTGGAGCAACCGGGACGGCAAGAAAATCCGCTCCACCTTCACCGGAAAAGGGGCGCTCTCAGCCGCCAAAAACTGGCGCTCAGACTCGACCAGGGCCGTCCGCCTCAAGAAGATGCGAGCGCCCACCAGGAAGACCGTTCAGCAGGCCGTAGACGAGTTCCTAGAGGGGGCAGAGAAGGGCGAGATCAGGAACCGCCGCAAGATGGCCTACAAGCCGTCCGTGGTGAGGCAGTACCGCTCAGCTCTCAAGGGGCGATTCCTTCCCGAGTTCGGGGAATGGCGACTCTCGGACGTTGAGCAGACCGACCTTCTCAAGTTCAAAGAGGAGTTGATGGGCAAGGCGATTGCGGACAGCACGATCCGTAACGTCTTCGTCCCGGTGCAGGCCGTCTTCCGTCGCGCGAAGAAGATGGGCGACATAGCCATCAACCCAGCGGAAGACCTTGAGCTACCCACTGGTGAGACACAGCAACGTCAGGCGATCACGCCGGCAGAAGCTCTCGTCCTGATCAAGGCCCTACCCGAGAAGGAACAAGCTCTTTGGGCGTGCGCGTTCTTCACGGGGCTGAGACGCGGCGAGCTGCGCGCACTCCAGGCCCAGGACGTTCACGACGGTTACATCGAGGTACTACGCGGCTGGGATGACAAAGCGGGAGCACAGGGGCCGAAGTCTGAGGCCGGTGTCCGTCGCGTACCGATGACGGACGCTCTTAAGACCTTCCTTGATCCGTACCTGGAGCGCACCACGTCAACACGGACGGGCTCTCTTAGCAACGCGAAGCGGAAGGGTGAAGACCTCCTCTTCGGACGGACGTGGCGCGAACCCTTCACGCCTCACCACATCGCGGACACGGCAGACGAAGCCTGGAAGACCGCCAAGCTAGAACGCGTCACCTTGCAGGAGGCTCGGCACTCCTATCGGACGTGGCTCGATCACGCAGGGATCTCCGAGACGAGAGCCGACAGGTACACCGGCCACGCTGTAGGAGGTGTCAGGGGCCGCTATACACACCTTCTGGAGGCACAGCTCGCAGAGGACGCCAAGCGCCTAGACGAGTACCTCTCAGGGGTGGCCGAAGGCAAGGTCATAGCATTGGAAGCTCGGGCGCCTGGGACTACCCTCTCGGGCGCCCGTGAAGCTCAGACGGGAGCGTGAAACAAGAATCTCCGTACCCCTGAGTACCTTTGTAGATGCCCACTAACGCCCACTGCCCAATGCCCAGGAGCCCACAATGCCCACACCCAAGGAATCCTTCGACCATCAAGAATCAGCTTGCGCCCCGCCCGATGGGCGGGTGCGGGCGCAGAGTCACCGCGATCGGGTGACGCTTGAGGCGCGGGGGGAGCTGGGCAGCTCCCTCCCGCCTTCTTCTCTTGTTGAGCAACAGCGCCTAACGCTCGAACGAGTACGTGTCCGGCAGATGATGGACGCGAGGGGTGCGCCGATGCTCTTGGCGCTCGAACTAGAGATGCGCGGTCGTTGGCGGGATCGTCCACCTAACGGTCCCCCGAAAGATCTTGGGCACGATCTTCTTCTTGAACAGTTGACCTTGCTTCGCTTTTACCCCGATATGCCTTGGGCGTACCTCGTATGGGAACGGGATCAAGGTCGAGGCGCAACCGATCAGCGCGAACGAGAGGCAATAAGGCAGCTTCACGACTTCGTAGACAACTGGCTTCGACTTCCCCGGCCAGAGCCAGGTTTCTACGACTGGACTCCCTTCATGGACATGGAGATGTTCGAGGAGGATCGTCTCGCCCAGGAAGAACAGGAAACGCAAAAGGACGGGCGCTACTACGCCTCCATAACGAAGGACGGCCCTCGGGTCGATTTCTGTCTCATGTGTGCGCGGCTACGTCCGCTGAGAGCCGGTCGAAACGTGTGCGAGAAGTGCCGCCGAGATGGTCGCTCCAAGGTGAAAGCTAGGCCCAGGATTCGAGCCGTGGGTAGACCGACCGGAGAAACTTCCTTCCGCGGCACCACGACCTCCGAGGAAGTCTCCGAGCACGTTGGAACGTTCATCACGACAGGATGGGAGTCGAAAGGACAGCGTTCTAGGTGGGAGGCTCATTCAGAGCAGGCCCTACGAGAGATCGAGCAGAAGCAACCTCCCGACGAACTGGACGAACTAGAACGACAGATGAATCGGGAAGACCGCGCTCCATCACGAAGGAGCAGCACGGGACACCAGACCTGGATACGAATGTGTCTCAGAGTTGCCGCCGCTGAGGCTGGCTATTCGTTCGAGGACTTCACGGCACCGCTTCCAGAGGGCCGGCCATCGGCCACCGAGGCGAAGCGCCGGAACGCCCTTGCCCGAGCCGTCTACGAGCTGAACGAGCAGGGAGTGACGCTCAAGAGCATCCGAATAGCGCTCGGTTTCGACAAGAAGCAAATTCAGCGGTTGAAGAACCGCGCAAACAAGCCAAGCTAACTGTCCCCCTACGGTTCCCTTACTAGTAGAGGGGAGTTCGGCTCCCCGGCAGGGATCACCCCCGAGGCCCGCTGGCCTCACAACTCTCAGAGAAAGGAAGGCCATGAGCGAGATGGTTCGTCTGTCCCTGCAAGTTCACCCGCACACCAAGCGCGACCTTGAGCGACTGGCGGAGATCGACGCCATGAGCGTTTCGATGCTCGCCCGGTGGGCGCTCCGTGAATTTCTGTCTGCGCGGGATATGCGAGACGCAGCCGTACTTCAGGCGACCTATGACGCCACGTACACGTCCGTCAGAGACGCGGCTGAGGTTGACCAGGAGGCACCGGGAGCGCTGGCCCTGGCATGACGCAAAAGAAAGGGCGCCCCGTTAAGAGCGCCCTCACCCATCACCATTCCTATCTTCCCTCTCACACTCTAGCAGCAGACGCCACGAAGCCGCGCCCTGGATTGACGGGCGAGCAGTTCGTCTCCAAATTGAAGCGCGTTCGGCGCAGCTCGAATGGTTGGGAGTGCCGCTGTCCAGCGCACGACGATCGGACACCTTCTCTTAGCGTCGCCGAGGGTGACTACGGGATCGTCTTCCACTGCCATGCCCTGTGTACTCCCGACGAAGTTCTGAAGGCGATGGGCCTGGAGTGGTGGCAGCTCTTCTACTGCTCTAAGGCCGAGCACAAGCGCGCCTACGCAGCCGAAGCGGCGCAGGCTTTCGGAGTGCCCGTGCATAGCGGACGGTTTAGCGTTGGGGAAGGCATAGAGAGCTGGAGGGGAAGGCGTCGTTCTTTCGCTCATCAGCTCGAATCGCACCTACCGGATTTCGACTGGGAGCTGTTGGACGCTGCCCTGAATTACGAGACGCCGGACGAAGGAATGACGGTCGCTCAGGGCAAGCTCGGCAAGCAGTTCGGCTACAGCCAGTCCACGGTAAGCCGTCGTTTGGCTCCGGCGGTGGAAGCTGGACTGCTGAAGTCCGAAGCTCGATCGCGGAAGGGCAAGTTCGCCGTCACCGCCGGCCCAGGCCGAACGTCGAACCGTTATCGGCTCGACACGAACCGGATTGCGCTTCTGCTGAAGGCGGTTAAGACGAAAGCGAAGGACGTTGCGGCCCGTGCGCTACGGCGCAGCAAGCCCGTTGATGAGATGGCCTCGGCCCTGGTCACGCTTACGCGGCTGGAGGCGTTTCTCTATCCGGTGTACACAATCGAGGAAGCAGGTAGCGACCCCCCTCCGGGGACTGGGACAGGAAACCCGACCAGGATCAGGAGCACTTCCACTACGAGATACGGGGTAAGGGGGAACGAACGTAGGTAGGGCCGTAGTAGGCGGGTGGCTGTTGCTCGTCGTTCGTCTGGAACCGTTGATTTGTTCGTTCGGTTGGCCGATCGAAGCGCTTGAGCGGTCTTAGAGCTTCCCTCGCCCGCGGGAGAGCTAGCCGGGCGGGAGGGCTGTAAAGAATGTGGCGCGGCGGTCCGCACCACGCCCACTAGGAGTCACGACCTCCGTGACTTCATCACGGCTAGGAGGCCAAGCAGCGCGGTTGCTAACTCAGCCCAGTCCGTGAAGGCATGTATCAATGCCTCGGTTACCCCTTTCCGCACCTGCGGTGTCTCCACTTTGGGGGCACTTCAGGCGCGGTGAGGAGTCTGAAGCATCCGGGGGAGTCCGAGGTTCCGGCGGGTTGATCTTCCACGAATGGCGCGCACTGGCGCCCACCCCTCTATTCAGGAGGCACAGGAGGCGCCGACAAGCTTTGCAGACTGAGGATTCGTGTCCTCTACCGGGAGTACCTTGGAGGCAGTGAGCGCGATGGAGAAGCCACCCGTGACGAGGCTTGCCCTCTCCAAGGCTGAGGCAGCGCAGTCGCTAGGGGTCAGCGTGGACTATCTAGAGGATCACGTCTGGTCTGAGCTGAGGATCGTTCGCCGTGGCCGGCGCTCTTTCGTGCCGGTGTCCGAGTTGAGCCGCTGGCTTGAGCGCGAGGCGCTGCTAACGCTCGACCGCTAGGGGTGGCAAAGGAAAAGGCCCCACCGGAGCAGGGCCTTAACCGTGTCGATGAGGGAGGCTCAGACGGCCAGTAGCGGCGTGTAGTCGATGCAGCCGACGACCTCCACGAGTAGGGCCTTGCGACCGCACTCGCCGCACTCGGGCTCCCAGTCGTTGCCGTTCAGTGGGGATTCCCACAGCTCGCCATTCGTGCAGCACTTGTCGCACCAGCACTCAGGCCCAGGGTTGCAGCGATTCTCGCCACCCTGGACACAACGAAACACTCCGACCTCTACGTGGCTTAGGTCCTTCACC
The DNA here is from genome assembly GCA_002413265.1 of Chloroflexi bacterium UBA5177. Lineage (GTDB taxonomy): Bacteria > Chloroflexota > UBA5177 > UBA5177 > UBA5177 > UBA5177. The sequence goes on from DHWR01000297.1 coordinate 7,079, forward strand.
ACTTCGGGCAGCCAAGCGTGCGGACCGCTCAACAAACCGGGTTCGTCCTCCATCCTCTCGATGTTCTCGGTAGCGAGATTGCGGAGCTGAGCCTTACTGGGGCCGAGCGGTACTACCATCGTGTCTGACATGAGGTTCCTTCCTCTTGTCCGGCCGGGGTTCCTTTCGCCGCGTGGCCCTCCTTTACGCGGATGGGGTGAACGCAAACACCGAACACCCCAAAACATTGACATCGGGGTCGTTGCAC
>DHWR01000063.1:0-3633 GCA_002413265.1 Chloroflexi bacterium UBA5177
GTTCACCCTTCGCGATGCCGGATAATGTCGGAGTCAATCGACAGCTGAATCGACAGCAGAATCGCTCCTCACGACGATCATCTTCTTAAAGACCACGCAACCACCACCCCGCCATGCTCTGGAACGATTGAGCTCGGCAAGAAGATTCTCTCGAACGCGTTGCCGGGGTGGCCTTCGTTGTAGCGGTCGAACAACACTGCGGAGTAAGTCCCTAGTCCAGCCGCAGCGACGACATCGCTCGCCCAGTGTTTGTTCTTATACATGCGCGAGAAGCCAACCAGCGTCGCCGCAGCGTAGCTGACTGGCGTGACATATCTAGCGGCGCCCGGCCAGGAACGACCCACTTCGCGACTTGCTGCCGTCGCGGCGGCGAAAGCTACAGTAACGTGCGCGGAAGGTAGCGACGTGTAGTCATCGTTAGAGAATCCTTTGCCAAAACGGAAGTCGCGTGGGTCGTTGATGTCTCGCTGCGGTCGCGAGCGACCAATTGTCATTTGTAACCCTTCCGCCAGAACGCCCCCTAGGACAATGGCTTCGCCCGTGTGCATGCCAAGCGCTGCGATCGGGCGCGATCGCTTCTCAAGCCCAAGGAAATACGTACCGGCGCTCAGCATAGCCGAGCCAGGAAATCCGAGATTGCTGAATACGTTAGTCGTCCCCTTGAGGAAGCTGCTCGACCGCGTCGAGGGGCGTTGCAGGCCGCGCGCAAGCGACTCGTCGACAGACATGGTTGCCGCGGCGGCCGCAGCTACGCCGAGCGCGACGACAGCGTCGCGCTTGCGAAAGAGCGAAACGTGGCTCGTCTGGCCAACAACCGCGGTTCTTGGTAGCGGTTGAGCCTGGGCGAACAGAATGCCCGTGCTGCGTCCCAGTACAAGTAGGAGAGCGAATACGAAGCGACACAGGCCTAGTTCGGCTAATTGAAGCCTTGATTTACCCACTGAGAGCCTCAAAAGTGAACCCGTACGCCTGCGTTGACAGTGCGGCCTTCCAAGGGCGCCCACTCCGGCGTTGTCCACCGTCCAGTCGCATCCTGGCTCGGTAAGAGAAGCGGATCAAATCGAGTCTGGCGAACCCCGGTCAGGTTTTCCCCGTTCAGGAAGATCGTCGCGGATCCTACTCTCTGTTCAACGAGGAGGCCAATCGTAGTGTACGGAACGCTGGTGCTGCGGTACGGGTTTTCGTCGAGAGCTTGGCGACTGGTGTAGAAAATCTCTAGCCCAACGCGCGTGCCGATCTCATCCTCCTCAAAAGCGACATCGAGCCCCGCGGCGTGCCGCGGTGTGAGGGTCGTCTCGACGCGCCGACCTTTGTCGGGCGACCATTCAGTTGACCGCGTGTAGCTGTATAGCGCGGTCACGGCAAAAGGCTCCTGATTATAGACAGCAAAGAAGTTCGCGCCGCCTGTGCGAGTTGGTGTTGGCGCGTTCGACAGGGTCAGTGCTCCTGGTATTGGTGAGTTTTCTCCCACAACCACCGCGTTATGTAGTCTAGCGGTGAAAACTGTTCCGGTTATCTCGACCGGGCCTAATGTGCGCGTCAGATCTGCCGACGCTTGCGCAATTTTTTCCGCTGACAAGCTGGAGAAGCCACGGACCCGTGAGAGACCGACGACGTCAGCTTCTTCGACAAGCGACGTCGGAGCGAAAAAACCACCTCCACCCGATACGCGGGCCGCCCATCCGTCAGCGAAACGCGAGAGTACTGAAAGCCTCGGGCTCAGGAATGTACCGTACCGATCATGGTGATCGAGCCGCGCAGTCGCCGAAAACGAGAATCGTTCACTGGAGGAGTAGGTATCCTGTCCAAAGAGTGATTCAGTCAGGAATTGGTAAGTGGCATTTGACAATGTCGCGCTCGACAAACCGTCCGCCTGGAGTCCGGCACCCAAAAGCGTTTCGTGCTTCCCTACTGTTCGAGCCAGAGTGGCTTCTCCGAACCCAGTCCCTCGACGGTCCGACTCCGTGCTGCCACCGTATTGGCGGCGCTGCCACTGCTCGTTGATCGACGAGCGAATGGAGATCACGGCTCCCTGCCCGGTGACGATGCGTATTACGGTCCCGGCATCAGCTCGCCGCGTACGCGCAGCGACGCGAAAACTCGTTCCGGCGGGAGTGACCGACGACCCTGACGTGCCCGACTGGCGATCTTCGTCCGCGGCTCCGGCCGTGATCATGGCTGAACTTCCACTCGGTGCCCTCCAGAATGCGCGCGGTCGGACCTCGAGCCGACGTAAGCGCGGGATATCCGTCCAGCCATCGCCGTTGACATCGGTGCCGATCTGACTGTGCGCACCGCCGAGCAACGTGTAGCCCCATTCGTTCGACGCCTTGTCCCCAAGCCACACGAGACCGTCAGTTCCCCGGCGAGAAGTTTGGTTGAGTAATAGCTCGTGTACGCCGCGTCCACCACGCGGCGGACGCCGAGAGACGAGATTGAGAACTCCACCCGCTGCTGCAGGGCCATAGAGCGCGGTTGCCGCTCCTTTTATGACCTCGGCCTGTGCCAAGTCCAAGGGTGGGATCTGCAAAAAGCCGAGACCTTCAGACGAAGAGCCGTAGAGAGGCAAGCCGTCAGCAAGCAAGAGCGTATAACGACCTCGCAGTCCTTGCAGCCGAACCCCAGCTCCGCCGAGAGCGGGTGAAGTCGTCTGCACTCTGACGCCGGGCATTTCGCTCACTAAGCTCATTGGATTCGAGGGACGCATGACTGTTTTTTCACCCACGTCTTCGCCGGAGAGAACCTCCACTCGCTCCGGTTCGTCTTGAACTCGGCGTTCTACGCGACTCGCTCCCACAATGATTTCGGCAAGCCGGACAACGGACGGCGAAAGCTGCACCTCGATTGCGGTGTCAGCCCCCGGCGCAATCTCTATTGAGACCGTGTCAGGTACGAAACCGAGTCGCGACGCGATGATGGTTTGCGGACCAGAGGGCAGCCGAAGTGTGGCATTGCCAGCTGAGTCGGCAAGGGCACGAAGAGAGTCTGCGCGAATCATAGCGCCCGGGATTGGCTCGGTCAGATGCCGAACGCGCACCGTCAAGGAGCCTAAAGGAATAGTGTCTGCCCCTGTCCCTTGAGCCCCTCCCGATGTCAATGGAAAAACCGATAAGGACAGAGCTAGCACGATGCTCGCGCGCCGAAGCTTGAAGCCGCGCACTCAGAACGTTCTTAGGGGAGAATCAGGAATGCCCATGCGCCTTATGGTGCGGGTTTAGAGCCGGACGGGGCCAACATGTACGCCATACCCATGCGCAGAACGAAGGGGTCGCTCACGTTGGAGAGTCCAAATGCGGGTTCAAGACGTAAGGAAGAGCGAGAAGAAATTGCATAAGTGAGAACTGGACCCAGATAATGCTGTTGGGCATTCCAGTAAAACCCGAATCGCTGGTTATCTCCCAGCGCTCCGATCATCTCCAGGCCGTAGCCCAATCGGCTCTTAGAAAGTGTCGGTGGCGCAGACATGCCGGCCATTCCTGTCATCGATCCGCCCGTCCCGGAGGGCCTGAAAAATAGACCCAAAGCATACCCGTAGTCGCTTCCACGAGGCGCTTGGAGGGCGGTTTCTCTGATGAAATTGAAAGTCGCGTTCAGCCGTACCCAGTCGTGATAGACAATCACACGCTGTTCGAA
>DHWR01000063.1:3943-4066 GCA_002413265.1 Chloroflexi bacterium UBA5177
AGGTCTTCGGGACCGAAGCCCGCGACCTCCATTTTGTAGAGGGCCGCCCCATTCAGATCCTCGTACTCACCGTACAGAGTAAGGTTCAGCAACCGGTCGTCTCGGAATAGATGGAAGTAAGCG
>DHWR01000172.1 GCA_002413265.1 Chloroflexi bacterium UBA5177
GATAGGAGGCTGGCACAAGCCCCTTCGCAGTGCTGTCCGCCCGCCCGGGAGTCGACCACCACTCACCCTGCAGAGGAGAGCCGATGGCAATAGCCAGCATCGCACACGCACACGATCAAGTACGCGTCACCGTCGGCGTCGACACTCACAAGAACACCCATGTCGGGTGTGCCAAAGACCAGCTTGGCCGCGATCTCGGGCACCTCGAGGTCCCGACCACGGCACGCGGCTACTCGGCTCTTCTGGCCTGGGCGAAAAGCCACGGTGAGGTGGTGGCTTTCGGGGTTGAGGGAACCAGCAGCTACGGCATCGGACTGAGCCGGTATCTGCAGGGCCAGGGCCACCTGGTTCTTGAGGTCATCCGGCCAGGCCGCCAGGATCGACGGTTCCGAGGCAAATCGGACCCCATCGACGCCGAGGCGGCGGCCGCCGCTGTTCTCTCCGGCAAGGCTCGCAGCCTCCCACGCGCTTCGGCCGAAAGGGTCGAGATGATCCGGTCTCTCCGAATTGCGCGCACCTCGGCGACAAAGGCTCGCACTCAGGCCATCAACGCCATCAAGGCGCTCATCGTGATGGCTCCAGAATCAGTCCGAGACGGACTTCGGAACTTGCCCACTGCGCATCTCATGAGCACTTGCGCCCGCTTTCGCCCAGGCCACGTCGTCGACCCCACTGCCGCCACCAAGACCGCGCTCAGGTCGCTGGCCTTGCGTTGCCAGGCGTTGGAAGCGGAGGCCCGCGAGCTGGAGATCCAGCTCGATCAGCTCACTTCCGACATCGCCCCGGTCTTGCGCAGCCGCTTCGGGGTCGGTTCGGATTCGGCTGCGGCGCTACTCATCGCCGCCGGCGACAACCCCGCACGACTGCGCTCGGACTCATCGTTCTCGATGTTGTGCGGCTCTTCGCCGCTTCCGGCATCTTCAGGCCAGACGAAGCGTCATCGCCTCAACCGCGGAGGTGACCGTCAGGCCAATGCAGCACTGCATCGAATCGTGATGACCAGGCTGCGCTGGCACGAGCAGACGAGGGCCTACATGGCGAGGCGCCTGGCAGAGGGTAAGTCCAAACCCGACGTCATCCGCTGCCTGAAGCGCTATGTCGCTCGGGAGATCTACGCCGTCCTGGCGGCCCCGCGCAAGGGGGCTTGACGTCCATAGGAGGATCCACTACTCGCGACACGACTCCGGGTTGCTCCCACGCCCCTATCGATCGTGGGAACCTCCCAGTCAGCTAAATTTCTCGGTCGATTGCCCGCACGAGGTTCGACATCGGCGTAGCTTCGGCCGCGCGGCCGAGTCGCGGCCGACGAAGCAGCTCTTCGATCGTCGGCTGGATTGGTGGCGCGGTATCAAGGATCTGGCTCACGGCGGACGAGATGCCACCTCGTTCTGGCCAGCCGGAACCAAGCAATTCGCGTCCTGGACCCAGTCGTTTACGGTCTTCCGCTCCGGCTGCGTGCTGATACCCTCCGGGTTCGTCTTCTCGCTGCTGATCTACAGCTGGGCGCGGCGACAAGACGCCCTCGTCGTAGCCCGGCTTCACTCGGAAGCCCGGGCGTCTGCTGAATTCTGGGATCGGCGTGCCGCCGCCACAGCCAGTTCCGTGTAGTCAGCGAGCGACCCTTCGATCAAGTCATTCATCTCCTCGAGTTTCCGAGAGAGGATCAAACCGACGGCGGGATACCGGTCAGGAGTGAGGCTGCCGTCCTCTAGCATCGAGACGTATCCACGTATGACTCCGAGTGGAGTCCGGAGCTCGTGGGAGAACGTGTTGATCAGCTCAAGGGTGACCTTTTGGAGGGATCGCAATCGGCGGTCGTGATCTTCCAGATCGTACTTGAGGTCACGCCCCTCGTTCCTGGCTCGCGCGAGGCTCGCGGCAATAGCGACCATTGCTCCGACCACGGCCAGGCCAGCTATCTCCGCGCCCGCAGACACGGCGTCGAGCGAGCCGACAAAATGCAGAGCGGTAGCCAACACGCATCCGAGTGTTGTCACGGCCACCGCAGCGCGTCCCGAAAGTAGCCACGCGGTCGTGACTACAGGAATCGCGGCGCCGATTCCGAGGTAAGCGGTTTCGGTTAAGAATTCCGCCGCGAAAAGACCAACCAGACTTGCGCTGCAAGCCAGGCCGACGATCAGGTTCCAGCTACTCTCGGCGAGGTGTTGGGGCCGCCACAAGCTGACCGCCCAACTCGGCGCTCTACGCATCAGCCGGCCGAGTTGTCTCCTGAACAACCATCCTGCGAGCAATCCCAAAAGCACGGGCGGGAACGTGTACGTGACACGCATGTGAAGGAGACGGGCCACCGACTCCCCGTAGGCGATGCCCAGAGCGAGAAAGACCGCCGCCCAAACGGCGCTCGAAATCGCAACGCTGGCCAGGAAAATGCGCAACTCCATTCCTAGGATCCCAGCTGCGACCGTGATCGGGACCCGCAGGCCCGGCACGTGGCGGCCCAGGATGACAGCCCAGGGGCCCCATTGGCGGAACTCGCTTTCCGCCTTTGCGAGGCGCTCCGGCGTCAGATGGAGGAAGCGGGCGACCGGGTGAGCGAGAACTCGCCGGCCGAGCCGACGCGACAACAGATAGAGGTTCGTCGACCCGAGTACGACGGCCACGACGAAGCCCAACCAGGCCGCTAGCCAAGCCCAGAGGTTCGCCGGAAGGCGGTGTCCGACATAAACCAGGAAGACGTCGCCGGGTACGAACAGTGGGATGCCCGACTCCTCGACGTAGATGAGCGGAAACCCTCCGAGATATCCGAATCGCTTGATCGCGTCGCGCACGTCCCGCCACCCTCCCGGCGGTTCCATTTGCAGTTCGCTGATCGCTGCCAAGACGATGAGGGCGAGCAGACCGGCGGCCAAAGTTGCGATCAGCAGGCGCCGCAACAGGTTGGCATTGAGACGACGCGGGCGGGAACTCTCGCGGTCGGTCATGGTCGAAAGAAGTCGATCGCCAATTTGGAGCCGATCACAATTAGCACCACGCCGGCAACTGGCTTCAGCCACGTTAGGCGCTCGACCAGAAGGGACCCGACCAGCGTGAACCCGAGCAGGCACACCGCGGCTAGCAGTACCCCGCCTGCGAGCACGGGTAGCCGGTGGGAGGCGGGCACCGTCGACGCGACGGAGGAGATGGCAATGGCGTTGTCGAGCTGAAGCGCAATATCCGTGAAGGCGATCAGCACAACGGCTGTGACTATGGACCTGAGCAAAACAACCTCCTACTCGAAAACAATCGAGTAGAGGTCTTGCCGCGGCAGATGGCCGCCACCACCCCGGGCCCAAAGGCCGTCCTGACGGGGCTGGTGAGAGTGGCTACTCCCCCCTACGAATCCAGCCGAATATACCACAGGCTAGCAGCAGCCCCGGCCTTCAGCTTCAAGGCGGCCAGGTAGGCGCCAGATCAAACGTCCGCTCGCAAGACTACCCGGTGCTTATGCTCCGCCCGGGCGTGCCTCTCCTGCCGCGGCGTTGTCGAGCTTGGCCACCGAAGCCTGTCAGCACTAAGCCGGTCGGGATCGGAGATCGCCGCGAGCGCGTCATGGCTGGGTCGACTCGCACGGATTCGAACCGCGCCTCTTACTGCCGGTAGCCGTCGCGCCGAAACTTTGCGTGGCGAACGGCTAGCCGGATCTCGCGCCCGTTAAGAACTGTCAAAAGGTTCTTATTGTGTAAGGCTGGGTGCACCATTTTTTGATCTTAGCGAGATGCCAAAACCGGCGACTTTAGGTTGCCTGTGTAGCAACGCGTGTAGCAACGCGAATTTGTGGCTGAACCACAAACCAGAAACTAGGCTCCAAATGGAGCCGACGGCGCGAAGTCCGGTGCTTGGGTTCCAGAGGCCCCGTTAGATAGGCGCCTCCGGCTAGCTTCTCTCGTCAAGCTCCCTGGCGCCGGTGCCGGAGTTTCGGCCATCACGATAAGCTCGGCATCACACGTGAGCACCGGCTCGAAGAATCCCCAATCCGATCGCTGGGAGGGCCACGACTGGGCGCCTTGGCGCACACTCGACGTGGCGACCGACGCCGTGACCCCGACCGTTCAAGGTATCTACCGAATTCGTTGCGGCGCCGGCGTCGACGGACTGGCTTATATCGGCATCAGCTTCAACCTCCGCTCGCGTCTAGGGGGTCTTCGCCGAGGCCTCACCAATCCTCCCGACTACCTCGGTCACTCGGCGGCAGGCTGTCTAGCCGAAATCCAACGGCGCCACCACGCGCAGCTCGAGGTGTCGTTCGTCACGATGGAGGGCACGAAACCGAGGGAACTCAAAGGCCGTGAGGTTGACCTCATCGCCGCCCACCGGGTCGCGGTCAAGAAGAGCCCGCCGTGTCAGTTCGTAGGACACGGCGGGAAACTTGGCCTCGATGATTGAAAGCTGGACAGCGAAAGTCGGGATCTACGGTTTCTTCGTCTCGGCCACGAAGCAATCCCATGCCATACACCTTCGTTTCAGGTGCCCCAGTAATCGGCCCCCGTGTCCTCCTCGGTGATAGCCACTCCACAGACTGTTAGACGGCCGCCCGACAGGAAGGAATGAGCTTAAGCAAGGGTATCCGGACCCTGCCAGCGGGGCCGGAAGCCGACAACCACCAAAGGCTCACGCGCCAAACCTCGATCGGATCCACGGTTTCTAGTGCTGCGTCCCATAAAT
>DHWR01000141.1 GCA_002413265.1 Chloroflexi bacterium UBA5177
TGATCTCCGCCTTGAGAGGGCGGTGTCCTAGGCCGCTAGACGAATGCGCCGCGTGCATCCGGAGTCTACCAACCCACCCTCTGAGGCAGCAACGTGTTGGTTAGTACGTGATAAACGACTTCACCGGCACCCCAAACGGCTCGAGCCGTTTTCTGCCGCCCAGAGCAAGCAGCTCGACCAATACCACGACGCCTATCGGGATCCCACCCAGCTCCTTGACCATGTCAAGGGACGCCGCCAGGGTCCCGCCGGTCGCGAGGAGATCGTCCACGAGCAGCACGCGCTCGCCGGCCTTGACTGCGTCGCTGTGCATTTCAAGGGTGTTCGAGGCGTATTCGAGCGTGTATTCTCGCGTCACCTTGTCGGAGGGTAGCTTGCCGAGCTTGCGGATCGGCGCGAACGCCGCGTGAAGCCTGAGCGCGATGGGCGCTCCAAAAATGAAACCTCGCGACTCCATGGCGCAGACCACGTCGACGGCATCGGGGTCGTAGCCATCGGACATGAGGTCGATGGCCTGGGCAAATGAATCGGCGTCCCGCAGAACGGTGGTAATGTCATAGAAGAGGATCCCTTCCCGGGGGAACCCTGGAACCTCGCGGATTCGGGCGCGAAGGGCCTCGATCAATCTCCCCCTCCCTCGCTGAGCGAGCCATTATATCCGGGACATTGCGGCGCCCGAACGGGAGGTTGACATGCCCGGTTCTCGAGTCGACGAGCGTGTCGTCGCTCGCATCTGGGAAGGCAGCTCCTTCGATCGCGAGGCGCTGCGGCTGCTCGAGCTCGACCTCGTGTTTCGGGGCCTGCCCTCCGACGCCGGCGGTCCCGACTATCAGGAAGCCATACTGTCCACTGCCAAAGGCGGGCTGCTGCACGGAGATGTCGAATTTCACGTGCGCTCGGCTGACTGGTATCGCCACCGGCATCATCTGGATCCGGCGTACAACCAAGTGGTCCTCCACGTGGTGTGGGAGTCCGACGGGGAGGAAATCAGGCGGCAGGATGGCAGAGGCGTTCCCACCCTTGCTTTGAGGCGCTGCGTCACCGGATTCGGCACGGCGGAGGTTGGCAACGATCACCTATTCGCTCATCCCTGCGGTCCGTCGCTCAGTGCGCTTCACGGCTCCACTCTTCGCGACCGAATCGAGGAGGCCGGAATCGCGCGACTCGGGAGCAGAGCAGAGCGCTTCGCTTCCGACTTTCTCGCCATCTCCCCTGACCAGACCGCCTATTCCGCTCTGATGGAGGCCATGGGGTTTGCTTCAAACCGTGAAGCCTTCCGCGCGCTTGCCGAATGCGTTCCCTTTGGGTGGCTCATGAGCCAGCCGGCCGGCCTTCGGGCGGAGGTTTTGCTCGATGCTGCCGGGCTAGGCCCTCCAGGCCGAATCGCTCCGCCGGCGCGTCTGAAGCCGGACGTGTGGCGCCTCGCGCGGCTCCGCCCGGGGAATCACCCGATTCGACGCCTAGTCGCAATCTCGGTGCTTCTTGAACGTTTTCGACCGTCCCTCGCCGACGCGCTTGCTCAGCTCGTTCTCGAGACCCAGAAGCCGAGAGAACTCGGCCGGGCCTTGACAGTGTGCGTTGGCGGCGTTCCGGTGCTCGGGCAGGGGCGAGCCGACGAGATCGTCGTGAGTGTGGTCCTTCCGCTGGCCTCCGCGTGTCAACCGGGACGAGCCGAGCCCGCGCTGCTCTTCTCCCGCTACCCGAGCCCTCCGAGCACGCGTTGGACCAGGACCATGGTCGAGATGATGAGGGACAGCGGCCACGGCTTTGCCGCGCGAAGCGCCGTGCAGCACCAAGGCCTGCACGCCATATACCTCGACCACTGCCGGTATACCAACCGACATGGTTGTTCGGTCTGCCGAGGCGTGGCACCCGGTGCCGAAGACAACGCCCTCTCGTCGGCCCTGCAAGCGGGCTGAACCACTCCGCAACCTCAAAATGGTCCCGCTGACGCGGCGGGATCGGTTTCTACCGCTCTTGGCGCACAACGCTCTCGTACCTTTTCTAGCCGACGGCCCGGGCGGAGACCGAAAGCGGCTCCATGTCGTACCAGTCGCGTCCCACCTTCATCTCCACCTCGACCGGGACGTCCAAGGTCAGTGCGTGCTGCATCTCATGTCCGACCAGCCTCGCCACCTCATCGACAACGTCACGAGGCACGTCGAAGACCAGCTCGTCATGTACCTGGAGTACCATCTTCGCCGCCGGGAAATGCTCGGCCAGCTTGCCGTGGAGGCTAATCATGGCGAGCTTGATGATGTCGGCGGCGGATCCCTGGATCGGCATGTTTACCGCCGCCCTTTCCGCGGCGGATCGCAACCCTGGATGCATGGAGTGGATCTCCGGATAATAGCGGCGCCGGCCCAGCAGGGTCTGGACGTATCCGATGGCCGCCGCCTGCTTCTTCACGCCATCCATGAATGCCTTGACTCCGGCGTAGGTCCGGTTGTAGCCCGCGATGAACTCGGCAGCCTCCTGCCGCGTAATGCCGGTCTCGTGTGCCAGGCGCAGCTCTCCGATCCCGTAGATAATGCCGAAATTCACCACCTTGGCGATACGGCGTTGATCGGCCGTCACGGCTGAGAGCGGGACTCCGAATACGGCGGATGCGGTGGCGCGATGAATGTCTTCGCCGGCTTGGAACGCCTGCGTCAGCCGTTCGTCATGAGACATCGAGGCGAGAACTCTCAGCTCGATCTGAGAATAGTCAGCAGCCAGCAAAACGTTTCGATCTTCGCTGGCCACGAACGCTCGTCGAATGGTGCGGCCCAGATCTCCCCGAATCGGGATGTTCTGGAGATTTGGATTGGACGACGACAGCCGGCCGGTGGCGGCCACGGTTTGATTGAAATCAGTATGGATCCTGCCCGAGTTCGGATTGACGAGAAGCGGAAGCGCGTCCACATAGGTATTTCGCAGCTTGATGAGCTGCCGATACTCCAGGAGGGCATCGACGATCGGGTGCTCCCCACGTAGGCTCTCGAGGACTTCACTATCCGTGGAGCGACCCGTCCTTGTCCGGCGCCCTGACTTCAATCCAAGCTGTCCAAACAGCACCTGGCCGAGCTGCTGAGTCGAGTTGATGTTGAAGCGCTGCCCAACCAGGTCGTAGATCTCACCCTCGAGGCGACCTATGATCTCTGACATCTCGGCCGACATCCCCTGCAAAACGTCTCGATCGAGCGCGACTCCCGTCATCTCCATGTCGGCGAGAACGGAGATGAGCTTCATCTCCACCTCATCGAACAGTTTGAGCAGGTCCCGATGCTCCAGCTCGTGGAGCAGGATCTCGTACAGGCGCAACGTGACGTCCGCATCTGCTCCTGCATATGGCGCGACCGCCTCGATTTCCACCTGGTCCATCGTGACCTGATTTCTGCCCTTTCCCAGCAGATCGGCAATCGGTGTCATCTCGATTCCGAGGCGGTCCAAGGAGAGATCCCCAAGACCTAGCCCGCGAGTGTTCACGAGATAGGCGGCGACCATGGTATCGAACGTCATGCCCTGCAGAGAGATGCCGTACCGCTTCAACACCTCTAGGTCGTACTTCAGGTTGTGGCCGACTTTGCGCAGTCGCTCGTTCTCCAGAACCGGTTTCAGTGTCCGGAGGACAAGCTCCAGTGCCAGCTGGTTGGGCTCGGCGTGGCCGACCGGGACATACCATCCACGTCGTTCTTCGGTCGAGAAGGAAAGCCCGACCAGCTCAGCGCGAAGCGGGTCCGTGCTTGTCGTCTCACAATCAAGCGCGAAGCGCTCTGCGCCATCGAGCTCCCGAACCAGCTGGTCCAGCTGCTCCGTCGAGCGCACGACCCGCGTTTCAGTTCCGGAGGCAACGCCGCTATCTGCAATCATCCCCGAGCCCTCTGACAGACCGGCGTCGAGCTCCGCGATGCTGAGCTGCTGTGGCGACCGCCTGGACGCAGGCGTCGCCGTCTTGGGCGTCTGAGCACCGGCGGGCGGCACCATGGCGCGGACTCGCTCAATGAGGCTGCGGAACTCGAGCTCGCCGAAGAGACTGATGAGCCGCGAGCGGTCGAGATCGCGCCAGGCGGATTCTGAGATGTCGAGATCGATCGGCACACTTCGAACGATGCTGGCGAGATGCTTGCTGGCTACCGCCTGCTGGTGATGAGGCTCGAGCAGGTCCCGCTGCCGCTGTGGCAGGTCATCCAGATGTTCATACAGCTCCTCCAGCGAGCCGTATGTGCCGATGAGTGCGCTCGCGGTCTTCGCGCCGATACCGTCGACGCCCGGAATGTTGTCCGACTTATCCCCCACCAGCGCCTTCCAGTCCGGAAGCTGTTCCGGCCGTAGGCCATAGCGCTCGCGAACTCGCGTCTCGTCGTAGAGCGTCGTCTCCGTGACACCTCGGCCCGGGGTTAAAACGGTGACGTGAGGCGAGACCAGCTGCAGGGCATCCAGATCTCCGGTCACGATGACGGTCTCTATACCCTGTCCTTCCGCCTGGACCGCCAGGGTTCCCAGTACGTCGTCCGCCTCGAATCCGTCGACTTCATAAATCGCGATGTGCATCGCTTCGGCGACCTGCCGGACACGCTCGAACTGCGACACCAGAGGGCGCGGCGTGGGAGGTCGCGTCGCTTTGTAACCCGCGTATTCCTGGTGGCGAAAGGTTGGACCAGGTCGGTCGAGTGCCATGACGACGTGGCTTGGCCGCAGCTCGGAGATTTCCTTTAGAACGATATTGGTGAAGCCGAACACCGCGTTTGTCAGCTCTCCGCTGGAGGTGCTGAGCTCCGGGATTGCGTGAAAAGCACGGTGTACCAGCGCGTGCCCGTCGATGAGCATCAGCTTTCTGACGGCACTAGGTTCCGAAGACATGGCCAATACTATTCTCGCCGCATCTCTGTTCCGGAGGGCGTCAAATCGAGCGACCGGGTGAGCGGAAAGACGAACGACAGCGCTGCCCCGCCGATCAGCCCGCACAAATGGGCCGAATTGTCGACGTGCTGGGTTACCGCACCTAGCAAGAGATTGAGCACCACGATGGGCACCATCGAAGAGGAAATCCGGCTTCGCACGTATACGGGGATGATCTCGGAGGCCTGAAACCGCAACGTCAGCAGGGCGCCCACGATGCCGAAGATGGCGCCCGAAGCGCCTACCGCGGGCGTATTGAGGTCGTTACTCAACAGCCCGTGAATCAGACTCGCCAGCCCGCCGATCAGGCCCGAACCGAGATAGATGGCCAGAAAGCGAGGGGAGCCGTACAACCTCTCGGCGATGGTTCCCACCACCACCAGCGAGATCATGTTGAACAGAATGTGAGCCACGCTGGCATGCAGAAACATCACCGTCACGAGCCGCCACCACTGGCCCCCGAGCACCAGATTTGGTACGAGTGCGCCAAATCTGATCAGCGTGTCGCCGTTCTCCGGGCCTCCGTTGAGCACGAGAACCAGATAAACGAGTACGTTCACGGCCACCAGGCCGTAGGTCACGAAGGGCTGCCGGCCCTGCATTAGCTGATAGAAGGCCTGGGCGCGAGCCACCTGGCGGCTTCTGATACGGCCCGCTTCCCCAAAATCGAACTCGCTGGCCGCACCTGATTGATGCGCGGCTGCTTCTAGCGCCTCGGCTCCCGGAAATGAACGCCCGCCGCCCTTACGCGTTGTTCCACTAGCAAGATCGACGACCCACGCGACCGGCCGCAGGCCCGTGTAGAAAGCTGACGGCACGATGCCACCCAGCCTTCTCGCGAGGCCCGGAGGCTCGCCGCCGTCGAGCACGGCGACCGCAACCAGGGTTATGGGCCGCTGAAAGAAGCCAAGCGCGGCGAGGCGCCGGCACAGCTCGTCCAATCGTTCCTGCAAAACCACTGGCTGCGTGGCCCGCGCAAATGCGTAGACGGTCGGCTGGCCCGGATTGTCTGCGAGCAGTATTTGATCCCAACCGGCAAGGCCGAGAGGATCGGCAGCCGATTGGCCGGGCGCGATCAGCGGAACGGCGCCGACCGGCGCCAGGCCTACCGCGGCACGAGTCAAGAACTGGAGATAGGGGTCGGTCACTCCGGCAACCGAAGGTGATCGAGCTGCTCTCCGAGCCGGCCAACCCGCTCTTCGAGCTCTGCAGCTCGTCGTTCCTCTCGTCTCACGATCTCCGCCGGGGCCTTGGCGCTGAAATTGGGGTTCGCCAGCTTTTGCGTCACGCCTTGCAGCCCGCGGCGAGCGCTCTCGAGCTCCTTTGCAAGCCGCTCACGCTCGCCTCCGACATCCGACATCTCTTCGAGCGGGAGATAGATCGCCACCTCGCCTATCAACAGTGTGAGCTGCTTCGCACGCTCCTCACCAGCCTTCGACACGACTTCGAGGGGCCTGAGTCGCGCCAGCCGGGAGATCACGTCTCGACCCTCGGCACGCATCGCCCCTGGATCCGGCGCGACCAGGGTGGCCGAGATGTACCTTGCAGGATCGACGCCATATTCGGCACGAGCGGTCCGCACCGAGCGCACGATCTCCATGATCTGATCCATCTGATGCGCGGCGTCCAGGTCGACCTCACCCGGCTCGGGCCAGGGCGCGATCATGATGGATTCTGGCACGCCGGCGTCCAGTTGTGAAAGTTTTCGCGCGTCCTCGGATCCGGCGAGACGCAGGTGCGACCATATCTCTTCCGTAAGGAATGGCATGTAGGGATGAAGGAGGCGAAGGATGGACGACAGAAGCGACCAGCTGACGGCTCGCGCCGTAAAGCGAGCGTCCGGATCATCCTCCTGATACAGCCTGAGCTTGGCGATCTCGAGGTACCAATCGGCCACTTCGGACCAGACAAATTCGGAGATTCTCGTACCCGCTCCACTGAATTCGAAGCGCTCCAGATCGGCCGTGACGCTTCCGACAGTCTCGCTCAGCCGGCTGAGAATCCATCTGTCTGCGACCGTGAGACGCAACTGCCCCGGCTCCAGGCCCTGGTTCATCAAGATGGCCCGCGCGACGTTCCAGACCTTATTGGCGAAATTGCGTGCCTGTTCGACGCGGTCAGGCGAGAAGCGCGTCTCCTGCTGGTGAGTACTGCCCGAGGTCGTGAGCCCGAAGCGAAGCGCATCGGCGCCGAACCGGTTGATGAGATCCAGGGGATCGACGCCGGTTCCCAGCGATTTGCTCATGCGCTGGCCTTTGTTATTCAGGATCGTGGGGTTGATGAGGACGTCGGAGAACGGCACCTCGCCCATGAATTTCAGACCGGTCATTACCATGCGAGCGATCCACAGGTACAAGATCTGGCTCGAGGTGTTCATAAACGAGGTCGGGTAGAACGCAGCCAGATCATCCGTTTGATGCGGCCAGCCCAGCGTGGCGAAAGGCCATAGAGCCGAGCTGAACCAGGTGTCTAGGACATCCCCGTCCTGCCGCACCACCGTGCCGTCGCAGACCTTACAGGCATCTGGCCACGATTTCGCCGCCGTGGCGTGCTCTTTTTCGCAGTAGTAGATGGGAATACGGTGGCCCCACCACAACTGTCTAGACAACGTCCACGGACGGATCCGCTCCAGCCAGTCGAGGTAGATCTGGGCCCACCGATCGGGTGTAAAGCGGACTCGCCCCTCCTTCACCACCTCCATGGCCGGCTCGGCAAGCTCCTTCATGTCCATGAACCACTGCTCGGAGAGAAGTGGTTCCAGGAGCGTCCCACAGCGCTCGCAGATGGGCACGAGATGCCCGTGCGGCTCGGTCTTCACCAGATATCCGCCAGCTCCCAGGTCGCGCAGCACGCTGACACGGGCCTCGGAGACAGTCTGTCCCTCGTACGGGCCACCGACTTCGGTTATTCGGGCGTCCGGCCCAATCGCGATCGGCATATCGAGATGGTGCCGCTCGGCGACCTCGAAGTCCGCGAAGTCGTGTGCGGGTGTGATCTTCACCGCTCCCGTCCCAAACTCGGTGTCGACCATCTCGTCCGCCACGATACTCAGCTCCCTGCCGAGCAGAGGCAGAATCGCCGTCTTCCCAACCAGATCCCGGAAGCGGTCATCGCGGGGGTTAACCGCCACGGCCACATCGCCCAGGATGGTTTCGGGCCGGACCGTCGCAACCACGATGTCCCCCGACCCGTCCTTTAGCGGGTACCGAAGGTAGTAGAGGGAGTCTTCCCGTTCCCGGTCGTCGACCTCAATGTCGCTGATCGCCGACTGACATCGCGGACACCAGTTAATGACCCGCCACCCTCGGTAGATCTTTCCCTCTTCAAACAGCCGGATGAAGAACTCGAGCACGGCGTCGACATACTGCGGATCCATGGTGAAGCGCTCGCGCGACCAATCGAACGCGCAGCCAAGGGCTCGAAACTGCTGTCGAATGTTCTCCGCGTACTTCTCTTTCCAGAGCCACGCGCGTTCCACGAAGGCCTCTCGTCCGAGGTCGTAGCGGCTCACGCCTTCCTTTGCCAGCTGTTTTTCGACCACATTCTGCGTGGCAATGCCCGCGTGGTCAGTGCCCGGAAGAATGAGCGTATTGAAACCACGCATCCTCGTGTAGCGCCCGAGTATGTCTTCGATGCCGTAGGTCAGAGCGTGGCCAAGGTGCAACTCACCCGTCACATTTGGGGGCGGAATGGTGATGACGAACGGTTCGGCTTCTGACTCGAGATCGGGCTTAAACCGCCCGTCCTGCTCCCACTTCAGATACCATCGTTCCTCGACGCCGTTCGGATCATAGCGAGGCGGCATCTCCGCGATCGACGCGGCTTCGCTCATCATACGTTTTCCCGTTCCTGCTCATCTGTGCGTTTGACGCCGTGCGTTTCTCGACTCCGGATTGCTCCGGCAGTCCACCAATTATCGCCGTTCCGTCAAATCCTCAAGTGCCTTGGCAAGAACCACTCGCTCTCCAGTCTCGCGCCGAAGTTCTTCGACACCGACAGACCCCTCGCGGAGTACCACGATCAGGGAGTCGCGCAGCTCGACCACGGTAGACGGCGGCCCACCAGGTACGTGCGGGTCGTCGAGCAAAACGGCGTCAGGACCGGTGGTCAGGGTCTCAGCAGCTTCAAGACCGAGTCGCGACGCCGGAAAACCTGACCTGTTGGCGCTCGTTCCCGTGACCGGCGTTCCCAATGACTCGAGCATCTCCAAGCAGGAGCGGCTTGCCGGCACGCGACACGCCACCGTGTTTCCGACCCCCGTCAAGGCGGGATGCAGTCCCGATCTGGCAGGAAGGGTCAGTGTCAGGGCCCCCGGCCAGAAGAGCTCTATGATCCGCCAGGCCAGCCTTGGGACGCGGTTGCTCAGCAACGGCAGGTCAGCTGCGCTGCCCAACAAGACTGGTAGCGGCGAGTCGGACGCGCGCTCTTTCATTTCCAGGACGCGTCCGATGGCCCCCGGACGGAAGATGTCGGCGGCAAGCCCATACACGGTATCGGTAGGAACCACCAACACGCGGCCATCGCGTAGCATAGTGGCCGCGCGGACTACGTCTTCGGCACGCTCCACATTCAGAACCAGGGGTTGCGTCGACGCGTTTGGGTGGCTCACGGTTCGATGACCGCGATGCGATCCAGCGATCCGTAGTCCTGCTCGAACCCGAGGCCGGCGCCCGGGAAAACCGTCTCGACAAGTTTGCACAAGGCTGCCCGCTGCCGCGGATCGATTTCCAACATCGCCGGAATTCGCCAGCCTCGATCGTGCATCTGCCGGAGCATCTCCTGGTATAGCTCTACGCCCGTTTCGCCCCCCAGCAGGGCGCCACGTGGTTCATGGAGTACCTCCGGACTCACCTCCATCATCATCGCACGCGCGAGATACGGGAGGTTTGCAACCAGCAAATCGGGAGGGCTCGCCAGAGGGGATAGCAGGCTGCCCGGCACCAGGCGCACGCGCTCGGACATCCCAAACCTTTGCAGGTTTGTGGCAGCGACCTTCAGCGCTTCTGCATCCACGTCCGTGGCAACGATCTCGACATTGGGAAGGCGGGAGGCCATGGCGATCGAGATCGCCCCACATCCCGTCCCGATCTCCGCCACCGAACGAGACTCGTTCCGCACGGCATACGCGATTGCGTGCTCCGCCAGCAGCTCGGTTTCGGGCCGGGGAACCAACACCGCGGGACTGACCAGAAGATCGAGACCGAACCATTCGACGAAACCGCGCAGGTAGGCAACCGGCTCGCCCTCGGCTCGCCTCGACACGAGTGCTCGAAACGCTCGATGCTGCTCCTCCAAGATCGGGGCGTCGCCGTGCGCGAAAAGCCAAGAGCGTGGCACGCCCAGCACGTGGCATAGCAAGACCTGCGCGTCCAGGGCTGCCGTCCGCGATGAGGAGAGCTGCTGCCGGGCATCCGCCAGGGCCGGGTCGACTGACGAGAGAGCCGCCCCCTGGCTATGCGACCTGATCGTCAAACTCGCCCGCCTGCTCCGCCGCTATCAGCCGGTCGATGATGGGGTCGAGATTGCCGTTCATGATCGACGGAAGGTTGTGCACCGTCAAATTGATTCGGTGATCGGTGACTCGATCCTGCGGATAGTTGTAGGTGCGGATCTTTTCGCTGCGGTCGCCGCTCTGGACCTGAGATTTGCGCTGCTTACCCAATTCCTTCATGCGGCGCTCTTGCTCGAGGTTGTACAGGCGCGCGCGCAGCACCGCCATAGCACTGGCTCTGTTCTGGATCTGGGAACGCTCGTTCTGGCAGGTAACCACCAGGCCGGTGGAGAGGTGTGTGATGCGCACCGCACTGTCCGTCGTGTTGACGCCCTGACCGCCGTGTCCTTGCGACCTGTATACATCGACCCTCAGGTCCTGGTCCCTAACCTCGACCTCGAAGTCTTCGGCCTCCGGGAGGACTATCACCGTGGCGGTCGACGTGTGAATGCGGCCGCCCGATTCGGTAGCCGGAATGCGCTGCACGCGGTGCACGCCACTCTCGAATTTGAGACGGCCATACGCCCCCGAACCCTCGACCTTGACGATTGCCTCCTTCACGCCGCCGATGCCGATCTCGTTGAGATTCATTACCTCAAACTTCAGCTTGTGCTGCTCGGCATACAGTGCATACGTGCGCAAAAGCTCCCTCGCGAATAGAGCCGCTTCGTCACCTCCCGCCGCCTGCCGAATTTCCAGGATCGCGTTCTTCTCGTTGTTCGGATCTTTTGGAGTCAACACCAGCCTCAGCTCATCGAGAATGCGATCACGCTTCGGCTCCAGCTCACCGAGAATCTCTCGGGCAAGCTCTTTGTACTCTGCTTCGGCCCCGTCTTCAATAGTCGAGCGAGCATCCTCGATCTCAACCTCTATGCTTTTAAGCTCGCGAAACCGGTTGACCGTCTGGCCCAGCTCGCTATGCTCCCGAGCGTACTTCTGCAGCAATGCCATGTCAGAGAGGATCTCTGGATCCGACATCAGGTGGCCCAGCTCTTCGTAGCGGTCCTCAATGGCACTCAATCGGTCGATCATCTGGACACTCTTACCTGAGCGCGCCGTATTGTGGTTGAGCCAAGCTCGGAGACGTCTTCGGAGCAGCGATCAGCACTCCGTCCGCGGCAAGGACGGGTAGAAGAGCCGCGATGGCCACCTCCACCTGGTCGTCGGTGGGTTCTCGGGTCGTCAGTTTTTGAAGCCACAGGCCCGGTTGCAAAGCCAGCCGGACCGGAGTCAGGTGATAGAACCTCGCTCCGAACCTGAGGATCTCGTAGCTGACGGCGGCGATCAACGGCACCAAAACAATGCGGGAGAGAACCCCGACTAACAGCGGCGGGTGCCCCAGCAGTGCGAAGACCAGGATCGAGAGCACCACCAGCCATAGCAGAAAAGCTGTCCCGCACCGGATGTGGGTAGTCGAGAAGCCCTGCACGGACTCCGGGCTGAGCGGCGCTCCGGCCTCATACGCGTTCACGGTCTTGTGCTCGGCGCCATGGTACTGAAAGACCCTACGCATTCGGCCCATGCGCCCTATGAGCAGAAGGTAGACGATGAACAGGCCGAGCCGCACCACCCCTTCCTCCAGATTGCTCCACAGCGAGCTCCCCGCCAAGTGCGTGCCGGCCCTCGCAATCAAGAGCGGTCCAACGAAGAACAGCAGGACCACGACCGACAGCGAGAAGAGGATCATGGTCGCCACCAGGCGCGACGAGATCTCCTTATCCTGGCTGATGCGAGCCTGCACGCCCGCCGAGAAGAGCATGAGCTTCGTGCCCAGAATCAGCATTTCCCAAAGCACGACCAAACCCCTGACAAACGGTACCCGCGCGATACGGCTGCGATACAGGGTGTCGGGCAACAGCTCCGTTCGCGACCTCAGTGAACCTTCGGGGGTGCGAACCACCACGGTTGCCTGGTGTCGTCCGCGCATCATCACGCCTTCGATGACCGCCTGGCCGCCGTAATAGAAGGTCGCCACTGCACGCCCCTTCTTGAGGATGGAAAACGAGGAGCCAGGTATGCCCGACTCCCCGTGGGTATGCGCGAGTTACTTGTCGATGTTGAAGCGCTTGCGGAAGCGCTCTACCTGCCCCGCGGCATCGACAATGCGCTGCGTCCCCGTGTAGAACGGGTGGCAGTTAGAACAAACGTCGACTCGCAGGCTCGGCCTCGTCGAGCGCGTCTGGAAGGTGTTGCCGCACGAGCAGTGCGCAGTCGCTTCCACGTATTCGGGATGTATGCCCTGTTTCATGTCTGGGTCTCCTTATGCCGTCTTTCGAATCTCGTTTAGGAAGAGGCGGACCTGCTTCACCAAAGGCGGCGTGTGTTTAAGTAGTTTCAGGGCAAGGGCAGCGTTGGCGAGCCGGTCCCGCTGGTCGGGCTCGACCGGTCGCTTCCGCAGGTGGTGGGCAACCTGTAGCATGAGATTGACGACTACACTGGCGGCCGTGAGGCCGCTGGCAATCAGCGTTAGCGTCCGAATCAGGGACGAGTCGGCCGGTTTCGGTTCTCCCGGAATCGTCACGTCATCCATGTGGCCTCCCACAACAAAGCCGGGAGTGCTCGCTCCCGGCTCGATCTTCTAGTCCTGCGAGATATCCTGCAATTGTAGCGCTATTCGCTCGCATCAGTCAAGGGATGGAATGACTCCGACAGAGCGGATCGAACAAGCCCCTCAAGGCCGGGTATTACTCGCGGTGACGGGCAGCATAGCCGCTTTCAAGGCGGCCGAGCTCGCCAGCTTGACCGTGCAATCCGGACGAGAAATGCGCGTGATCCTTACCGAGGGCGGCTCCAAATTCGTGACGCCGCTCACCTTCGAGGCCATCACGTCACATCCCACCGCATCCGATGTCTGGCAGGAGCAGACGGGAGGCTCAAGAATGGGGCACCTCGAGCTCGCGACCTGGACGGACCTGCTGGTCGTTGCGCCGGCTAGCGCAGGTGCCATTGCAAGACTGGCGCTCGGTTTGGCGTCCGACCTTCTGGGAGCCGTGGCGCTGGCCACCCGGGCTCGGTTACTACTGGCACCCGCGATGGAGAGCAACATGTGGCACCATCCCGCGACGCGGGGGCATCTTGAACTATTGCGAGCGCGCGGCGCGCACGTCGTCGGGCCTGA
Source organism: Chloroflexi bacterium UBA5177 (assembly GCA_002413265.1). Lineage (GTDB taxonomy): Bacteria > Chloroflexota > UBA5177 > UBA5177 > UBA5177 > UBA5177. Next base: position 13,491 of record DHWR01000141.1, read on the forward strand.
GAACGGCCGTTTGGCCTCAGGAGCAACCGGGGAAGGCCGCATGGCGGAGCCCGAGAGCATCCTGGACGCCATCGAGCAACTGTTACGAGGGGGACGATCGCTGCGCGAGAAGAGAGTCCTGGTGACCGCCGGACCCACCTACGAAGCGATCGATCCCGTCCGTTTCATCGGGAACCGCTCATCGGGAAAGATGGGATACGCCGTGGCCGAGGAGGCGCGCGACAGGGGTGCTCAGGTTGTGCTGGTCAGCGGCCCGACAGCCCTTCCCGACCCCTTCGGGATCACCGTTCTGCGTGTTGAGAGCGCAAGTGAGATGCGAGAAGAAGTTCTGCGCCACGTCGCCAGCTGTGACATCGTGGTCAGCGCTGCAGCGGTCGCGGACTTCGCCCCAAAGAACCGTGCATCGGACAAGCTTAGTAGGTCCGATGGCCTCTCACTGGAGCTGTCTCCAACCGAGGACATATCGGCGGCGGCCAGCGAGAAAACTCCTAACGCCCTCCACGTTGGCTTCGCCCTAGAAACGAGCGATCTGGTCGCCGGCGCGCGCGCAAAGCTAGGCCGCAAGAAGCAGAACCTCGTGATTGCGAACGCCGTCGGCCGGGATCACAATCCGTTTGGCGCTGAGACGAACGAGGTCACCCTGGTAACCGCTGAAGAGGCGACGCCATTGCCGGCGGCAAGCAAGCGTGAGGTCGCGCGCGCCATATGGGACAAGGTGGAGCAACTGCTTGAGTCACGGTAGCAGGACGGTTCCCACCACAGAACCTCCCGCAGCCTCAATCTCTTCGCGCGCTCGGACGAGATCCGTTCGCATGGTCCTGCCCGACCGTGCCAGCAGCACAACGCCGTCGACGGCCACCGCGAGGATCAAGGCCTGGGGATTTTCCAGAACTCCGGCGGCGGCGGCGACCGTGTACCCGGCCGGCCAAGTGAGAGCTCGGCGCGCACGATCGACGTCCGTCAACTCCGACTCGAGTACTTCCATTTCCTCGACGCCTTCGCCGGCGGCTCGAGCCCGCGTGGAGGTTGTTACGTCAAGTAGCCTGGCTTTTGTGCCTGCCTGCGAAATAGCCGCCGCGAGGGCCGATGCAAGATCGGAGGCGCCTCCCTCCGACCGTGGAGGGCACAGCAGGACGGAGCGGGCGGCCGGGGCCCGAAGCTGAAGACGCGCGAAGAGCATGTCGGGCCGGAGCTGTCTCAGTTTCTTTTGATTCACGGTGACGCCAGAACAGGAAGTCCCAGCACGGACTCGAGGTCTCTGCGGTCACGCACTCTGGGATCAAGAGCGTCCCAGAGTAAGGCGAGGCCAAGCGCGACGAACACCCCAAGTACTACCTGAACAGCGAGCGTCAGGAGTTTCTTGGATTTTGGCGCTGGTCCCGTGCTCGGTGGAGAAATGATCTTAACGAATGTGCGTTTGGCCATCTTTGTTCCGACGAATTGCGCCCTCGCCGAAGTGACGGCGATTCCCAACGCCGTGGCTGCTGCTGCCGCCGTTGCCCTGGTTGGATTCGTCACGCAGAGGTTCACCGTCCGATCCAAGCGAGACCCGCTAACCGAGCCATTGATTGCGTCGAACGTAGAGTTCGGCAGCCCTATCAGCGCCCTGGGAGCGATATCAAAACTGATGTAAGCAGCCACACTCCGAGACTGCGCCACATCCAGCAGATCGTCCGCGAAGAAGTTTGCGGCGCTTTCGCCGGCGAGCAGTTCCGCAGCCGTCTCCAGGGACGAGCTGGCGGCTACGATCGATGGGGCTGAAAGGTCCGCCACGTACACAGTCAGGCAGGATTGGTATCCCGACGCTTGATTTGCCCTGCGATAGCTGAACCCGCTTAGAAGCACGTCGAGCACAACTATGGCGGCAATCAGCACCCAGCGGCGGCGCAAGATCGCCCAGTATTCGAGAAAGCTCACTCAGTAGGCCCCGTGCCTACGAATGACCGCGATGCACGTCCGGACCAGAATTCGAGCGTCGAGAGCAAGCGACCAGTTGTCGACGTAATAGATGTCCATCAGCACCATTTCGTCGAATGCCAGATCGCTTCGCCCGCTCACCTGCCAGATGCCCGTCATGCCGGGCTTCATTTCCAGCCTGCGGCGCTGCGCGCCGTCGTACTTGGCCACCTGCTCGGGAAGTGCCGGACGGGGTCCGACGAGGCTCATTTCTCCCTTTACGACGTTCCACAACTGCGGGAGCTCGTCCAGGCTTAGCCGTCTCATGCGGCGCCCAAGCGGCGTGCAGCGTGGATCGTTCCGCATTTTGAACAGCAGACCGTCGGCTTCATTCATCTCGGCAAGGGACGCCTCGTAGTCCTCCGCATCGATTTGCATGGTCCGAAGCTTGAAGCACTCGAAGGGCCGCCCACCTTCACCAATCCGGGTCTGCCTTAGAAGGGCCGGACCGCTCGATCCGACGCGGATGAAAACGCCAAGGAGCAGGAGGAGTGGCGCGGACAGGGTGAGCAACAAACCTGCCAAAAGGAGGTCGATGCATCTCTTTGAGCCCCGAGCTATGAGTCGGAGCGGCCGCTCTTGAACGTCGAGCAGCGGGATACCGGCGATGTCGTCTACCTCCACTCGACTCAGACTCATCTCAAAGAGGTCGGGGACCAGTTTCAGGCCCACCCGGTGCTGCTCGCACAAGGCCAGGATGGGCCAGACCTCTTCGTGGGCCGCGGCCGGCAGCGCTATCACGATATCGTCCACGGCGTGCGTGGTAATCAGCTGAGGTACGTCCGCAATCTGGCCGACGGCACGAAAGCGACCGAAATCTCGCAATTGGGGTGATACGCGGTGGTCCGCGAAACCGACCAGGTGGTAGCCGAGATCCGGGCGGCTCATCACGCTCTGCATGATCATCTTTGCGACGTCGGTGCCTCCAACCACGAGCAGTCGCCGCACGCCCCAGCCGCGCCTGTGGCGAAAAGCCTGAAGGCTCCTATACACTGCTCTCCCCAAAAAGACCAGCACTATCATCAGGACCCAGACGTAGACGACGACGGCGCGGGAGTACTGCCACTTGTGCGTCAGGTACGTCACCACGATCACCGTCGCAATGCTGATCGTGGCTGCGCTGAACACCGTGGTGAAGTCGTCGGTGAGATCGCGGCTCAAACGATGCCGGTAGGCGCCCTTGAACAGAAGGACCGGGAGCATCACCATCATGAGGAGGAGAAAAAACGGTTCGTACTGTCTGAGCGAAACCTGATCCTGGATAGCCGGCCCGATGCCGAACGTGTAGCGGATCCAGTAGCCGAGCACGAAGGCCACACAGACCGTTGCGACGTCGGTGGCCAGGAGCACCACGGGTAGGTAGCGGCGGTGTGTCCGGCTTCGAGCTCGAATGCCGGCCCGCTCGGATGAGGCGGCTTCGATCGCGTTCACGGGCCCTGCACCGTTCTCCGGTAGACCTCGGCGGTTGCACGCGCGGTGACGTCCCAGGTCCAATCGGAGGCGCGCTGTAGACCCGCGCTTCGCAGGCGTTGTCGGAGCCGCTCGTCGTTAAGGATCCTGCCCACTCCTTGCGCCAACGCCTCGTCCGACCCTGGTTCCACTGTAATCGCCGCGTCACCTGCCACTTCGAGGAGCGAACTCGACGCCGACGTGACGACTGGGAGGCCGCACGCCATAGCCTCGAGGACGGGCAGCCCAAAGCCTTCGAAAGCCGAAGGATAGGCGAAAACGTCGGCGCAATTGTACCAGAGGGGCAAGTCTGCTGGAGCCACATAATCGGCAAATCGAACGTCGGCCTGGAGGCCGAGGTCCGCTACCATCCGAAACAGATTGTCGTACATCCACCCGCGCGCTCCCGCCAGGAGCAGGAGGTGAGGGATACCCGCTTCCGCCTTCAGTCGCGCGAACGCGCGAATCAGGATGTCCACGTTTTTTCTAGGCTGTAGGGTGCCTACGTGCAGGATGTACGGACGACCTTCGGTCAGTGCAGTTCGGAAGGTAGTCTTCTCCTCGTCACAACGTGGATGGAACCGCTCGTCGACACCTGGATAAATAACGTCTATCTTTTCCGGCCTGACGCCAAAGCTGTCCACCAGATCACTTTTGGTGCTCCGCGAGACCGCAATGATGCGCTGGGCCACCCGCGCCGAGAGGCGCACGGCGTACCTGAGGTATTGCGCCTTGGCCCTCGGCAGAGTTCTGGGCGTTGTCAGGAATGAGAGGTCGTGGATCGTGACCACCGAAGGCTTCCGCCGGAAGGCGGGAAGGACGTTCACCGTGCCATGGAGAAGGTCGACGCGGTGCCTCGCAGCTTCAACCAAAAGACCCGTCTGTTCCCAGCCGATGCGGATCTCCGGACGATAGGTTGGGAAGCGGGTCTGTACTCGCTCGACGTCGTCAAATGGGGGCGCATCCGGCCCCACGAATGCTACGTATCGATTCTGAGGCGCTGCAGCAGGCAGCCGCCTCAGCAGCTGTTCGGTGTAGATGCTGACGCCGGCTGAGCGATAATCAGACCCCTGATGGGCTAGATAGGCGCTCAGGCCTACGCGCATGCGCCCGCCCGGCTTCCGAGCACACGCCGGTCTCCATCTCGGCGGGTTATCCCGCGCGCGTCGAGAAGCTCGAGAAACGCCAGCGCGTACCGTCGAGACGACCCAAATCGATCCCTGAGCTCAGACACTGTTATCGCTCCGGATTCCCGGATCTGAGACAACGTGCCGTCCACCATCTCGTCGAAGACGTCTCGATCCAGGTAGATGTCGTCGTCCAGTCGAACGATTCGCTCTTGGCGACTCAGAGCGGCGAACAAATCAGGGGTTGCGCCACTCGCAAGCTCGAGCTCTTTCCTCGTCGGGGGTGCGTAAGGACGGCTTCGCAATGCGTCTAGTACGGCCCGAGCCACGCCTTCCTGACCAATCATGCTCTGGAAAGTAGGCAGCGCCACGGTTGTTCCCTCGGTCCGGACGAAACCCGCCGACACGAGGGCAGGAAGCGCCGCCTGCCACGGTCCTGGGCCCCAGCCGGTCTTCGACCGAACCTCTTCCCTCGGAATACCGGGTCGGAGCGGGAAGTTGCGGTGAAACGTCTCCGCGACGGTCCGCACCCTCTCACCAAGGGCCACCCACGCGTCCCAGGAGACGAACCAGTCGCCGACCCGCACGATGTCTCGCCTGTCCGTCAGGGACTTCAGGCTCTCCTGAATGAGCGACTCTGATCTGCCCAAGGTCAGAGTGATGTCTGAGAGAGTGCGAGGCTTCGGGGCGGCCAGGGCTGCGAGAACCAGATCTTCCGTGGATCCGGAGAGCATCCGGCCGAGCCTCACCATCGCCGTCGCGTCGCTCCGGCGGTGACGCGGGGCAATGTCCACGACCTCGCCTCCGGCCATGGTGCGGGCGGGAGACGGCAGACGCAGAATGAAGCGCTGGCCGGGCACAGCCACAACCGCATCCCGAATTCTCACCTGGACCCACTCCTCCTTGCCAGGGTCAATTCGGCCGCCGGCCAATACGGAGACTCTGGCCGTCCTCTCGGCCGCGCCGAGATGGAGCATTACCTCTGCCCCATGGTGAAGTGGCTGCGAGCTGCTTTCCAGAACGCGGGCTCGAGCATCGAATTTCCGCGTGGGTCTGATGCGAGATGGAGGCGAGACGACATCACCGCGGGTAATCCCTCCGTGCTCGATTCCCGCTAAATTCAGCGCGACTCGATCGCCTGGACTTCCCGTCGGCACCGTGCGGCCGTGGGACTCCATGGATCGAATTCTCGCGCGTCCGCCGGAAGGAAGCACCTCCACCATTTGACCGGAAATCAGCGAGCCCCCATGGAGTGTACCGGTCACGACAGTGCCAAAACCCGCGACCGTGAACACTCTATCGATCGGAAGGAACGGCGCGCCGTCGTCCCCCCTGTCAGGGGCGCGGAGCACCGCCGCATCGAGGGCCTCGAGTAGCTCTGCTACACCTCGCCCGTTTGTCGCACTCACGCGCACGATTTCGGAGTCTGCAAGCCGGGTGCCGGCGAGCAGCCCACGGATCTCGTC
>DHWR01000227.1:0-7018 GCA_002413265.1 Chloroflexi bacterium UBA5177
ACGCCTGCTGGGTCTCGACGAGCACCACCAGCTGCCTGGCCAGCGCCAGGAAAACGAGAGCCACAGCCGCGACATGCAGCACTGGTCCCAGACGGTCATCGCTGGAAATGTCGGCTACGTAGACCATCACCCCTGCAGCCATGAGCACCGCGAGATAAGGAACGAGGGAGAGAAGCCCGGGAGGTGCGGTCCGCGGATTGGCGGGCGCAGGGGGAGTAATCACGCTGGCTTTCGCGCCCTCCTTAATGTTGTTACGCTGCGCGACTATCGCTCCCAGCGCTATCAGCATGTAGCCGATCGTGTAGCCGACGTCGGTAACGCTACCGGTGGCGTAGCCTCCGTTCAGGTTCTGGAAATCGAAGAAGCTGTCGGCAGTGACGATGGCGGCCAGACCGCCTGCGAGAAGGAGTCCCACCGGCCAGGATGTCGCACCCCGGGAGCGCCCAAACAGGAGAAGAAGACTCAACACCAGGAGAAGGTCGAAGAGCGGATAAGCGGTCCCCACGGCTTTGGCTGCGAGGCTGCCGGTACCCTGCAGAACGGTGGGTCCGAGGATGATGATCCAGCTGAAGATAAAGGCTGCGACCACTATGAGAAGACTGTCGAGAATGACCCGGAGCCGCTGTGCCGGCGATAGAGGACGGGCGGGCAGCAACAGGATGCCGCAGAAAAAGAAGGGATAGGACAACAGGTAGCCGACATCAGCCCAAGACGGGAACGGAGGCTGATGGATGACCAACTCGTAGAAGCTCCAGAGTCCGCTGCCAATGACATACCAGAGGACGCCGGTGATGAGGAGCGTCGGGGCCAGATGCGGCCGTCCGGACCAGGCATGATGAAAGACGGCTCCTGTTCTCGAGCCCGGCCGCGCGATACGGACAGCGCAGAACCAGATCACCATGACGAGCGGTGCCGCACTGCACACCAAGTCATCGATCGTCACGATGCTGGAGTGCCCAAGTGGATGAAGTCCGAGAAGCGCTGCGAACAGGCCGTTGAAAAGAACGACGAAAGCGAGTCCGCCCAATAAGATCCGGTCTGGCGACGAGTTGAAGCCCACCCGTCGGAGGCGGCTCGAGCCGATCCTAGGTGCCGTCAATTGGTGTGTCGCAATGGTCACGCTAAAGATCCCGCCTCTTCCCCAGGTGCGCGGTACGAGTGACCGCCATTCCGAATACCTAGCCTGAAGCCAGCATACGCAGGCGACATGGCGGAATCATGGCGAAATGCTGTCCGTTTGATGAGCAAGAATCAGCCAAGGTGCACGAGGTTAGAATTCGCGCATGGATCAGCGGGCGGTATTGGAACAGATCCTGGAATGGGCTCGACATGACGATAATATCCGCGCTTTGGTGCTGACCGGTTCGCTTGCACGTGGCGATGGATCTTTCGATGCGCTGTCTGACCTGGATCTCGAGCTATACCTGACTGATCCCACGGTCCTGCTCGAGCAGGATGCCTGGTTTCTCCAATTTGGTGAGGTCCTGGTGGTCGAAGCGCTCGAAAATCCCGGCTGGCATCCAACCCGGCTCGTCTACTACGCCGATGGGAAGATTGACTTCATGGTCGCTGCCCGCGACGCGCTCGTTGCGGACGTGTCGTACGATCGGCCATTTCAGGTGCTGATCGACAAGGATGATGCCGGCGCTGCCTTCCGGCGTTGTCCGTCCGAACACCTGGACCCGCCGGCGGCAACGGAGTTTCTTCGCTGCATCAACTGGTTCTATGCCGCGGTGTTGATGTGGGCCAAGTGCCTTCGTCGTGGCGAGCCCTGGGCGGCTAAGATGCGTGATTGGGACAGCAAGATAGAGCTTCTGAGGATGCTTGAGTGGGACCACAAGGCTCGGAAGGGCTGGGAGTATGACACCTGGTTCAACGGCATGCATCTCAGCGACTGGATGGATCCAGATCTGCTTGCAAGGATCGAGGGCTGCTGGTCGGGCTTTTCTACGAGCGACTCTCTTCGGGCGCTTGGCGAGTCGCTGGCGCTGTTCGACGAGGTGAGCACGCGAACCGCGGCCGCACTCGGGATTGAACCGTTCGACGCGACTCGTGTGCGGCAAGCCGTGGACGCCTTCCTTGGGACGGACCTATAGCCCGCTCCGTCCTCTGAGGGCGCTGGGAAGCGAGCGCGTGCCTTTAGCGGCCACCGCCAACGGGAGGGAGGAAGTGGCCGGTACGGGGGATGAAGCGCAGGGTGCGCAGCGCCCGGCGCTGATCGGCCGCGAGTGAGCTTCCGGGCGCGATGATCAGATACGCGGCTTTCTGGTGGGCCAGGATGATGTCCAAAGCCGGCGCGGGGCCACCCGGGAGGCCGCGAACCAAGACACCCTGCGAGCGGCCATAGCGAACGGTTTGCCGGGTGACGGATGACACCCGTTCGGCTTGGATGAGCTTCTGCGCGACAAGCTTCGCAGCACTCGCGTCGTTGGCAATGGAGGTTAGCGCGTAAGGCTCGATCACCAGGCGGAGATGGTACGAGAGTCCGACTGGCGTGCCTGTGCGGAAGGCGAGCGTGTGGGACGGGTACTTGCCGGCCGGTAAGAGGTGCCACCCTACGGGCGGAGAGATGGAAACGCCAAGCGTGGCATCGCAGACCGAGTGACATGGACAGCTGGTGCCACGCGCTTGCGCCGGTGCGGCTGCAAGGGCAGCGGCCGTTGACACACCGGCGATAAGCATTAGGGAAAGAAACGCGATGACTGATGGTCGGTGGGATATGAGGAGTTCCTTGGATCGCGAGATACGGCACGTTGCACCGCTCACTAGTGGAACGCTCTGGGAGGCCTGAAGTTACGGGCGGGGCGCAGGCGTGGCGAGGTATACGTATGCTTCACGCTGCGTATCACCGCGCGGTCGCTCTCCAACAGGAAAAGCGCGGAACGGCGCACCGTGCCGGTCCCTGCGACGAACCCAACGTCGCGAGGACGTGGCGCGTCTCTCTAAGGCGGAGCGGCCACGAGAGGTTGGTAACTCTCGGGATATCGCCGCAGATACTCGCGGAGCGTCTGGGCCGGATGCCCGGCCAGCTCTGAGACGATGTCGCTCGCCGGGCCCATCTCTCCCGTGGCGATCGCTCGGTAAGACGTGATCCAGCCCTCAACCTCGAAATCGGGCGCGCCATACCCCGCTCGCGACTCCCACGCCTCCGCCACCGTCTCGTTGTAGAACGATATTCTTCTTCCCGTCACCTCTGAAAGCTGCTGCGCACAGGCCGTGAGGCTAAGCGCCTCCGGGCCGGTCACGTCATAGGCGGTTCCATCATGTCCGCCGCTCGTCAGCACCGCGGTCGCAACATCGGCGAGGTCGTCTCGTGCAATCCAGGCCGCGCGACTCTCCCCAGCAGGGCCGCGAATGACACCGTCGTCACCGACCAACTTGATCACGGAGTCCAGGTACAGGCAGGGACGAAGAAAGGTGCAGTGCACGTCAACCGCGCGAATATGCTCTTCAGTGTGAAAGTGCTGTCGGGCGAGGGTGAAGGTCGCGTTCGGCGCCGCGTGCAGGAAGGAGAGATACACGATGCGCTGCACACCGGCAGCAAGCGCTGCGTCGACCGCGGCAATGTGATGCTGTACCCGATCCGCGGACTCCCTGCCCGACACGAGGAACAGAGTATCGACGCCTGTCAAAGCCCGGCGCATTCCCTCCTTGTCTTCGTACGATGAGACGAGAGCGATCTCGGCATCTGGGAGATTGGGCGCCCGCACCGGATCGCGAACCAGAAGTCGCTGCGCGATGCCTCGTGCCGACAGGCGAGCAGCCACGCGGCCGCCGACCGCTCCGGTGGCACCCGTAACAGCGATAGGCGTGTCCGGCATCGTGAGCTTTCTCCTCCGACCCGCAGCGGCGATACGCGCCGCAGGCCTCCGCTCCGCTTGCAATGACTCTCCTATTAAAGGAGTGGAAAGCTGTTCAGATGACCATACAGAGAATGCCACATGGATCATCATGTGCGCCTCCGCCGACTCACCCGCCCTTCATGTCTTTGGAGACGGCTTCGGCGGCTTCCAGAATTTTCTGCCTGATGGCTGGGTTCACGGGAAAGTTGGCCTCAAGAAATTCGAGGATGGCGAGGGCGGACTCTGCGCTTCGATCGTAGCCCTGGACGAAGCGCGGCAGGTGATGCGCGACTTGTGGAAAGCGCTGCTCGACGCGACGGGCGCCGTCGAACGGATCCTCGGCAGCGGGTGCCGGCGGCTCGACGAACGGGAGGAGCCGCACCACCTGATCCACGGCATAGCCCTGGATAAAACGCGCGGCGGACAGCCGCTCGCCTCGACGTAGCCGAGTCAGTCCTACGTAGAGGTTGGTGAGGGCTTCGCCCAGCAGAAAATCCTTGGAAGCCGGAGTGGAGGGATCCGGGGCATGCATCTGCAAGCCTGAAAGGACTGTGCCCCCGGCTTGCCACACGATGCGGCCGCCTTCGACCGGCATAGCAGCCAGCTGAGCCGGATCGAACACGGCGAACTCGGCATAGATGCCGTCCTCGAAGAGCACCTTGTGGCCGTCACGCGTGTTCAGGAAGGAGAAGGAGATGGTTGCTGCCCGATCCAGCCAGGTGAGGTCCTCGATGAATGCAGCCTGCCGGCCGGGCTCGACAATGACAAAGAAGTCGAGGTCTGAGTGGGCGTCGAGCCGGTCCAGATCGGTACCTACCGAGCCGACGCCGATGAGCGCCATCGCATGGGGAGCCCGAGATAGGGATGCTGCGATGGCGTCGAGGCGGGAGAGGAGGGCAGGAACGCGGTCTTCCATGAATTCATGATGGCCCATCCGGAAGCCCGTTCGATCTACGCGTTCGGTCGCGGCAACCTACCGGGCCACGGTGACCCGGCCCGGATCAACAGAAGGACTGTCGATATGCAGGTTGTGGTAAGCGTGGCGGCGTACCCCGCCAGCGTATGGGCTTTGTGAGAGTGTCTCACCAGATGTCTTTCCTCGAGCGCTCAGGGCTAGTCCCAGAAGGATTGTAATGAAGACCAGAGTGGCAGTTGCTTTAGCCGCGAGCTTGTTGTTGATCGTTTTCGCTTTGCCTCGCTCCACGTTCGCCCATCGAGCCCGGCCCACGCCCACGCCCGCGCCCACGTCAACGCCGGCACCACTTCCCACGCCAACCACGCCAACAGCTCAACCCCTCTTTATCGACACAGCCTCCGAAGGGTACACCTGCAGCAACGGCGTCTGCGCCTTTCCGGACGGCACCAGGAACACGTCCTACGCAGCGCCTATCACCTCCGGTGGAGGCACTGGACCGACGCCCTACACCTGGAGTGTGGTCGCCGGGAGTCTTCCCGCCGGCCTGTCGCTGACGTCCTCCTACGGCGTGTACTCCGCGTACGTCTATGGCACGACCACCAACCAGCAGACCGCCACGTTTACCCTGCAGGTCAAGGACGGCGTTGGGGATACAGCGCGTCAAGCCTTCACCCTCACCGTCAACTAGTAGGTCGCATCGGCGCCGCTGCATCCAGTAACCCGCATCCTAGGGGCTGCGGTGGCCAGGAGACGTGCGGGAATGGCGGGCAACACTAGGCGGCTACCCCGCTGAAATCGCCATTAGATCGGCGAGACGGCCACGTGCCACTCCAATGCGGCTATCGGCCATACCGTAATACACGTCGAGCACATTGGCCCGAGGTACGTCGAGCCCAGTGGGAAAGACGACGTTTGGTACGATCCCCGCGCGCTCCGTCTGAAGTTCGGGCTCCAGGACGGGGTAACGCGCGCGGTGCACGATCTTCCGGGGATCGCGCGTATCAAGCAGGAGCATTCCCGCGGCGTACCGGACGGCCTGTTGTTGGTCGATGCCCTCGGCGATGCGGCCGGACACGCCATGGTACAGCAGCAACCACGTGTCGCCGAGCCTCAGGGGTGGAGCACCGGCTCCAATTCTCAGCTGCTCCCATCCCTGCTCGGGCGAAGCGAGCAGGTGATGCTGGCCGAAAAGCAATTGCTTCGGGCCGGCGAGCTTACCGAGGGGAGCATAGCTCAGCCACATACCGGGTTGATGATGCTGATCCAGGAAGCCGGCGACCCCATCAAAGATCGGCCGGTGAATCAGGGCCATCGCCGCGCGGCCATCCGGCGCCTTGACGGGCTCCGGAAAGAGGACGGCGTCCTTGTTGTCCACTGCCTCAATATCGACTCCATGATGCGGCGCAAAGCGCAACAGGCCGATTCGTCGCCAGTGAATCAGATCGATTGATGAGGCGGCGGCAACGCGGGGGCCATGCGGTCCGTATGTGGTGTACGTCATCAGATACAGCTTCCAGGGCTTGAAATACGTGACCCGCGCGTCCTCCACCCCTCCGCCGCTGCGTCCATTGAGCTCGTACGGCGCCTCTGGCTGTAACACCACGCCCATGCGCTCGACGCGAGATGGAACATGGTGACGGTTGGTGATAACGCGAGCCAGGCCAATGCGCGAATAGTTTCCGGCCGCGACCAAGCGAGGCAGCAGATAGAGGCGGCCGTCCGGGGATCGCGCGGCCGCCGGATTGAGGACGCCACCTGCCTCGAACGGGTTGGTGAGATCTGACTCCATCACGATGCCCAGGTGTTCCAGTGTCCACAGGCGTTCCGTGCTTGCGTTTGGGCGGCCGTCACCGTTTCGGGGCCCGCCGCGCCGGCCCTCGCGATCGCTCGCAGGTGGTGAGCAGCTTACGTCAATGCCACGCAAGAGGTCCGTACTCGATGCGGGTGATGCCACTGCTTCTTCCTAAACGCCGTGCGAGTCCGTCACAGGGACCTGAGATCCCTACCGGACCTGGTTGTCTCCCAGGCGGGCCGGACGCAACATGAAGAGACGGTAGAGCGCAAGCGCGACGATACACCCCTCGATGAAAAGCGCGGCGAGGCCGAGCGGCTCGCTCCAATTGCCGACGTCCTTGCCGGCACCCGGCAATCCGGTGGTTCGGCTCAGGACATATCCCACAATGGCCGACCCGGCGAGCCCCCCAGCCATGGCCCAGGTGCGCCAGGACTCGGTGTGCAGCAGCAGGCCCGCCACGCCAAG
>DHWR01000227.1:7279-8984 GCA_002413265.1 Chloroflexi bacterium UBA5177
AGTGCGACCCCGACAAGGCCCATGATGGCGACGCTGCGGGCAATATAACCCCGAGCGTCTACGACCCGAAGGATTCGTGCGCCGTCGAGAGAACGGGATTCAACGACGATCCGTTCTGCCGCCGCGGTCTCTTCTGCTTGCAGCAGATGCGGTTTGCCATTAACCGCTCCGTCTCCATCAGCTTCGTACTTCAGCGCGCGACCAGCATCCGTGTCGTACACGCGATCACGGTCCTGTGCGCCAGGTGGTCCTAACCCGGCCAGTGTGTGCACGAAGGGCGCATTCCGGTCTTCGGGGAGTGCGGGTTCTACTCGCTGCGAAGCCGAGCTCGGAATGTGGGAAGGCATAAGGCACTCCTTGAGGGTCCAGGGCCGACGGCAGGGCCGCCTTGCAGGTAGTACGTGGGAGGGTTACTTACGGCCTGCAGCTTTTGCCACCAGGGTCACGAGTGCATCCGCGAGCGTGTCTATCTCGTGTTCGGCGTTGTAAAGATAAAAGCTGACGCGAGCTGTGGCGGCAAGGCTCAAGTACTGATGGAGTGGCTGGGCGTTGTGGAGACCCGCCCTGATCACAATTCCCTGCCGACCTAGCAGCGCTGCGACTTTGGACGAAGAAATTCCCTCGAGCGTAAAGGCCACGATTGGCCCGCGCTCCCGCGGTCCGTAGATGGTCAAGCCATCGATTTGAGCGAGCTCGTGCAATGCGTAACGCACGAGTGTGCGACCGTGTTCAGCAACAGCCTCCATCCCGACTCCTTGGAGGTAGCGAACGGCGGCGGCAAGCGCCTCGGCATCTGCAGATGGCGGCGCCCACGGCTCAAACCGAGCCGGCGGTTTCTTCCAGATGGACTCCCGGTACCCGACTTGGTCGGCAACCGACCCGCTGGCGAGGAAGGGTGGCATCATCTCTAAGACTGACCTTTTGCCGTAGAGGACGCCGATACCGGTGGGACCCAACATCTTGTGTGCTGTGAATGCTACGAAATCCACATCCAAGGCCCGCACGTCCACCGGAACGTGCGGGACACTCTGCGCCGCGTCGAGCAACACTACCGAGCCCATAGCATGTGCCCGGCGGGTGATCTCGGCAACCGGGGTGAGGGTCCCCAGCACGTTGGAGATGTGAGCGGTTGCGACGAGCTTGACCCGGCCGGTCGCAAGGTGCCGGTCCAGGGAGCAGAGATCTAGCGAGCCGTCGGGCAGGAGTTCGATAAATGCGAGCTCGGCGCCCACTTCTCGAGTGAGGAGCTGCCAGGGTGTGAGATTGCTGTGATGTTCGAGACGGCTCACGACGATGAGATCGCCACGGCGGAGGTTGACGCGCCCCCACGCGCCGGCCACCAAGTTGATCGCCTCTGTCCCGTTGCGCATGAAGACGACTTCCTCGGCGGACGCGCCGATGAAGGAACCGACAGTTCCGCGGGCCACCTGGAGACTGTGCGAGTGCGCCGGGTCGAGGCGGTAAAACGCCCGACGAGACTGCCGATGATAGTTGTCGAGCACCTCCTGGACGATGGATGGCATGTACGAGGTGTACGCACTGTCCAAGTAGATCCGCCGCCTGTCCGCAACGGGCTGACGCAGGGCAGGGAAGTCTTGCCGAAGCGCCGCAGCGTCGATCAGCATGCTCTACCGAAGCAGACCCTGGCACAGCTCAATATCGGAGCCATCGAGCGAGAATTGATCTCTGAGGGAAGTAGAACCGA
>DHWR01000227.1:9333-10662 GCA_002413265.1 Chloroflexi bacterium UBA5177
CTGATCTCCGTGCGCATCAGCTCACCTTGGCGGAATGTGGCTTTGATACCGGCGCGCGCAACAGTCACTCTTTGGTTACAGGTCGAGCGCAGATACATCTCCATTTGGCTCTCCGCCTGGTTCCAGATCGCTACATGTTCGAAGGCGCTCAGATCGAAGTCGGCGGCAAGCTCGCGGTTAATGACCGCGAGAAGATTTAGGTTGAACCGACTGGTTACACCGGCACTATCGTCGTAGGCAGCCTCGAGCTCCCACCGACCTTTAACCAGGTCCAGGCCAAGCAGGAACGTATCCCCCGGCTGGAGCATGACACGGATCTGCCGTAAGAACGCATCGCGCTGGAGCGGATAGAGGTTTCCGATTGTGCTGCCCAGGAAGACAACGAGCTGGCGTCCGTACCGAGGGATTCGGCGAAGGTCTGAGTCGAAGTCTCCGAGAACGGCGTGTACTTGGAGCCCAGGGTACCGTGCGACCAGGTCGGCAGCCGACTCCTCCATTATTTCCCGACTAACGTCGAACGGCACGAAGTGCGAGAGTCGGCCCGTGTGCAAAGCAGCCTCAAGTAAGATACGCGTCTTCGCCGAGGACCCCGCGCCAAGATCGACGATGGACTCCGGCACTGCTCGCCCGACGATATCTTGTGCGCAGGAATTAAGGATCTCGATCTCAGTCCGTGTCAGATAGTACTCCGGCAGGTGTGTGATCTCCTCGAAGAGCTGGGAACCGACGTCGTCGTAGAACCAGCGCGGCGGCAGTTCCTTCGGATTGCGAGCCAGGCCGGATCGGACATCGTTGATCAAGAGCTCGCGCCTGTCGGTCGGAGGCGCGCAGGTATCGACGGTAATCGCCGCTTGGGCCATGGAAGCTACGCGTCCTGAACGCAGCGGAACCCTGCAAAGATTTGCCGGCGGACGGGATAGTCCCAGTTGCGGAAGGTGCAGCGCGCGACACTGGGGCGCGCGGCCCACGAAGCGCCTCTCAAGACTTTGTATTCGGAGCCGAAGAACACCTCAGAATATTCTGGGTACGGAAAGGCCTGGAAACTCGGATAGCTGCGGAAGTCGCTACTGGTCCACTCCCAGACCTCACCGACCATCTGCTCGCAGCCCAGGGCGCTCCTGCCCTCGGGGTAGGCGCCCACGAGAGCACAGCCGTACAGCCGCTGATCGAGATTTGAGTTGAGGGCGGACGGTTCGTCGTCGCCCCAGGGATAGCGACGCATCTGGCCGAGCTGTGGATCCCACGCCGCGGCGACCTCCCACTCGAACTCTGTGGGCAGGCGCTTGCCCGCCCAGCAGGCGTATGCTTCCGCTTCGTAGTAGCAGACAT
>DHWR01000032.1 GCA_002413265.1 Chloroflexi bacterium UBA5177
GGCGTGAGTGGCAACAGCACCCTTGCCGGCACGCTGGCTGTCAGCGGAGCGGCAACCGTGGGTGGAACGCTCGCGGTAGCGGGATCCGGCGGAATCACCGCGACGGGGCTGACGGCCCCGCCCAGTTCCAGCACGACGACGACGCCCGGCGCCCTGACCCTGACCGGCAACGCGATCAACCTGGTTGGCGGGGCGAGCGTCTCCGGCGGCCTGACTCTCGGCAACGGAAGCGATCTGTCGCTCTCGACTCCTTCCGGCAGCAGCGCATCTCACGTCACCGCCTCCGGCGACACGGATGTGGCGGGCAACACCACCGTGGGGGTTCCCCCCTCGACCGCCGCCAACATCGACGTCCCCCAGACCGTCGCCTTCAAGAAGGTGTACGCGGCCGCACCGGTCGTTGTTGTCTCGGCGACGACCGACCCCAACCCGATTTCGAACGCGGCTCCCAAGGTGTGGGTCACCGTGAATTCGGGTACGGTGGCCGGCACCTACGCGGGATTTACGATCCACTACGTGACGGCCGCAGCCACCACAGGCGGGTTCCAGGTCTCGTACGCCTACCACGTGATCGGCTCCTAGCCGGCTCAACGGATACCATGAGGGGGTTCCCGGTCGGGGACCCCCTTTTCCATTCCATGGGACGTTCTTCAGACGACCAGGTCACCACTCCCCGGCGTACCTTGCGGACGTTTGGGATGGTCCTGCTTGTCGTAATCGTCTTCGTCGCGCTGGGACTGGGCATCGCGGCGTTGTTCAAGAGCGTCAGCACGACAGATTCGCTTGCCTCGGCAATCAACCCGAACGAGTACCAGATGGTGTACCTCACCAACGGAGAGACTTACTTCGGGAAGCTGAGCCCACACGGAGGCGACTTCTACTACATTCGGCACGTTTACACCTTGACGGCGCGGGCGTCGCCTCGCTCCGGTACGCCGTTACAGCACACCTTGATCAAGCTCACCAACGAGATCCATGGTCCGCAAGACTTGCTGGTCGTCAACAAGAGCCACATCGTGTACATGGAAAACCTGCGGCCGAACGGCTGCGCCACGATCCTGATGACTCGGGGAGGCCCCTGCCCCTAACCGGAGACCGCGGTACCGTGGCGCTCTGCGTGCTCCCGGTTTCTAGTAGCCGGATGGACCACCAGCTCGAGACTGTCCGGATTGTCGACGATGTCCATCAAGACCCGGCCACCCTCTCGAACCAAGCGCAGGCTCAGCTTCGAGTCTGCAATCGACATGTTCTCGGCCACGATCTCATCCAAACAACTGGGCAGAGCCGGGGTCACGTCGACTCTGTTGGAGAACGGGTTGGAGGAGATGCCAAGCACGTTTTGAACGAGCAAGAAGATGAGACCGGCGGACCAGGCCTGGGGTCTGGAGGCATCGGGCTGGCGCGCCAGCACGCCGCCTGTCTGCCGGCTCACGCCCGTATAAACCTCGGGCCACCGTCGGTATTCGAAGTAGAGCGAGGCATCCAACAGGGCATCGAAGAGATCCTGTGTCTCCTTGACAAAGCCATATTTCTTCAGCCCGGTCGCGATCAGCCCATTCTCGAACGGCCAGACCGAGCCATCGTGGTAGCTGAGTGGGTTGTAGGCCTTTTCGGTGCGAGCCATGGTGCGTACACCCCACGAGCTGAGCATCGGCTCCGACATGATGGTCTCGACCACGGCTTCCGCCTTGTCGTCGTCGATCAGCCGCGCCCACAGGCAGTTGGCCGGGTTCGAAGTGATCGAGTCGACCTGGCGATGGCTGCCGTCCAGCGCCATCGCGTAGTAGCGCTTTTCCGGCATCCAGAACTCGGCATTGAAGCGCAGGCGTAGCCGTTCGGCACGCTCTGCAAGCTCGGCCGCTCGTTGGGCTTTGCCCTCCGAGGCCGGCATGGCGGCGAATACTCCCGACCAAAGGATGAGCGCCCGGTACAACTCACCCTGAACTTCGGAAAGGCTGACCGGATGGTCGGTGCACATGGTGCCGTCGGAGTACATGACTGCCGTAGCGCTGTCCTTCCACCCTTGATTGAAGAGGCCGACGGTGAGAGCGGCCGAGCTCACCTTGGGGGGAGTGTGCGCCTTGTACTGCACGTAGCCCGAGCCATCCATGTCGCCGTACTCGTCGATCCATTTCCATGCCGCTTCGAAGTTCGGCTCGAGCTCGCGGTACAACACCATGTCGTTGGTCCATCGTATGTACTCGCCACCGAGGACCAGAAATAGGGGCGTGGAGTCCACCGAGCCATAAAAGAGGCCGAACGGTACTTCCTTGAGTCTGGCAAGCTCCCCAGTGTGCATTTCGTGAAGGATCTTGCCGGGCTGCTCATAGTTCCAGGGGTTCTCCTCTTTGCCCTGTCGTTGGGCAAGAAAACGCAGCGTGTCCCGCGCTAGACGATGGTTCCAGACAAGGGTCTCCAGAGAAGTGATGATCGAGTCGCGACCGAAGGGGACAGCGAAGCGCGGAAGACCTGCCGCGGGCAGCCATACTCCATCGAACTCGAGCATCAATGACTCGAGGTCGTCTTTGCTGCGCTGGAGAATCGCGTTGACCGTGGCGTTGCTGGTTCTCAGCGTCGTGCAGCTGTCGAACCAGGGAGGAGTGGGTGGACCGTTGATGCTGGGGCTCGGCTGAAGACTCACGTTGTGCGGGGCTTGTTCGATCAAGCGGATTTCAAGTACGACTGCCTGGCGTTCCCCCAGCTCGAGCTTGATCGGAAAGTACATCCGATCGTCCTGGAACCTGTCCATATTCGGCGTGACGTCTATGTGCGTGATTCTGGTGACCTCGTCCAGTCCCACATACTCGAGTCGAATCGAGCCGGGCTTCGAGGTAACAGGCATGGAAGTGCCGCGCTTCAGCCGTCTAACTCCGCGGGCCTCAAATGAGTCGAAGAAATCCGCCTCCACCTCGATCGAAAGTTCCAGCTCGATGGACTTCAGTGCCCAGTTCACTACATCGATCTCGATGCGCACACTCGACTCTTCGATAGAGTTCCGCTGCAGGATGCCGACCCCGCGAGCCGGCACGCCGTCTAGCTCGGGGCAGGTCTGAAGGATGGATGTCTGAAACAGCGCCTCTTCGGTAGACCCGAGAAGAACCGGAAGTTCGCCATTGAGGCAGATCTGAAAGCGGCTGAGATAGCGGGTGTCTGCCAAAAACAGGCCCTGGCTGGAGGTCGACTCGGGATCCATTGTCCCGTCTTCGTTGGTCGCGACGACGACCGGCCCTCGCTTGACAATCCGTCTGTGCTGCACTTACTCCCCCTTTTCACAACCTGCGGTCCAAACCAGGCGCCTCCGCGGAGCTCGATGGGACGAGCATAGCGTGAAGGGATCAGACCGCGACGCTGCGGTCACGGATAGACGCTCGAGCCGTTCTTTGATAGATAGATCGCCTGGGTCGGGCATTCCGCGGCTGCTTCGAGCAGTCGCTCCTCGGTCTCCGAAGCGGCATCCAGGATCACTGCCTTCATGTCCAGATCGAGAGCGAAGGCTCCCGGAGCGATGACGAAACAGGGCCCGCTGCCCACGCACACTGCCCTATCGATCGATCCGTCGATTCCGTGCTCCGGAGCCAATATGACCTCCGTTTTACGACAATTCAGACTGTACTGATGATATAGTGAGGCGATTTTTTGCCAAGAATGAGACGAGAGGCCGCTTGACCAGCAACGGCGTGCTGGGAGGAGGCGCGCTCGGGCTAACCGCGGCGCTGCGGCTGGCACAATGCGGCGAAGAGGTAGTCCTCTTTGAGCGCGAAGCCACACCAGGGGGCCTCGCGGCCGGTTTCCAGTGCGGACCCTCCTACCTGGAAAAGTTCTATCACCACCTCTTCCGCTCGGATACGGAAGCCACGGCTCTCATCAATGAGCTGGGATTGGGTGACAAGCTGGAATGGCCGCGCCCCGTTACCGCCAGCCTGATCGGCGGCCGCATCTATCCGCTCGACTCGCCGCTGAGCGTGCTTCGATTCTCAGCCGTTCCGTTCATCGATCGGCTTCGCCTCGGCGCGGCCATCGCCTATCTCAAGGCGGAGCCGAACTATCACCGGCTGGAGAAAACCACCGCCGACGCCTGGATACGGAAGTACATGGGCCGCAAAGTGCACGAGGCCCAGTGGAAGCCGCTTCTGGAGTCAAAATTCGGCGATCGCTATCAGGACATTGTGATGTCCTGGTTCTGGGCTCGCGTCCACTTTCGAAGCCCGTCCCTCGGATACGTCCGCGGCGGTTTCCAGCAGCTCTACAACCGCCTGGTGGACGAGATCCAGCGACTGGGCGGCCAGACGCGCTTCGGCACCTCAGTCGTTTCAGTCGAGCGGACCGAAAGCGGGAAGCTCCGAGTTTCGACCGGCGATGGGTCGCACGAGTTCGATCGTGTGATCTCTACCCTCCCAACCAGATTGACGGTGCAGCTGACACCGGCTTTGCAGGGCGAGTACGGAGACCGCTACAGCAAGATCGACTCATACGGAGCTCACTGCGTCATCCTGGCGCTCGACCGCAGACTCACAGACATTTATTGGCTGAACGTCAACGACCGCGGATATCCGTTCCTTGCCCTCGTGGAGCATACAAACTACATGCCTCCCGAAGACTACGGAGGGCGCCGGCTGGTGTATCTGGGTAACTACCTGCCGATGGACCACCCTCTGTTCAAGAAGTCGGATGACGAGGTGCTGGCCGAATTCTTGCCTTTCCTGAAACGCATCAATCCGGCCTTCGACCCGTCGTGGGTCACCGAGCACTGGATTTTCAAAGCGCCCTTTGCCCAGCCCATCGTCACGGTCGGCTACGCGGATCGACTGCCGCCCCACGAAACACCGGTACCCAACTTCTACGTTGCCAACATGTCTCAGGTCTATCCTCAGGACCGCGGACAGAACTACAGTATCGGCATGGCCAACCGTCTGGTGAATCGGCTCGTACCGAGCGCATGACCGCACCAGTCACATACGATGCACAGCGCTGGCGGCGCGCGCATGTCCAGGATGAGGCGGCATTGGCCCAGGTAGCAGAGGAGATGGCTGGGGCCACCGCTATCGGCGTCGACCTCGAGATGGGACAGAGAGTCGAACGGCGGCCCGGCGGTCAGCAAGAGTGGCTCCACGTGCTGGCGCTGGTCCAGATCGCCTCGAACGACCTCAGCGTCATAGTCGATCCACTCCGCTGCACCGATCTCTCGGCGCTTGCCCCGCTGATGACCGGCAAGACGCGCAAGGTATTTCTGGGCGGAGGTCAGGATGTCGCCCTGCTCGAGAAAGCCGGAATACCGGCGCGAAACATTGTCGACGTCGGAGAAATCGGGCTCGCCATCTTTGGTCGTCGCGAGGACGGCATGGCAGCTCTCTCCCGCCGGATGTTCGGTATCAGCCTCGACAAAACGTTGAGACGTACCGATTGGCTGGTACGGCCGCTCAATCCGACACTGCTCACCTACGCATACCGCGACGCCGAGCTGACGCTGACTATCTACCAGTGGTTCCGGGAGCACTTTCCTGACGTCGTGGAGGCGCACGAACGAGTCCTCCTCGACCCTCCGCTTCCTCCTGGCACCGCAGAGTGGCTGGCAGCCGCATTCACCAGAACGTCCGGGGAGGCCTACGTGGCCGCAATGGAACGGGACCTGGATCCGCGGACGCATGGCGACCAGCTTGGAAGCGATCTTCGGCAGACCCTTCAACAAGTCTCTGCGCCACGGATGGTCAACAAACTGGTACGCATCGCAACCGATCTCGGCGTCGAGCAGGCGGTGCCGGACATTCTCCCTCTCGCGAACTCTCCCTCCTCGCTCGTCAGAGCATCCGTCGCGCGAGCCATCGGGCGCCTCGCCGACCCTGAAGTCGGAGCCGAGCCCCTAGAAAAATTGAAGGAAGATCCGATCGAAGAAGTCCGCAAGGTTGCCGCTACCGCGCTCAAGGAGATGCGCAAACGGGCAGCCGAAGAAGAGGAATCCACGCCCGACGAGGAGGAGACTGCTGAGGAAGGAGCCTCGCTGAATTCGGAGGCCCGGCTAGCACTGCAGCATCTTCTCGAGCAGATGCAGGACGAGCCGACTCAGGGAGCTTCCTAGGCCGGACCGGCCACCGCTTCCTGCTCCTGGTACTGCAACTGGTACAGACGGTGGTAGTAGCCCTGCCGGTTCAAGAGCTCGTTGTGAGTTCCCTCCTCGACCAGGTGACCCTTGTGCAGGACGAGGATACGATCCACGTGCCGGATGGTGAAGAGGCGGTGGGCGATGATGATGCTGGTCCTGTTCTCCATCAGGCGCTCCAGTGCCTCCTGGATCAGCGCTTCGGTCTCGGTGTCCACGCTCGAGGTCGCTTCGTCCAGAACCAGCAGAACTTCGGGGTCGAAAGCAATCGCCCGCGCAAAGGCGATGAGCTGACGCTGCCCTGAGGAGAAATTTCCGCCGCGCTCTCGAACCGCATGATCGTAACCGTCCGGCAGTCGCTCGATGAATTTGTCGGCGTTGACGAACACGGCCGCGTCACGGACCCTCTGGTCTGTTATCTCATCGTTGTGCAGACGAACGTTGCTGGTGATCGTCCCGGAGAACAGCACTGCGTCCTGCAGCACGGCTCCGATGTGGCGGCGAACATCCTGCCGCCGCATCTGACGGATGTCGACGCCGTCGAGAAGTATGCGGCCCTGCTGAATGTCGTAGAAACGCGAGAGGATACTGATCAACGAGGTCTTGCCGGCCCCGGTCGCGCCGACGATGGCGACGCTTTCGCCCGGCTTGATGTGGAACGAGACGTCGCGAAGCACCGGGTGCTCCGGATCGTATCCGAAGGTGACGTTCTCGAACGCAATGTCGCCGTCGACCTTGTCCAGAATGATCGGCTTCTCTGGATCTGGTGGCTCCTGGTCCTCGTCCAGCAAGCCGAATATGCGCTCGGAGGCTGCCATCGCGGACTGGAGGATGGTGTACTTCTCTGCTAGGTCACGGATCGGCTGAAACGCCCGGTCCGTGTACTGCATGGCGGCGACCAGAGCGCCAAACGTGAACGCCGGTCCCCACTTGGAAATGATGCCGTGCCCGCCAACCCAGATCAGCAGCGCGGTTGAGACAGCGCCGAGGAACATGACGATGGGGGAGAAGACTGAGTAGGCAAAGATCGCTCGCAGGTTGGCACTGAGGTAGTCCGAGTTCAGGGCGTCGAACTGGCGGAACATCGTGTTCTCACGATTGAAGAGCTGCACGATCACCATGCCGGTGATGTTTTCGTTTAGGAACCCGTTGACTCGTGACAGCCGCACTCGAATGTTCCGGTAGATGGTGCGCATCGCCTGCTGAAAGATGCGGGAGACGAACGCGATAACCGGCATGACGGCGAGCGCCACCAGAGCCAGCTGCCAGTTGAGGAAGAACATGACGATCACGATGCCGCCCAGTGTCACCACGTCTCCCATGATCGAGACCAATCCCTGAGTGATGAAGTCATTGAGGGCATCCACGTCACTGGTCATGCGGGTCATCAACCGGCCCACGGGATTCTTGTCAAAGAAGCGCAGCGGCAAGCGCTGCAAGTGCGAGAAGATCTGATTCCGCATGTCGTACATCACGTTTTGGCCGACGTACTGCATGAAGTAGTTCATGAAGTAGCGCAGGACGAAGCTCACGGCGAGTGCTGCCATGAAGAGCACCAGGATCAGCATCAGTCCCGATGGCTTGCCCGGCGTGATGTAGCGGTCAATCGCGATCTTGGTCAGGAAGGGCGGCGCGAGATCGAGGACGCTGGTCCCGAGGAGGAAGAGGACTGCTATCAGCAGGCGATGCCAGTACGGCTTGACGTACGGCAGCAGCCGGCGAACAAGCCGGCCATCATAGGCCTTGCCAAGGATCTCGTCTTCGTCCTGATCGAAGTGAGGACTCATACCAGAGCCTCTTGGTCGTCCTCGACCTCCAGCTCTTGCTGGAGCAGCTCTCGTCGGTACATGCGGGCGTACAGCCCGTTGTGCATCAGCAGCTCCTGGTGAGTTCCACGCTCCTTGATGGTGCCGTCCTCCAGCACGATGATCGAGTCCGCGTCCTTCACGGTCGAGATGCGCATGGAGGTGATGAGTGTGGTGCGCTCCTCCATAACCTTCTTGAGCCGTGCCAGGATCTCGTTCTGCGTGTGTGTGTCCACGCTCGACATCGCGTCGTCGAGGATCAGGATCGTCGGATCACGCATCACGGCACGCGCCAGCGAAGTTCGCTGCTTCTGCCCGCCCGAGAGACTCACCCCTCGCTCCCCCACAACGGTCTCAAGCCCGAACTGGAACTGCTCGAGATCTTTGACGAGTCGAGAGGTCTCGATAGCCTGCATCATTTCGTCTTCGGTGAATTCCTGCACCCCGAATGAGACGTTTTCACCGAGAGTGGCTGAGAACAAGAAGGTGTCCTGCGGGACATAGCCGACCGCGCGCCGCAGCGTGGCGAGCGGAATGCGCCGCACGTCGACACCGTCTATCAGCACCTCACCGTCGTCCACTTCGAGCACTCGCGGTACCAGCGACATCAACGTGGTCTTGCCGACGCCGGTCATGCCGACGATCGCCACCGTGTGGCCCGGCTCGACCGTGAAGCTGACATTGTGGAGGACGGGAGTATCGCCGTAGCGGACCGCCACGTTTCGGAACTCGATCTTTCCCTGAAGTCTGCTGATAGGGAGAGTCCGACCGGTGTCTCTTATGGAGGCCTCGCGAGACATGACCTCCATGATTCGTCCCATTGAGGCAGCGCCCTGCTGATACATGTTGATCACCCAGCCGAGCGAGATCATCGGCCAGGTGAGCATGCCGAGATACGCGTTGAACTGCACGAACTCGCCGAGGCTGATCTCGTTGCGTGCCACCTCGCCGCCACCCACGAACAGCACGAGCGCGAGCGCGACACCCACGACCGTGAACATTAGTGGCCACATGATGCCGGAGAGACGCTGGTAGCTCAGGTTGCGCTGGACATATTCACGGTTGACCTTCGAGAAAGCCCCAATCTCACGGTCTTCCTGGACGAACGCCTTAACTACACGGATGCCTGAAAAGTTCTCCTGAGCATGATTTGAGAGCTGTCCGAACTGGTCCTGAACCAGTCGAAATCTGCGCTGCAAGGTTCGCCCGATCACGAACATGGTGACCGTGCAGAACGGCAGGACTACGAAGGCGACCAGTGCCAGCTTCCAATTGATGATCACCATCAGCACGGCCACCGAGATCAGCATGATGAAGGTGCTGATGAGGCTGATCATTCCCATGCCCACGAACTGGCGAACTTGATTCAAGTCATTGGTGAGCCGGGCCATCAGGTCCCCGGTGTGCATCTCTCCAAAGAACCCTTGGTCCAACGACTGGAGATGCGTGAACGCGTCGTTTCGCAGGTCATATTCCAGATATCGGGAGACCCGGTTGACGGTACTGCGCTGGACGAAAGCGAAGATCGATTGCCCCACGGCCGCTGCCAGGAACAGCCCGACGTAAACTGTCAGCTTGTTGAGGGACGGGTGGGTGCGAAGGTTATCGATCGCGAGACGCAGGATTTCCGGTTGAACAACGGAGAAAGCGGTCGCGACCGCGATGGCCAGGAAGCCGATGCCGATGGCCCAGAGATGGCGCCGTAGATAAGGGACTACGTGTCTAAGATGCTGCATCGATCTCCTTTCACTTCACGCCTTTCGAAGGTGGACGCCGAATGTGTCTACGCCCGCGTCGAGGACCCGGACTTTGGACGCCTGCATTGCCGTCACCAAATGCTCGCGGTCGCCCAGACGGGAGAACGCGACCAGCGCCCCGCCCGCGATGCCGCACTCCTTGACGCCAATCGCCCCGTGTCTCCGCGCGAGCTCTGCCACTTCTCGCACGCGAGGTGGCGCTGAATCTGGAAGGATCTCCTGCTGACGCAGCCACTGCTCGTCAGCCAGCGCGGCGACATCGTCTATCCGTCCGTCGTTCAGCGCATGGCGTACGCCCGAAGCACCACTCTTCAATTCAGCTAGACCATTCACCACGTCGCGGCGACCCTTCTCAAACTCGCTCTGCAGTGCTCGCGCGACTTCCAGAGACCTTCCGGCCTGGCCGCTCCAGAGGACCACCATCCGGCCGGCCAGCTCATGCAGCACTGACGTTGCCAGCTCGAGTCTCTCTGCCTCGACGTTTGAGCTAACTGAGACAAACGAAACGCCCCCAATCGCGGAGGCGTATGCATCCTGCTGGCCCATAAGAGTACCCATCATCGAGTTGAGCTGACAAGAAATTCTTGCCACTTCCCGCCGGTCGGCCGCGTTGTCGATAACGGATCTCAGAAGCGCTACCCAAAGCACCGTCTGAGCGGCCGACGCACCGAGCCCCGCGCCGATAGGGAGATCGAGCGAGTAGGAAACGTACCGTCGCTCGCTGCGAAGAGACATCAGGAAACTGTCTCCCAGCGGCAGCGCGATCGAACCTTCGGCGTAGATGCCGATGGCGGCGCAAACGGCATGCCCGCCCATTTTCTCTGCTATGGCCGGCAAGCAGGTCCAGGACGATGCCAGGTCCACCCTCAGCGGAGCTTTCGCCGTGTACTTCACGCGCTACAACTCGTCACTATCGAGTACGATCGTCACCGGACCGTCGTTCTCCAGGGAGACCAGCATGTGGGCTCCGAAGCTGCCTCGCTCCACCTTGTAGCCGTGACCCTCGAGGCGCGCGATGAAGTGCTCGTACAGGCGGCTTCCGGTCTCCGGCTCGGCTGCCCGCACGAAGCTTGGTCTTCTCCCCTTTTTGAGATCCGCATAGAGCGTGAACTGGGAAACCGCCAGCATCGAGCCGCCGATGTCCGCGGCCGAGAGATTCATCTTGCCATCGGCATCGCCAAAAATCCTCATGACGGCCACCTTGTCCGCGACTCGCTCGACTGCATCCTCGTCGTCCCCTTCTCGTACGCCCACCAGCAGCAACAGGCCCTGATGGATCTGACCGATGACCTCCCCGCCAACACTCACCGATGCCGACGTCACGCGCTGCGCCACTACCCGCGCCATGGAGCCTCCCGCAACGACAATTCTAAGCGGTGCCTGGACAGCCGTTGTCTCCGGCCTTCGCCACTATACTGGCGCTATCTTTCGCTTTGGAGCCCGCATGCACGTGCCGTTGACCCCACTCGATTTCAAGCGGCGCGCAGTGCAGTTGTTCGGGAACAAGATCGGCGTCATAGACGGCGACCGGCGCTTCACCTATCGAGAGTTCGGAGAGCGAACGGACGCGCTCGCCTCTGCTCTGCTCCAGCGAGGGGCCCGTCGGGGGGACCGGATTGCCTGCATGGCATTCAACTCCACCGCGCTGCTCGAGGCCTACTTCGGTGTCCTGGCAGCCGGCTGCGTCTTGCTTCCGGTCAATATTCGACTGAAGCCGGCCGAGATGGCCTACATCCTCGACGATGCGGCGGTCTCGCAGGTCCTCATCGATTCGGAGTTTGCGGGAGCGTGGAGAGAGATCGAACCGGCTCTCAGCCAGAAACCGGAGCTCGTTTGGATCGGGGCCGTTCCCGAAGACCGTCACGAAGACGCGTACGAAGACACGCTCCGAGCCTCGGCGGGCAAGCAACCGCCCGCACTCGAGATCGACGAGAACGCGGTTGCCGAGCTGTTCTACACCAGCGGCACCACCGGTAGGCCCAAGGGCGTGATGTTGACGCATCGAAACCTCTATCTGCACGCGCTCTCGACGCTGGCCTGCTTGCACGCCGACGACAGCGATGTCCATCTCCACACCATTCCGCTCTTCCACGTCAACGGCTGGGGCACTCCGCAGGCCCTCACGGCGGTCGGCGGCACGCACGTCCTGCTGCGCCGCTTTGACCCTCCTGAGGTGCTACGTCTGATCGAAGAGGAGCGCATCACCCGTTTCTTCGCGGTCCCGACAATGCTGACACTGCTGCTCAATGAACCATCCATCAAGTCGCGAAATCTTTCGAGCCTGCGCCTGATACACACCGGCGGTTCGACCACGCCTCCCGATATGGCTCGCCGGGCCGAGGAGGCATTTGGCTGCCGCGTTTTCGGCGGATATGGCCTCTCCGAAACCAGCCCGGTCATCACCTTGGCTCAGGCCAAGCAGCACTTGGGGGCGGAGCCCGATGACCAGCGATGGCGGCGCCAATCCAGCGCGGGTATGCCAATCCTTGGGGTCGACCTCGCCATCGTCGACGAGGACGGCCGAGAGCTGCCGTGGGATGGAGGTAGTGAAGGCGAGGTCGTCGTGCGCAGCAATCTGGTCATGGCCGGCTACTGGGGTGATGAGGAAAGCACACAGCAGGCGATGCGCGGTGGCTGGTTCCACACCGGAGACATTGCGACTATCGATTCCGAAGGCTACGCGCTGATCGTCGATCGAAAGAAGGACATCATCATCAGCGGCGGCGAGAACGTCTCATCCGTGGAGATCGAGAAAGCACTCTATGAACATCCGGCCGTGCTCGAAAGCGCGGTGATTGCGGTGCCGGACGAGCAATGGGGAGAGGTGCCGAAGGCACTGGTGGTGCTTCGCCCCCAGACCAGAGCTACAGAGGCCGAGATCCTGGAGTTCTGCCGTGAGAGGCTTGCCTCATTCAAGGTCCCCAAGTCTGTCGAGTTTATCGAAGAGCTCCCGAAGGGCGGGACCGGCAAGATCCTGAAGAGTCAGCTGCGCGAGCCGTACTGGAAGGGCAAGGAGGCACGCGTCCACTAAGCCCGCGTTCGTCCGCGCCCCGCACTCGACTAGAGCCGTTCCTGGGCTCGAACGAGCGCCACCTCATGCGCCTGCTGCTCTAATCCATCGTCTAGCGCTGCCAGAGAAACATCCGGGTACCGTCGAGCAAAGGCAAGCTGCAGAATGTAATCCGCCAGCTCCGGATTCTTCGGCAGCAGGGAGCCATGAACGTACGTCCCGAAGGCGTTCGCCACCCGTGCGCCCTCCGTCCCGTCCTCCCCGTTGTTGCCGAACCCCTTCAGCACCGTGCCTAGCGGCGCCGTGCCACCTTCGAGAAACGTCCTGCCGCCGTGGTTCTCGAACCCGACGATCGTGCCTCGTTCCCACGCGACGACGATGTTGCCGACTCGACGCGCGACCTCGTGTCCAGGGTGAAGGGTGTGCGCATCGAAGATGCCGAGTCCTACCAGATCCTGACCCTCGGCCGGCCGGTAGTACTTCTGCAGCAGCTGATAGCCGCCGCACACCGCCAGCAGCGGTACCGCGTCTGCCACCAAAGCCTCGATCCTTGTCGCGTGACCCCGTCGCAGATCGTCCACCACCACGCCCTGCTCTCGATCCTGGTCGCCCCCGATGAACACCAGATCTACCTCTACCTCGGGAAAGGCCTCCCCCATGTTCAGGTCGTGGACTCGAAGCTCGTGGCCGCGCCAGGCACATCTGCGGCTCAGGGTCGTGATGTTTCCGCGGTCCCCGTACAGATTTAGAACCGTCGGGTAGAGATGGACGAGGTTCAGGGTCGCCATCAGCCCTCCTCCCAGTAGGCCCGGAGATGACCCGCCCTCGTCAGCAGGCCTCTTACGTCCAGCATCGCCGTATACGTGGGAATGATGAACAGGCGGGCGCCGGCGGGCGTCCAGGCGAGGGCTTGCCGGAACGCTGACTCAGTGTCGAAGATCACGCTCCATTTTGGAGGCTGCTTGCCGTCGAGAAGGTCAGCGTATTTGAAACGCAGCGCCATGTCGGCGGCACGTCCGCCCGCGAAGCACACGCTCTCCAGTCGCCCGCCGAGCAGCTCGATATCCGCGTCCCAGATCCAGGACACGTCGTGTCCGTCAGCCGTGTTGTCGTTGAGCATGACGAGCAGATGCAGGGGCTCGGGGCTGGTGGCGACGGTGCGAACGATCTCGTTCAAGCCGGTTGGATTTTTCGCCAGCGCCACCTGCACAGTGCGTCCCCCGACCTCCAGCCGTTCCATCCGTCCAAAGGCCGCGCGCGTGGCTCGAATGCCCGCTGAGCAGCGCTCTGTCGAAAGGCCCAATGACAGCGCCCCTGCGGATGCGGCCAGTGCGTTGTACACGTTGTAAAGCCCGGGAAGCGGGACCGAAATCTCCGTTTCGGCGGTAGCCGTACGGAGGACGAATTTGCTTCCGTTCAACCCGTCGAGAACCACCTCCCGAGCCGAGACTTCCGGCGTAGGACGGCGCAGATCGCAGTGCGAGCACGAATAGTGTCCCTGGTGGCCGAGAAAAACCACGTCGAACTGCATAGCGCCGCCGCATCGTGGGCAGGCCTTTACGTCGCTCGCATGTTCCATCCCGCTCGTCGGAGCGGCCGTGGACTCGATGCCGAAGAACGTGACAGGGGCAGCAGACCCCGACACCGCATCGACGATCAGCGGATCGTCGGCGTTCGCTATCACCTGCGCCGACGGATCGAGAGCGGCGACCGCATCCTTCCATAGTCGCGCCACGGTCGCCACCTCCCCGTATCGATCCAGCTGATCTCGAAATAGGTTGAGAAGCAGGGCGCGTCGTGGCTTCACGGCCCTCAGAATCCCCGGCATGGCGGCCTCGTCTACCTCGAAGAGGGCCAGTCTCACCTCATCCGACAGCTTGCCCAGCACTCCCGCTTCCCCGGCGAGGCTGCTCGCGATGCCGCGCAAGAGGTTGGAGCCCGATCGATTGCGGAGAGGAGCGAGCCCCGCGCTCCTCAATATCGATTCCAGCATCTGACTGGTAGTCGTCTTGCCGTTGGTACCGGTGATCAGCACAGAGCCTTCCGCGAGCTGACCGGCTAGCTTCTCGACCAAGTGAGGGTCGACGTGCAGGGCGACCAGACCGGGCAGCGCGGTTCCCCCACCCCTGCCGGTGGTGCGTGTCAGCACGGACGTCGCCTTCGCCGCGCCCACCGCGAGGATCATTCGCGAATCCACGCCGAGGTCCCGCCCGAACCTCACCGCTTCCCCGCCCGCAATCGGTGTCGGGAGTGGCTCACTCCGCGCCCTCCCCGCTTAGTCGCCGATACTAGCAACCGGACACGCGGGCAGATCCCGAAAGCCGTATGGGTGGGGCTCAGCCTTTTGGGGCGTCTCGCCGCCGGCAGAGAGCCATGTCCCGGGCCCACTATCTGCGCCCACACCCTGCTGGACGCCGGGAAACGCAGAAGCGCGCGAACTTCGATATTGGCATCTGACGGCGGCATTATGCCGCTGCGCTGTCCGAAAGCAGCGATTGAAGGTTGTCCCCGTAAATACCTTCCTTCACGTCCTCCGAAAGCGGCAAACTATCGATCTTGTTCACCTCGGTCTCCGGATCCCCTTCCGGAAAACCTGAGCCGAAAAGGATCCGATCGCTCCCGACCCTCGACAGTGTCGCTTCATCAAGCTGCGCCAGGCTCGTGTCGAAATAGACGCTTGGCTGGTCCCACAGCGCCTGCAGAACGTTTGCCTGGCCCCCGCTTTGTAAACCGAGGTGAGGGACGATGAAGTCCAGCGTGGGGAAACGCAGCACCATCTCGAGCGTGATCGCTAGGCTTTCCTCCACGATCATCGGGAGGTTGTAGACGGCCGCGGCGGAGACCAGCGCGCCGAATTCGGCCGACTCCATCAGGCTCACGCCCCATTCGAGCTCATCTCGGTCGAGCCTTCCTTCACGATCGATGGCCTCGGCGACCCAACGGTGCCATCGTATGCCCGCATAGTCCGCGAGGTTGTCGGGTACCAGCAGCTCGTCTGGCCGCGTGTCGCTGAAGGGATTGCCGCCCAGGTAATAGAAGGGATACAGGCCGTGAAGGCGAGCGGCTTCCAGGACATAGGCATTGTGCCGATCGATGTCTCGCGCCCGCGCATCGGCGAAAATGACCGCGCTGTCGATCTTCGCGGCCGCCAACAGCTCCATCACCCGTTCGACCGGGTAGCGTTGCATATCCACCGCCACGTGGGCGTCGATGATCATAGCCCCTCCATCTGTCAATGTTAGAATTCGCGGCAGAGATGAGTCATTTGCGCAGCCGGCATGAGCGTCGCAGAGACGGAACGCTCGAATGGGGGCGCGCATGATCTTAGATGAACGGGAAGCCACTCCCTTGCGACGCGTCCTAGGCGCTCTGCCATCTCTCAGTGAGCTTGACCTTGGCC
The DNA here is from genome assembly GCA_002413265.1 of Chloroflexi bacterium UBA5177. Taxonomy (GTDB): domain Bacteria; phylum Chloroflexota; class UBA5177; order UBA5177; family UBA5177; genus UBA5177. Next base: position 16,067 of record DHWR01000032.1, read on the forward strand.
AGCTCGAGGGCTGGGCGCGCGAACACGGGCTGCCCGCCTACCGAGCGAAACAGCTTCACGCGTCCTTGTGGAAGCGTGCGGCTCAATCCTTTGACGAGCTGACCGACCTGCCCATCCAGCTGAGGCAGGACATTCAGCAAACGCACCGCCTCAGATCCATCGAGACGCGGATCCATCTCAAATCGAGTCGAGACGGCGCCGAGAAAGTCCTCTTCGGCCTGGCGGACGGCACGACCGTCGAAACAGTTCTGATTCGCGCGGAGAACCCAGGCGGCGCGCCCCGGAACACCATCTGCGTGTCCTCACAGGTCGGTTGTCCGGCCGCCTGCAGCTTTTGCGCCACCGGCCTCTCCGGCTTCACCCGCAACCTGACCGCGGCCGAGATTGCCGATCAGGTCATGTACTTCGCACGAGTTCTGCGGGAGGACGGCGAGCGTGTGACCAATGTCGTGTACATGGGCATGGGCGAGCCGTTGCTGAACACCACCGCAGTGCGTCAATCGATCGGAATGCTTCTCGATTCCGCAGGGTTCAATCTGGGAGGGCGTCACGTCACGCTTTCCACCGTGGGCATCGTGCCGCAGCTGCGGAAGCTGGCGGACTGGCTTGGGCAGGTAAACCTCGCCGTCTCGCTGCACGCGCCCAACGACGAGCTGCGATCCCAGCTGGTTCCGTACAACGCGCATTTCCCTATAGGCGACCTGCTGGACGCCGTACACGAGTACCTCGCCGCCACCCGTCGCCGCGTCAGCTTCGAATACGTATTGCTGCGAGACGTGAACGACACGCCGGAGCTGGCCCGCGAGCTGGGCACCCTGCTGCGTCCGTTCGGCGGCATGGCTCACCTAAATCTCATTCCGTGGAACCCGTTCAGAGAAGGCAGGTTCATCCGCAGTGAGGGGCCGGACGCAGACGCCTTCGCCGAAGAGGCCAGGCGGGCCGGCCTCAACGTAACGGTCCGCTACTCCAAGGGCCTTGACATAAACGCAGCCTGTGGCCAACTTCGCGAAAATGCAGAATCGACAGAGATCGCGAAACCAAAACCGGCCTGGTCAACAGTCTCACCATCCCAAACCCAGAAGTAGCATCCATGCCGTCCGTGGCCACAAATGCCTTGCGAGAACCGTAGCTCAGCCCTTCAGGGCGTATCGAAATAGCGCACCCGAAGACCGGACCTGCAACCCGACACCTTTTCCGAACGCCACTCATCAACGGCCCACAGTGCTACTCACCGATCCAGCAACCAGAGCCCCGACCGGCAGCAACCACAGCGTTCCCGCAGCCGTCAGCCACAACCGGCTCCGCCTCGACACCGCGTCAAAGTAAGGGATGCAGTACAGCGCCGCGAAGACCACCCCCGTCGAAACCCGAAAGAGCCCGATGAAGTCCTGAAAAAAAGACCTGATTCAGTGTCACCAGCGAAAAGAAGGTGACAAGCAGGAAAGTCGGCAACGCGATTGCCCGTTCCCCACGAATCAGGGCTTGTACGGCAAGCCAGGCGCAGATACCCGCCGGAATGAATATGAAAATGCTCTCCAGAATGAGAGCGCCGGAGGCTTCGCCACCGAGCGCCCCACTCAAGGGAGCCACCGCCGCGTTGGACGGGATGCCCGTGGCGTGCAACCAGAAGATTAGCCAAACGCGGTAGGCCAGCGGCGGCCCAAAGGCAAAAGCCGAGAAGACAGCCGCGTTTCGTATCCGGCTAACGATGTCCTGCCGGGACAGCCTGGACGGAGGCCGCCAATCCCCGATAAGAATGGCGAGCGCGTACATCCCCGAGAACAGGATCGTCTTGTCGCGGCTGAGCAAGGCCGCGGCGAAGGCCAGGCCGCTGTACACGTATCTCCGCTTGAGATCCGAGTCGAATAGATAGATGGCGAGGGCGACCAGCGCGTAGGAGAGCGGCTACGTGAGATCCCGCTGCAACCCGATGATCGCCCCGGGTACGCGGCGTAGATCAGTGCCAGCTGGGCCGAGACGCCACGTCGCGCCAGCCAGGCAGCAATCAAGAACGCGCCGCCGGCGATGGCCAGCCAGTTGATCAGGATCAGCGTGTAGGGAACCCAGCTCACGCGTCCGAGCGCAAGGACCCGCGTCAGCAGCGGATACACCGGCCGCGCGTACCGATAGCTGGGCGAATCCATGTAGTACCTCGCGTGCACCGGGTCGACGGCCATGAAGTAGAAAAACTGCCCGTCGTACCCCGACCCGTTCTTCACGTAGTGGTAGTGCGGATCGTATGTGATGACCGAGCTCGTATGGCTCTGCAGTACGAAATGCTTGCCGAGCACGATGTAGTCGCGAGGGTCGGCACCACCAAAGACAAGTCGCGAAAGCCAGAGCCCATAGACGGCCGGAACCAGCAAGCCCACTGCAACCGGCGACGAAGCGAAGCGCCGGCTTGGGTTGCGAGACCGAGTGGGAGGGCTCAGACCTTCTGAAGCGTCCGAAGGCAGCGGGTACAGATCTGGACGCGCTGCAACGCGCCGTTGATCATGACCTTGGTCTTCTGGACGTTTGGCTCGAAGGTGCGATTCTTCTTGGGTGCGCGCAGCGCCCACCCAATACTGTGCTGATTTCGAATGTGGCGGCCGAACATCTTTTTCTTGCCGCAGAACTCACACTGGGCCACGAAATGGATCCTTCCCCACAGGGTCTATCTCTGGACAAATATCTCACAACTGTAGCATAGCGTCGAGCCTTTTGTGAACGTCTTGACAGTGACCAGGTTTGAGAGGAGTCCAACGACGCCGCGGCCTCCGTCAGATCTCGATCAACCTGGCACATTCCGCCAGAAGTCTTCGCCAAGCAGGTCCCACGGCAGCCGTTGCTCATCAGGATTGTCTCGGTTAAAAGCCTCGTTCACGAAGTAGAACATGCTCGCGGGTCGGTTGCTGAGATTGGCAATCCCATGTGCCACACCGCGCGGAATGAGCAGGAGTCGGGCTCTTCCTCCTCCCATCACGAAGCGCATTCTGCATTGGTAGGTTGTCGACTTTTCACGCACGTCGAGCAGCCCGACAAGGCAACGATCGTGCGGCGGTATGAACCACAGGTCCTCTTGCCGGACATGCAGATGCCAGGCTTTTATGGTTCCCGGCTCCATGAAGGAATAGCCGCACTGCGCCGGCCTGAACCCGGGAGCCGCCTCCAATTCACCGTGCGCGTTGTAGCGACCCACCTCGCAAAAGTCTCCGCCTTCGTCGCCGAGTAGCCGCAGGTCGAAGAGCGCGACGCCATCGATGCCTGGCTGCTCCTCGTACGACTGTGTCGCCACCCTGTCGCGGAACTCGGCACCCATCCAGGACAGCGGATCCGGCTCGGCGCTGTCGGTCATGATTTCCCCCCCCAGTTCAAAGGATGCCGGCCTGACTATGATCGCCAAGCATCAATTTATATGCTCTCGGCTTGCCGTCAGCCTGGAAGATCACCACATCACGGCCGATTAGAGAGTCCTCTATTCGATGTGGTACCTGCACAATGCGGGTTCGCTCCATCACTATCGAGTGCTCGATCTCGCTTTCAGTGATCTCGCAATCGCGGCCGATGGCGGTGAAAGGACCCACATACGCGTTCGTAACGCGCGTGTTGGCGCCAATGATCAGCGGCCCGCGCAGATTGCTGCGCTCCACGACGGCGCCTGCCTCAACCACCACGTTTCCCTGGATCGTACAGTCCCGGCCAACGACGCCATCGATGCGACCAACCAGCTCGTGCAGCACCACGCGGTTGGCGTCCAACATGTCTTCCATCTTCCCCGTGTCGATCCACCAGCCGTCGAGAA
>DHWR01000292.1:0-1272 GCA_002413265.1 Chloroflexi bacterium UBA5177
AACCCTTCGAACTCGGGATCGAGGAGCTCCCCTTGATTCGGATAAAACGCGGCGTGGAAGCCAAGGCCGTTGGCCTCGTAGTACGTCACCCCGGCGGGGTCTTCCATCTCGGCCTCTGCGTACGGGGTACGCAACGCAGCGAACACTCGCTCAGCCGTTCGTTCGAAGTCGTCCGAGGACTTCACAAAGACCAGGACGTCAAGCTCAGCCAGCATTCCTTCCTCCGCGCCGTGTCTCGGCCATTATAGGTGCGGATATTGGCGCACGCACGGGCTTCCAGCTATGTCGGTCGATTTGCAGCAACCCAAGCCTGAAGATACGGGCGAGCATCGCAGGCCGCGACGCTAAAATTAGCTGTGCAGCTTAATGGGGAGGAGATGGCTTCCTCACCGGCCATCGCGCTGACGCTTTTGGCCGCGGCCGGCGCTTGCGTGGCGGTTGGCGCCGCGAGCCTCACCGACGCCGCCGCGGGCACCCAAGACATCCTCAACGTCATCTCGGCTCGGCAGGCCAACTCCCTGACGTGCGCGGGCGCATTCAATGTCTCCGGATACGGCCTGGAGTTTGTAGTGATCTGCACCGCGGCCTGCCTCGCTCTACTGGCTGCCACCGGTTGGGCCTTGCTGCGCGTAGTGGCATGGGGAGAATTGACCGCGTTTCTTGCGACCGTCCCGATGGCGCTCCTTTGGCTGGATGCATACGCAGTGAGCACGTCGCCAATAGGCGACTGCGACGGAATTGGACTTTCCGGCGCAGCGAGTGCCGCCATAAATCGCGCAGGCTGGTGTTTCTCCATCGCGATCATTCTGACGTGCGCATCGTGGGCATGGCTGAGATCGAGGACAAGTCAGCCCGGCCAATTGGGCTGGCAATAGGACCTGGTGATCCCTCTTCGAACTTCTAGCACATGCGTCCTATAATGGCTCGTGGCAAGCGACGAATATCACGAGGCGGTCCTACAGCGCGTACAGGAGATGCAGCGGGAGATTCTCACCCTGCCCCACCGCGAAGCCGTTAGTTATGCCTACCTGATGTCCCGCGAGATCCCCGAGGAAGCGACCCGCATGCTGGTAGCGGAGATGCTCCTCGACTACTGGTCTCGAAGCCGAGCCTCCACTCTGTCGTCGGGGCGCTGACCCGCACCCAAGACCGTTTGGCTCTCGTAGCATCATGAGACATGGCAGCCCATCCGCCTCGCGGTAAACCGGACCTGGAACGATTTACGTTGAGCGTCGAGGGGCGCGAGCTCGCGGCTCGAAGCTTTCTGCTCGG
>DHWR01000292.1:1583-4321 GCA_002413265.1 Chloroflexi bacterium UBA5177
CGGCAAGGAAGTCCCTCTCGACCGCCGCAATCAGACCTCCTTCCTCGCGCATCTGGACTTTGCCGAGCGCGTCTATCGACTGGGCGAGCAGGAGATCCACGAGCGCTTTTTCGTACCTGATCGGTCGCAAAGCGTCGTGGTGTCGTACGACGGAGCCCTTCCGCTGTTCGTGAAACCCGAATTCGACATGCGCTTCTACCAGACTCTCAACTCCAACTTCTCCAACTACAAGGCCGGCATTCAGGACGGACGCCTCGCGGTGAGCAACCGGGTTCATGACGTCGGCAGCCTGCGCGAGGCACTCGACTTCTATTCGCTGACCGGGGTCACCGGAAGTGAGTCGAGTGTGGAATCGGTTCCGGAGAGCGAGCGTTTGATTGGCAAGACCTACTTAAAGGACGAACACCGGGACAAGCTCATCCATAGCGTGTACGTGGAGACACAAACCCAGTCGCCGGACGAGGCGCCGGTCTGGGATACCTACAGCACCAAGGTGTACGCGGCGGGCGTGTTCCGTGCCAATCCACCGTTCTCTCTGGTTTGCACCTTCGGCGACAGCAAAAAGGAGGTAGAGAAGGACTACGATTCTGTCTGCGCGGCGCTGCAAACTTCCCGAGAAAGGAAGCGTGAGGATACCGTCGGGCAGCTGACGAATGCCGGTTTTGAGACCGGCCACGAAGAGACGGACCAAGCCTACGCGCAGGTACTGACTCGGTTCAATGACGCGCTGGTCGCCAGGGACGCGACGCTTCACGTGGCTCCGACCCATCGCCGGCACTTCTACGGCATCTTCGCGGGCAACAAGTACTTCATGGATGCCTGGAAGCGAGACGAAAACATCTCGCTGGGAGCGGTACTGGTTTCCAGCGACTATGAAACGGCACGGGCCATCATCGACAACACCTGGCAGCACCAGGACGCGCGCACTGGCCGTCTTCCCCACATCATCCGGGCCGGCGAGCCGCTCGTCTATTACTCGAGCGACGGCACTCTCTGGGCCCTCAATCGCCTCTGGCAGTACGTGAAGGAGAGCGGCGACACCTCAATGCTCGAGGACAAGGCCGAGATGGTGGAGCATTTTTTTGCCGCCAGCGTGCATTTCGTGCAGCGGGGCTTGCTGCCGTCCGGGGGCATCATCGACCCGAACTACCTCTGGGAGACCTGGGAGGACACCGAATACACGCCCCGCGCAGGATTTCCGGTTGAGATCGAGCTGCTCTGGCTGACCGTGCTCAATGTCTTCCTTCCCTGGGCTCGCGACCGAAATCCCACGCTCGCCGATCAGATGGAGACGGCGCTCTCCGAAGGCCAAGAGAGTTTCAAGCAGTTTTACGCGGATGGATATCTAAGCGATTGCATCTCATATGACTGGGAGCCGCAAACGGTTCTGACCCCCAACGGTTACATCGCGTTTGGTCTGAATTATCCTTTGCCCGCCGATGTGGCTCGCTCGATGGTTCTGCAAGCCCGAGATCAGCTTGCCGGGCCCGGCGGCGTCCGGAGTCTTGCCCCGCGGGACTGGCGTCGCGTGCTGCCCGCAGCCTTTCTCGATGACCCGAAGAACGTTCGAGGCAAGGACATGGCGAGCGTTGGGATCTTCAACTATCACCGCGGCGTCGAGTGGGAATGGTTCAATCATTTCTTCGTCCAGGGCGAGCTCGCGTGTGGAGGCGTGGAGGAGGCGTATCGCCTCTATCTCAAGCCTCAGGTCCATGAAGCGCTGTACGAGCAGGGGATAGGCGGCCTCAGCGAGCTTCGCGACATGCATGGACAGCTGGGAGCTGACTTTCAAGCCTGGAGCATGGCCGCCTTCATCCAAGCGGTCCACACCTTTGCCGGCATCGAGATAGATGTACCGGGGCGCTGTCTGACCGTGAGTCCTTCGATACCCCACCAGTGGCCGTACCTCAAAGTTCGTCGCCGGATCGGCAGTACTCGCTTCGATCTCCACTGTGAATCCACCGCCGATAAGTTATCGGTTCGCCTGCACCTGCTCGATCCGGCTCCGGCCGGCTACCGTCTACGACTTGGTATTCGTATTCCTCAAGGAGCACATCTCGGCACGACGACATGCGGCGAAGCCGTCATGGACGCCGACGCCTGGAGGATGGAAGCCTCGTGCTCCGAAGGAGCGAGGATAGCTTGGTTGGAGCTGGGCCTTGAGTCCAACCTAAAGATCGAAGCCCATATCGGTCGCTGAGTTGCACACCGGGGCTGGTCCGGGCCCAAACCTCCGACTCACTCTCCGAACTACCCTGGACCGTCTCAGTAGCTCCGGCCGCGTCTTTCGTAGACTGACGACGGCCGGATGCTCTTGCTGGTCTACCAGCAGAAACCACGCGGAGTGGTCCGTGTATACAGGGGGAGAAATGACCACCAGAGGACGTCGAGCTTACCGCAGGCAGGTCGATGACTGACGAAGACCGCTTCGAAAAGCTTCTCGAGACCGATTGGGATGACGAGTGCGAGAACCCTCCTGCAGCTCCTGCACCGGTGCCAGCTGAGCACAAGAGCGCGCAACTGACGCTTCGCGTGCCCGCCGCCACGCTGATCTCGCTCAAAGACGTCGCCGATCGCAAGGCATTGGCCTACCACGCGGTAGCTCGGTCTTGGATCGCCGATGGGCTGCGGCGCCTTCAGATCCCGACCACCAGCGAAGAGACGGCTGATTCCGCAACGCCCGACGATGTACAGTCAAACCTGAAGCTCAGTCCCAGGCTACTGACCGAGCTCAAAGC
>DHWR01000292.1:4556-5109 GCA_002413265.1 Chloroflexi bacterium UBA5177
TTCTCACACCAGGTTCGCCAGTCCTACCATCGCCTCGCTCGCCTGTGGATCCGTGATGCGTTGAGGCAGGAGCTGGAGACCACGGCAGCGTCAAGCTCGTCGCGGCCGCACCCCTGACTAGTCGGCCCACACCAGGCGCGTGTCGATGCTTCCGCAGACATCACGAGGCTCGGGCTTGCCTCTCTAGGAACGGCCCGAGAGCCGTTCCGCCCCCCGCCCGAGGCACCTACCTCCAGTCCTTTTCTCTCTAAAATCTGTTTCGTGCAGCGGCAGCTAGCCACCGTACGTAGAAACCCGCTGCCAACTACTACCTCCATCCACCGTCCCCAGCAGGTACGGCGCCGGGCGGCATCCACTTTGGCAGCCGGCAACAACAGCGAATCCCACGGTACTGTTTAGAAACTGCATCTCGGTGACGCCGCCGACCCAGCCGGCCGGGTGCAGTCTTTGCCAGGTCTTACCACCATCCAAGGACCGGAACACGTCGCTGCCCTTGGCTACCCAGGCGTGCCGGCCCGAAAAGCTGTACTCTTATACACATCTCCGAGCCCAC
>DHWR01000292.1:5195-5450 GCA_002413265.1 Chloroflexi bacterium UBA5177
CCCGAAAAGCTGTAGCTCAAGGTGCCGCCACTCGGTAGTGAGAGGAGTCGGTTCGGATTCCAGTGCCGTCCTCCATCCTCGGTGCTGTAGACGTCTACCGCGGCCTTTTGAAGCCCGGAGGACAAGCTGACCGGCAGATACCCTGCTCCATTCCCCACAAACACCGGAGGCAGCGTTTCCGCAACCGCATAGCCATGAATCACCGCCAACGCTCGCTGCTGCCAGGTCCTTCCCCCGTCCCCCGTCTTGTACAGC
>DHWR01000193.1 GCA_002413265.1 Chloroflexi bacterium UBA5177
TCATATGTCGCCTTTGTAATCAAAGCGACGGTGGAGGCGATCAAGGAATTTCCCAACGTGAATTCCGAGTGGGGCGGCGATCATATTCTCCGCAAGAACGACATCAACATCAGCGTGGCCGTCGACGCGCCCGATGGCCTGATCACGCCGGTCATACACGGTGCGGACCAGATGAGCCTCGCGGGACTCTCGAAGGCGATCACCGACCTTGCAGTGCGAGCGCGCAACAAGAAGCTGACCGTTCAGGACATGCAAGGCGGCACGTTTACGATCAATAACACCGGTGCCATAGGTTCGGTCTGGTCCATGTCCATCATTCCTCCGCCTCAGTGCGGCATTCTGGCGGCAGCGGCCATCGTGAAGCGGCCGGTCGTGATCGAGCAGGACGGGCAGGATCTCTTCGCCGTGCGTCACATGATGAACCTGTCGTTCTCGTTCGATCATCGTATTCTCGATGGTGGCTACGCTGCGGGCTTCGTCGACGCGGTGAAACTGAAGCTAGAGGGCTGGACCGCGGAATACCCGTTGTACTGAGAAGCCCGGCACGGCCATTCGTGCGTTGCGTTGCCCGGCACGGGGGGATAATGATTTGCAAACGTCGCATAGATCGGAACACACGTGGTAACCACGGAAATCGCTCTCGAGCCGAGATTTACCAAGAGGCCTGATTGGCTGAAGGTTCGGCTGCCGGCCGGACCTCGCTATCTCGAGCTTAAAAACCTGATGCGCGAGCAGAGTCTTCACACGGTCTGTGAGGAAGCTCGCTGCCCAAATATCGGCGAGTGTTGGGGCCATGGAACGGCAACGTTCATGATCCTGGGGGATGTCTGCACTCGCGCCTGCCGCTATTGCGCCGTGACCTCGGGCAAGCCCACCACCCTCGATCTTGGCGAGCCCATGCGCGTGGCGGAGGTCGTCCGGACCATGGGACTCACGCATGCAGTCGTGACATCGGTGGATCGCGACGATCTTGAGGACGGTGGAGCGGAGCTGTTCGCGGCCACCATTCGCAAGATCCACGAGCTAAATCAGGATTGCGCGGTCGAAGTACTCACACCCGACTTTCAGGGCCGCGAGGAGCAGCTGCGAGCGGTGATGGAAGCCAAGCCGGAGATCTTCAACCACAATATCGAAACCGTGCGGCGAGTATTCCCGCGCGTCCGACCCGGCAAATCGAACTACGACACCTCACTACGCGTTCTGCAGCGCGCTAAAGAGCTCGCACCGGATGGCCTGACTAAATCAGGACTGATGGTCGGCCTTGGCGAAGCACCGCACGAGATCGTGGAAACGATGCGCGACCTTCGTAGTGTCGATGTCGACATTCTGACCATTGGGCAGTACCTGCAGCCGACCACCAAGCACGTCCCGATCGATCGGTATTACCATCCGGACGAATTCGCCGAGCTCAGGCAGGAGGGCCTCGAGATGGGTTTCCGTCACGTCGAGTCGGGACCTCTGGTGCGCAGTTCGTATCACGCTCACGAGCAATCAGAGGCCTTGAGAGCCAGGAGACACGCCGGGAAATGAAGCTCGAAGACAAGCTGTACCTGCTGAAGTTCAACTGGGACGACAGGTCTCACATTGACATCGTTTCTCAGGACGTGTGCCGGCAGTGTCCAGACAAGCCCTGCACGATCGTCTGCCCCGCGGATGTCTACCACTGGGACGAAGAAGCGCAGAAGACCGTGGTCTCGTACGAAAACTGCATCGAATGCGGCGCCTGCCGATTGATCTGCCCCTACACCAACATTGCCTGTGTGATGCCCCGTGGCGGCTTCGGCGTCTCCTACAAGTACGGCTGATTCGAGCTTCGGGGCGCTCCCGACTGAGTCTTCTGAAAGGAAGCTACTCGTCTGCCGCGCCGGCACCGTCGAGTACGACGAAGCGTGGAAGCTTCAGGCAGAGCTGGCAGAGACTCGGGGCCAGGATCGGATTCCCGATGTCCTGCTCCTGCTCCAGCATCCGCACACCTACACGCTTGGCCGGCGTGGAACGGAGCAGAACATCCTGCTGTCTTCAGCCGAGCTTCGCCGACGGGGCATCGCGGTTTACCGCGTCGACCGCGGAGGTGACGTTACCTACCACGGTCCGGGCCAGCTGGTTGGGTACCCCATCCTCAAGCTGCCGGCGGAGCGGCTTGATTACGTGCGCTACATACGCGACCTGGAGCTGGCGCTCCTGAGCGCGGTTCGGGATCTAGGTATTGAGGCGCATCTTCAGGAGGGGTTCTCCGGGATCTGGATGGGTGACGAAAAGCTGTGCGCCATCGGCGTGAAGATCGACGCGCGTGGAGTCACGTCGCATGGCTTCGCGATCAACGTGAATGTCGATCTGGGTTACTTCGCGCATATCGTTCCGTGCGGTATCAAAGACAAGGGCGTCACGTCTCTCGCCCGCATAGAGGGCAAGAGAGTCTCCATGGCACGCGTTGAGGAAGCCGCAATCCGGCATCTGTCGAGATACTTTTCAATTGAGGCGTCGAGGAACGTGCGTCGTGGGACGCTTTCTCGCTTGCTTTCAAACGGACGGACAACCGTTGAGGACCGTGACAGGCGCTTGAGGGAGGTTTGAATGGATTGGTTTGAGAAGCTCTTTGGTCTGTCTCCCGATGGAGGCTCCGG
>DHWR01000321.1 GCA_002413265.1 Chloroflexi bacterium UBA5177
ATCGTCGGCAGCGTCAGATGTGTATAAGAGACAGGGCGAAAATCGTCCATGGAGCCGACGTCGCAGGGGATCGGGACATCGTGCCTGAAGCAGCGGGGCTCTATGCCATCGCCAATGGCTTCGCCCTGGTCCACGGTGAGCAGGACCACGAGAAGATCCGGCTCGAGACCCCGATGTACGACGCGCTCTATGCCTGGTGCCAGGGCCAGGTCGACGCCCTGGCTGAGGCCAAGAACTTGGCAGCGAAGAACTGATGAGGTTGCTCAAACCGAAGGCTGACCTGCTTGACCGGACCTTTGAGATCAGCATCATCCTCAAGGGCATAGACGGCGCCCTCGAGGTGATCGGCGGATTGTTCTTGCTGTTCCTAACCCCGGCGACGATCGACCGCTTCGTGGTCGCGCTCACTCAGCACGAGCTGACCCAGGATAGCCACGACTTCCTCGCCACGCATGCTCTGCATTATGCGAATGGTCTGACCGGATCGACGGTATTCCTGAGCGCCCTCTACCTGCTATTTCACGGTGTGGTGAAGATCGTGCTCGTGTTCGCGCTGCTGAGGACGCAGCTCTGGGCTTATCCGTGGATGATCGCCTTTCTCGGGGTTTTCATTCTGTACCAGATCTACCGGATGACGTTCGCGCCGTCCGTGGGGTTGGTGGCACTGACGATCTTTGATGCCTTCGTCGCGTGGCTTACCTATCTGGAGTACCAGCGCCACAAACAACGAATCGGTGTGCAGCTGTAATAAATCCGACGCGCAGACAGGCCGAAGAGATGGTTTCGCGTCCTGCAACAATTCGCCGTGGGCCAAACGGCGCGAACGTTACCGGTCGTAGAGACCGTCATAGGAGTCGCGGGCAGCATCGGTCTGGCGGGGCGCCTGGGCCACCGACCACTGGCGCGTCGCCCGGTCAACGGCGAAGGTCGTCCATCCGCCCCCGTCCTCGTCGCTGAGGTGGACGAGCAGGGTGTGGGCGTCATGCTCCACGCGCAGGCGATGCCGCGGGTTCGCTGGCCTTCGTGCCTTCCCTCGTATACCCGTTCTATGCCATGGCTCCGAGGCTGTTCGGAGATGTCACGCCTGAACTTGACCAGCAGCTCGCGGGCATCCTGGTGTTCGGTCTTGGCAACCTGATCTACTTCGTGCCGATTACGCGCAATTTCATGCGGCTGATGGAGGCGGAGTGACATATCCCATCAAGTACACAAGAACCCCTGCAGCAATGAGCTGGAATGCCGTGCTGTTCGCGGATGAGTGAGATAGACGACTTTGGGCCGGGTCAGGCGTTGGCGGGCAGGTCGGTGCCAATGCCCCGGTTGCGCAAGTGCACCATGTCTGGTCTTTGGCGCGGCAGCGTGTCCTCGTCGGTCCCCTCGATCTCGAAGCCGAGGTCGGCGATCATCTGCCGGTCGGTCCCGGCGGGTTGTCCCTCCGTGGTCAGGTAGTCGCCTGCGAAGATCGAATTCGCGATCATGAGGCCGAATGGCTGAAGGCTGCGCAAGTGAAGCTCGCGTCCGCCGGCAATTCGGAGCTCGACGTCGGGGAAGAAGAAACGGTACAGCGCTAGGATTCGCAGGCAGCGCTGCGGCGTCAGCTCCCAGCGTCCTTTGAGCGGTGTGCCGTCTATCGGGATGAGGAAGTTGACTGGCACCGAGTCGGGCTGGAGCCGGCGAAGGTCGAAGGCGAGGTCGACGATGTCTTCGTGGCTCTCACCCATGCCGAAGAGCGCCCCCGAGCAAGGGGACAGCCCTTCGGCGGCCACGCGCCCGACGGTTTCGATGCGGTCTGCAAAGGTATGGGTGCCGCAGATCGCGTCATAGTGCTTCTCGCTGGTGTTGAGGTTGTGGTTGTACGCATACACCCCAGCCTCCTTCAGCTGGGTCGCATGCCCTTCCGCGAGCAGTCCGAGGCACGCACAGATCTCGAGTTCAGGGTGCTTCGCCTTCACCGCACGCACGTTGGCGGTAACCTGCTCGAGCTCGTGCGGGGTCGGTCCGCGGCCGCTCGCCACCATGCACAGGCGTTTTGCCCCTGCGGCCACAGCCCTGTCCGCCGCCTCGACGCAGACTGCCTCATCGACCATCGGGTATTTGAGGATGTCGGCGGTGGAGTCGCGGCGCTGCGAGCAATACTGGCAGTCCTCGGGACACAGGCCAGTCTTCATGCTAAGCAGGAAGTTGAGCTTGACGCGGTTCCCAAAGAAGGTGCGTCGCACCTCGTATGCGGACGCAACGACATTCATCAGCTCGTCGTCGGAGCTGCCCAGCAGTGTCAGCGCGTCGTCGCGCGCAGGGGCTTCGCAGCCCAGCGCCGCGTGCGTCAGTCGACCCAGGAGGCTTTTCACTGGCTGGGAATCTTGCCACATCGGGGGGAGCAATGATTATCCTGCGCTGCATGCGTGGCATTTCACGCGCAACCCGCCTAACCCGGGGAGTTACCTAACCTTCTGACCTTGACCCGATCACTCGGCTCGCAGAGGTGTTGGGGCCCCTGGGGCCAACTGTCCCGAGCTAGGCTCCAGCGGAGCTAAGCTGTCAGCTGAGGAGGTTCGAGATGGAAGCCAAGGTTGGAGATCGGATCGTAGTGGAATCGGAGAGGGTCGGCCAGCCGACGCGGGTAGGCAAGGTGC
>DHWR01000288.1:0-1252 GCA_002413265.1 Chloroflexi bacterium UBA5177
GGAGCCTGGCCGAAGGCGGAGGTACCGGCCGCGAAGATCGGCGGCGCCGGGGGCCGATCGGTAGCGAAACCGGTGTGGGCAAGACCCAACCGAGCGACGATACGGGCACGCACGTAGACTTTGTAGGGCAGCCCGGAAACCCTGCTCACGATCTGTCCCAACACCACGTAGTCGGAATCGCTGTAGTTAAAGGAACGTCCCGGCCTGGAGTCGAGAGGATGGGCCCCGATGCGTCGCAGCAGTGCTTGCGGGGTCGTGCGCCCGGAAAAATTCAGGGGCATGTCCAGGTAGTTGTGGAGGCCAGAGGTGTGGTCGAGTAGCTCGGCCACGGTGATCTGCCGCCAGGCCACGGGACATCCCGAGAGGTAAGCACAGGCATGCGCCTGCAGCTTTAGCTTGCCCTCGTCTCGCAGCTGAAGGATCGCTGCCGCGGTGAACTCCTCGGTGATCGACCCGATCGGAAACTCGGTGCTCGCCCTGTTCTTTGCACGGGTCGTGTTCGTCGGCCCGGCAAGCCCGTACCCCTTCGAGAGCAAGATCCTCCCCTGCAAAGAAACCAAGACCGCGCCCCGGAAGTCGACGCTCAGATGATTCCGACTGACCTGCGTGAGAAAGGCGTCCATCTGCCTTGCCAGCGCAGCCGGAGAGCTCTTCGCCTGCGCCGGCGCGCCGGAAAAGCTCGACGCAAACAGAGAGGCGGCGACGAGGACGAAGGCCTTCGGCTTCATGCGGCATTATGCAGGCTTCATGGCGCGGCCTTGCCGAGCCGTTCCAGCTCTTCATGCGCGTCCACGTCTTCCCGCGTGGCGGCGAAAAACATTCGTGAGGCGGTTTCCCGGGAGACGATTCCCAGAGAGCGCGCTATCTGCAGCCCCTGGGCCATGTGCCAGGCGGCCATGCCGGCGTCCGCTTCGCCCTCGGGCAGAAGACTGGGGAACCGCACCTCGTACGACGTGTCGATGGTACGCGGCAGCGCCCCTGCCTTCACCGCTTCGGCGACCACCCGGTCCAGGATCGCGCGCAGTACGTAGCCCAGATAGTCCTGACGGCGGCTGTAGCGCTTCAGCACGGGCAGGCCCATCTCGGCGGCGGTGGCGCGGTTCACATCACCTCCGTCGGAGAGGTAGTGCTCGGGCAGGCCGGCGCCCATGGCGATCATCAGTTTGATGGCGTGACCGTCGGCCGCCACGTCATCTGCCGAAATCTGCGGCTGCACCGCCGTCCACTGCTCGCTCTCGTTGTGCACGAGCAC
>DHWR01000288.1:1452-5207 GCA_002413265.1 Chloroflexi bacterium UBA5177
GCCGACTTGTACTTATTGATGCGGACGCGGTCGATCAGCCAGTCCTTGTAGCGGCGGAGCCAGGGCAGAAGCGTGGCCAGGTCGCTCTTGCCGCGTTTGGCGTTCGACACTTTGTTGATGGCGAAGTGCAGCACCTCGTCGGGAACCGAGTACCACTGTCCTTTCATGTCGGTGTCGATTGCACCTGATAGCTGATCGCTGCCGGCAGACACCGAGATCGGCCGGCGGTGGACGCGCAGTATGGTCTCTATGTCCTCCGGCTCGCACTCGATCTCGTCGATCAGCGAGGGATCGATATGGCGGATTTTGACGGCCCCGCTGTACGAGTTCACGAAAAATCGGATGAACAGCTCGCCGTAGAGCGAGAGCTCGGTTGCCAGGTCGAACTGGCGGAGGTTCATCCGGTTGTCGGGATCGTTCCAGAACTGGTCGAGGAGCTTTTGCACCTTGGGATGTGCCGCGGCCACGACCAGCCCGTCGCCGAGCACGAAGTTCACACCCATTTCCACGATCGCGTTGGCGAGCGGATTGGCGTTATACGCCTCGTAGCACTGGTTGTGAATATCGAGATAGGTGGCCGGAAGGACGTCCTTCTGACTCCAGTTGTCGGAGAGGCGCCGCCAGTAGTAGTCCTCTTCGGTACCGGAGGTCGAGACGCGTCCCCAGAACCAGTCTTCCTGCGTCACCTCCTGCAGGTGGGTGAGAGCTCGGTCTAATTTCTCTTCGCCGCGGCGGATGAAGGGCAGAACCGCCATTACTGTAACTCCTGGACTAGCGCCAGCCGCGCCTGCTCGTCCGGAGCCGCTACATCGAAGGGGTCGTCCTCAGTTTCGGCGGCTTGGGTCGAATGCAGATAGATGGCGCGAGAGAGCGTCTGGATGGCGGTTGTGAGGTCGCGCCCGTCCTGGGGCAGCCTTTCGACGAGCGCCATCAACAACATACGAAGCGCTGTAATCTCGCCGTCTACTAGTTCATCTTTGGCGAACCGGTTGGAGAGCGCCTGGTCGCGAGGGGTTGGTGCGTGCCGGTCGACGTCGGCCTTCCGGGACTGGTTGACTTCAATGGGCATGACAGCACCTCTGTTTTCAACGTAGAACAGATTTTCTATAAGTCAAGGAACATGTTTGAAATCTATGCTCACGTTTCGCCGCGCACGCGGATGAACCACGTACGTGGGGAAATCCTTGACACAACCCTCGCTTCCGGGTACTTTGAGAGCGTTCCAACCCACTCCGTAGCCGCACCCCTTTAGGGTGCCTAGCTAACGCGCGTGGTCGCCTTCAAAGGAGGGAGAAGCCGACATGATGTTTCTAGTGCGTGGCGAAAACATCGACTCCGGATACCTGATTCCACCCGACCAACTGTTTCCCGTACTCGAGCAGAGGGTCGTAGCTGGTTTTCAGATGCTTGCCGCGCGAGTTGCGCAGGGCAAAGCCATGGGAGGGGTCTTTCCGGGCGAACGAGGCGGCGCGCTTGTCCTCGAGGCCGACTCGCTAGAGGAGCTCGATGCCTTCATGAACTCCCTGCCGTTCTTTGGGTTGATCAAGTGGGACATCAAACCACTTATGCCGTTCAGCACCATCGCGGAGAAGATCCCGCAGTACCTCAGTCATGCTCGTGAAATGATGGCCGGAGGCGGTGGCTCCAACTAGGGCTTCGACCTCAAAGCCGGACTCGCAGGTCTCTGCCCTTCACGTCGGATCCGCCGTAGGGAAGGTCGGTATGCCGTTCCGCCATCGAGCCCCCGCCTTCTCTGTTCCATTAGCTTGGATTGGCCATATGGAACGGTCGGTGTGCCGTTCCGCCCTTGCTGTGTGTTCGTGCTTTCCGCCGATGTCGCACCGAGAGAGCCGTGGCGTATTATTCCCCGGACCATCCCATCCATATCCGGCCACTAAGACGTACCTATAAGGGATAGTTTTCCCCGCGCGTCTTGCGTTTTCAACTTCCAGTGCTCTATCGTCAGAAAGCCTTGGCGGCCCGACACTTTTAGGAGCGGCCGGCACCGGCGGGCCTGGAGCGCAACCGATCTTCAAGAGGAGCCGAATGTTTCGGTCAACAGCCGTCAGCGCGTTGGTCTTCGTCGGCTTCGTCGTGATCTTTGGCGTCTGGCTGCACGCCGATCCGAAGAGCAACAGTGCGATCCTGACCTTCTTCCTGGTGGGCGTCGCTCTGGTCGGTGTCGATCTCATCCGGCAGATCTACATGGCCCGCGAGAATCGAAGTCTCTACCAACACGCGGTGAGCAATGCGGATCGAATGGCGGAGCTGAATCTCGAGCTGCAGACGGCGCAAAAGGACCTGAAGTCCAAGAACGAAGAGCTGGCCGAGGCCAATGAGCGCCTGACCACGCTGGCGGGGAGCGATGTCACCACGTCCCTGCCCAATCAGCGGAACATGAGCCATCAGATCGACTCGGAGATGGAACGTTCGCGCCGCACCAAGCGCCCGTTCTCGCTGCTGTTTCTGGACCTCGATCGGTTCAAGGAGTTGAACGACAAGTACGGCCATCTGGTCGGCGACGATGCCTTGCGCGAGTTCGTCAGAGTCGTGCAGACCACTTTGCGCCAGATCGACACCCTCGGCCGTTGGGGAGGCGAGGAGTTTGTGGTCCTGCTTCCCGAGGCCGACAGTGAATCCGCGATGCTGGCCGGTGAGCGGGTACGATCCACCGTGGCCCAACACGTCTATCGCATGCGGGGCGACGGCGTCTACCTCACCTGCTCGGTTGGCGTCGCGTCGTATCCGGAGGACGGGCAGGACCGAATGGCGCTGGTAAACATGGCGGACCACGCCATGTACGTGGCGAAGAAACTTGGTCGCAATCAGGTTCGAAGCACTCACGATCCGGCGTTTGAGGCGGAGCGCGAGGGAGGCGAATCCGAAGACGGCGCCGCCGGAGACAGGTGGTCGGACATGGCACTCAACGACGCCCTGGCACACGTGCTCGACGACTCGTATCGAAGCAGCTCGTACACCCATTCGCTCACCGTTCTTTCCACCAAGCTGGCTCAGGCCATGGGTCTGTCTGAAGAAGAGTCGAAGATGATCGGCATCGCGGCTCAATTGCAGAACGTGGGGAATGTGGCTATTCCCGACGCGATCCTCCAGAAGAAGAGCCAGCTCACGGACGAGGAACGGACCATCGTGCAGCGGCATCCCGACGTGGGCGCGGACATCGTCGAGGGTGTTCCCGCTCTTACCGAGCTCGCGCCCATCGTTCGCGCGCACCACGAGTGGTGGAACGGCCAGGGCTACCCGCGAGGCATGGTGGAAGATGAAATTCCTATGGGCGCGCGCATCGTCGCCGTGGTGGACGTCTATAAGGCCTTGACCACGGCTCGTCCGCACCGCCCGGCACGGAGCCCTCGAGTCGCGTTCGACGAGCTACGTTTCCGCAACGGCACGCAGTTCGACCCTCAGGTGGTAGAAGCCCTGCAGCGAGCGCTCGCCCCCAATCCGGTTATTTCGGAGCGAATCCTCGTGGATGAGTACAGCCGGGCCTATCGCGAGAACAACCGCAAACCTGCGAGGATCACTCCCCCTCGGAAGAGCTTCCTTTAGGGAGGGCTAGCTCAGCGGCAGAACTCGGACACGATGTCATACAGCACGTCGATGCCCCAGAGATAGCCGTCTACAGGGACGCGCTCGTCGTGCCCGTGTACCAGCTGATCCGCGGGGAAGGTGTCCGAGATCTTCACCGGTCCGAAGCCCAGGCAGGTGGTGCCGAGCCTCGATACGTGCTTGGCGTCGGT
>DHWR01000285.1:0-57946 GCA_002413265.1 Chloroflexi bacterium UBA5177
CTCCTCGCCATGAAAACGGGGGCAGCCTTACTTCCGGTGTTCATGTACCGCCAGCCCGATCGCTCGTTTGAAAGCGTGATCTATCCGCCCGTGACATGGACTGCAACCGGAGAGAAGGACAAGGACCTTCAAGCGATCATGCAAAGGCTCATAGACATTCTGCAATCGGTAGTTCGTGCGAGACCCGATCAGTGGTATATGTTTCGCCCGATGTGGCCGCCGGCGCAGAGCCCGGTCGGGATCGGAGCCGGTGAGGCGTTGCCCACAGGTTCCGGGGAGAGATGATCCCCAACCTCGCACTGTACGTAGTCCTGCGAATCGCCGCTTGGGCTCTTCCTCTCATTCCCGTATCTGTGGCCCATTCGCTGTCCGACTCCGCGGGGAAGCTCGCATTTCTGCTCTTCTCAAGACCTCGCCGTGCGGTGTTGGAAAACCTTGCGGTGGTGATGGAAACTTCGCCCAACGACCGGAAGCTCAGGCCTTTGGCGGTCGAAGCCTTTCGCACGGACGCTAAGAACTGGATAGACACGTTGCGCATCCGCAGAACGACGGGTGCGGAAATTGAAGCACAGGTTGAGATCGATCACTGGGATCGCCTGGCGGAGGCCGTATCCCGCGGTAAGGGAGTCGTCCTGGCGACGATGCATTTGGGGAACTACGACATGGTTGGCCAGGTGCTCGCGCAGCGCGGATACCGGATGATTGTGCCCGTGGAACGCATGCAGCCGCAGGCGCTTTTTGATTTCCTGGTCGACTTGCGCACCAGCAAAGGAGTGAGGGTGGTGCCCCTCGACCAGGCCCCCCGAGAGCTGATCAGGGCTCTGCGAGCGGGCGAGATCGTGGGCCTGGCGGCTGACCGCATGATAGGCGGACGCGGAGGTCTGGAGACGCGCTTTTTCGGGCGATTCACTGCCCTTCCGCGCGGCCCGGTCTCCCTAGCGCGCCGCACCGGGTCGACATTGTTGCTTGGTGTTGGCATCCGACGGGAAGATGACACATTCGCAGCTCACGTGATAGGACCGATACCTATTACTCGGTCGGAAAATTCGGAGTCGGACGATCTTCAAAACATCGGCCGCGTCGTAGCAGAAATGGAGGCGCTCATCCGACGTTACCCGGGGCAGTGGCTCAACTTTTCGCCGATGTGGCGCCGGGCGGGACCTGCTGAACTGGCTGCTACCATAAATCACCAAACTGAGGAAGTGCTATGAGCGGGTGGCATGAGCTGAATGGCCTCTCAGGTCAGGCCGAAGACGCAGATGCACCGGCTCATGAAAACCTCGCACCGTGCGGGGAAGGCGGTTGAAGATCGCCCTCGTGTCCCCGTACGACTATCCGTATCCGGGTGGTGTGACCAACCACGTGATGCACCTTCACCGGGAGTTCGTGGCGATGGGACACGAAGTCCGGATCATGGCGCCGTCTTCAAATCGAAACATTGAGCGCGAAGAGACGGACGTCTACCGGATCGGTCGCGTTCGGCGAGTTCCGGCGAACGGTTCGATTGCGCGCATCACGCTCTCCTTTCGATTGGCACGGCGAGTTCGGGAGGTTCTGGAGTCCGAGCAGTTCGATGTGGTGCACGTCCACGAACCCCTGATGCCGTCGTTGCCTCCGACCGTGCTCCGCTACTCGGAAGCTCTGAACGTTGGAACCTTTCACGCCTACCGCGGTTCTTACTACGGCTACTTTTATGGAAGACCGGTTCTGCGCTTTGCCTTCCGCCAGCTCGACGGCAGAATCGCTGTGTCTAGAGCTGCCAAGCGCTTCGTGCGCCAGTACTTCATGGCACCTTACAGGGTCATTCCCAATGGGGTCGAGCTGGCAAGATTTGCACCCGAGAGCCTGGAGCCCTTACCTCAGTTTTGCGACGGCAGACCAAACATTCTCTTCGTCGGCAGGCCCGAGAAGAGAAAAGGCGTGGGTTATCTGTTGCGCGCCTATCCGCAGGTCAAAGAAGCCTTCCCAGACGCACGGTTCATCATTGTGGGTGCCGGCGATTGGGAGGACTCGCCGTACACCGCCTACATAAAGCGCCACCGTCTACACGACATCGTCGTCGTGGGGAGGGTGAGTGAGGACGACCTGCCCCGCTACCTCAGGTCTGCCGACGCGTTCTGTGCTCCCGCGACCCAGGGCGAAAGCTTCGGCATTGTCCTCCTCGAAGCCATGGCGTCTGGCGTACCCGTCGTCGCTTCCGACATCGAGGGCTATCGGCAGGTCATGACGCAGGGGAACGAAGGGATAATGGTCCCGCCGCGCAACGAGCGCGCCCTGGCCGAGGCCGTATGCGCCCTCCTCCAAGACAGAACGGCCGCTGAAGCCATGGGTCAGAGGGGAAGGGAGACCGCCAGGCTCTATTCCTGGGATAGGATCGCCGAGCAGGTGGTCGACTTCTACGTGCGGACCGGCACGCGTACCTTCCCGACCTATGCAGCGGAGGCGCTTTCGACGAGCGGCCTGGCGCTGTAAGCGTGTTCCCGGCTTCGGTCCAGAATTGGGCCCGAGGAGCGGCCGAAGCGGTCGTACGCCCATTGGTGCGGTTCGGGGTCACCCCCAACAGCATTACCATCGTTGGCTTCGCACTCAACGTGCTGACTGCCGCCGTCATAGCGAGCGGACGTCTGAGCACCGGAGGTGCGCTGCTGCTGTTCTCCGCAGCTTTCGACATGCTGGACGGGGCAATGGCACGTGTAATCAACCGGCCCAGCCGCTTTGGAGCTTTTCTTGATTCCGTGCTCGACCGGTATTCAGAAAGCGCCATCCTCCTCGGGCTGCTCTACGTCGAGGCAAAGCTGGACCACATCGGCACGGCCGTGCTCGTGTACGCGGTTGCAGTCGGGTCGATCATGATCAGCTACGCGCGTGCCCGCGCCGAAGGTCTGGGGCTCGACGCGAAGGTGGGCATAGCTCCGCGTCCCGAGCGCGTCCTGATTCTCGGAGCAGGACTCGTTTTTCCTGGTCCAGCGACAGGGAAAACGGTCGTCGTTGCGCTGTGGATTCTTGCCGTCCTGACCCATTTCACCGCCGTGCAGAGACTAGTGCACGTGTGGCGACAGACGCTGCCCGAGGAGGTACGAGGTCGTGCCAAGGAGCCACCGGCTCCCGGCACGCAAGGATAAACTGGAGAAATTCTGATCCACCGAGGCAGCAAATGAGCAAGCGCCGGACGATGGCGATTCTTGCCGACGGAATGCTGGATTTCCATCATGGCAAGACTGCTACCAGCATCCTGAGATATCGCCCAAGCGATGTGGTAGCCATCGTCGACTCACACCATGCCGGAGCCGTGTCTCAGGACGTGTTAGGCATTGGCGGTCAAGTTCCGATCGTCGGCGACATGTCCGATGCGCTGAAATATCGGCCCGACGAGCTTCTCATTGGAATTGCTACCCGCGGAGGTTTTCTCCCGCCGGAGTGGCGCCGGCAAATAGCTCTGGCCCTCCAAAGCGGAGTCGACGTCGTTAATGGCTTGCATTACATGATGGCGGAGGACACGGAATTCAAGGCGCTCGCCCGCCGACACGGTGCCCAGATCGTGGACGTGAGACGCGTTCCGGAGAATCTCAGTACTTCCGAGATGCTGCAACATCGGGCCGGCTCTCACGTGATCACATTCGTCGGCAGCGATTGCGCGGTTGGGAAGATGACGGCAGCACTGGAGATGCGGCAGGCCGCCGACGCACGCGGGCTCTCAACCGCCTTCGTCGCGACCGGCCAGACGGGCATCATGTTGGAAGGCAGCGGCATAGCTATAGATCGCGCCATCGGCGACTTCATGGCCGGTGCCGTCGAGAACCTCGTGGTCGAAGCTTGCGAGCTCGCCGACTGGGTGTTCGTGGAGGGACAAGGATCGCTCCTCCACCCTGCGTACTCCGGCGTCACCCTAGCACTCATGCATGGATCGCTTCCCGATGCCATGGTTCTCGTGCACCCTCCAGGTCACCGGCAGATCGATGACTATCCTGTGACCATTCCTTCCCTCCCTCGAGTGATACAGATTTACGAAGAGGCTGCCGGATGGATCAAGCCTGCCCGCGTAGTGGCAATCGCACTGAACACCAGGGGTCTCTCAAACCAGGAGGCCGCGCGAGCGGTACGTCAGACCGAAGCCGAAACCGACCTCCCCGCGGCCGACCCGGTCAAAGGGGGAGCGGACAAGCTGGTCGACGCGGTCTTGGCCGCGCTGACGCCTGCCGAGTCATCGGTTTCCGGAGCCTGAACAGCAATGGAAGGAGGAGCCATGGAGCCTGTGCGACTTACGTCGCTCGTGCGCTGCGCCGGTTGAGCCAGCAAGGTCAGCCAGACTGACCTGGCGCACGTGTTGCGTCAACTCCCACGGCGTCCAGATGCCAATCTGTTGCTTGGCGACAATCCGGCTGATGACGCTGCCGTCTATCGGCTGTCGGATCGGCTCGCCCTTGTCCAGACAGTCGACTTCTTCACGCCCATAGTTGACGATCCGTATGACTTCGGAAGGATCGCGGCGGCAAACTCGCTTAGCGACGTCTACGCGGTCGGCGGACGCCCTCTACACGCTCTCAACGTCGTCGGGTTTCCCATAAAGACGCTGCCGGTAGATGTGCTGACGGCGATCTTGCGCGGCGGAGCGGACATGGCTGCTGAAGCAGGAATCAGCATCATCGGCGGACACACCGTAGACGACGAGGAGCCGAAGTATGGCCTGTCCGTAACGGGAACGGTCGAACCCAAGTCAATGGTGACGACCCGAGGGGCGCAGCCCGGGGATAGGTTGATCCTGACAAAACCCATTGGCACGGGAGTCGTCGGCACGGCCCTCAAGAACCAGGCCGCGTCGCGGGCGCATACGAATAGCGCCGTGGCCTGGATGACGAAGCTGAACCGCGCAGCGAGCGAGAGCATGGTCGTGTCGGGCGCCAGTGCCTGTACCGATGTGTCGGGTTACGGGCTGCTAGGGCATCTTCTCGATGTCTGCCGGGCCTCTGGAGTTGACGCCCACATTTCGGCTCATGATGTACCGCTCCTGCCCGGCGCCGAAGAGTATGCGAAGAGCGGATACTCGCCGGCGGGCACCCACACTAATCTCGAGTACCTTGCCGAATCGGTGCGATGGCTGAACGGAGTCGATGAGACCTCCCGGCTTTTGCTGGCCGACCCTCAGACCTCAGGAGGCCTACTGATCGCCTTACCGGAGGCCTCCGCAATGGGTCTAATTCGACGGATTGGGCGAGCTTCAATTGCCGTCTGCGTAGGTCATGTAGCGGCTCCGGCGGGCGAGACAGTCGTTACGGTAGCGGCCTAAGCAGCGGGATGGTCGGCTCAGGCGGCAATCCTTTATAGTTCCGCACTAAAGCAAACTGTGCGTGGTATACTAAACCACGCACCGGAGGGACTTCTCTCGCCACAGCCCTGAACCGGCATTTGGTGCCGGAGAATTCCTTTACGAGCCCTACATATCAGGCGAACGGCTTAGTCGGTCGCTCGCGAAATGAACAAGGATCTTCGAATGACTGAACCAACCATCCCTGAAGAAGACGACCAGCTCGAGAAGAACTTACGTCTTCCGGTACTTCCTCTGTTCGAAACGGTCGTGTTCCCGCATATGATGCAGCCCATTCAGGTCGGGCGACAGCCGTCTCTGCTCGCCGTGGATGAAGCCGTGAAGCAGCGGCCGCACCGCATCATCTTGGTCACCCAGAATGATGCGGCGAAACAAGAGGTAGGCCCGGACGACCTCATGGACGTCGGCGTCTTGGCCACTATCGGCCCCATGTTCCGGCTGCCTGATGGAAGCGTCCAGCTGCTGGCCCAAGGAGAGCAGCGTGTGCGCGTGCTCAATTTCACCAAAACCGAGCCGTATCTCGAGGTAGAGGTCGAGGTCATCTCGCAAGAAGTGTCCGATACGAAAGAGCTGACCGCGCTCATGGAAGCGGTCAAAGAGCTCTTCACCAAGTACATAAACCTGCGAGGCAATCTACCCGCTGACGCCCTCTCAAATGTTAGAGATGTCGAAGATCCCGCCTGGCTGGCCGACCTGGTCGGACACATGCCCGAGCTAAATCCTGATGAGCGCAAGGACCTTCTGACGGCGATCGACGTGCTCGAGCGCCTGCGCCGGGCTCACCAGCTCCTGTCGGAAGAAGTCGAGGTTCTGGAGCTCAAGACGCGGATCTCCAGCGAAGTACAGAAGAACATCGACAAGACGCAGCGCGAGTATCTTCTCCGTGAGCAAATGAAAGAGATTCAGCGCGAGCTGGGAGAGCTCGATCCCGAGCAGGCGGAAGCTGCTGAGTGGCGAACCAAGATCGACGAAGCCGAAATGCCAGAGAAGGCCAAAGAGAAGGCCCTCAAAGAGGTTGACCGGTTGGAGCGAATGCCCGCGGCTTCCCCAGAGGTCGGAATGATTCGCACCTACCTCGATTGGCTCGTGGGCATGCCGTGGTCGGTCAGCACGGACGACCAGCTGGACATCAAGGCCGCTGCCGAGCAGCTCGATCGAGACCATTTTGGACTCGAGATCGTGAAGGAACGAATTCTGGAGCATCTCGCGGTCCGCAAGCTGGCAACCGAGCTCCGCAGTCCCATCATCTGCCTCGTCGGGCCTCCGGGAGTTGGAAAGACGAGTCTCGGCAAATCGGTTGCCGCCGCGCTGGGACGGAAGTTCGCCCGCATGTCACTCGGCGGTGTGCACGACGAGGCGGAGATCCGCGGCCACCGCCGGACGTACATCGGCTCCCTTCCAGGGCGCATTATTCAATCGATCCGGCAGGCCGGATCGAACAATCCCGTCATCATGCTGGACGAGATAGACAAAGTCGGCAACGATTTCCGCGGCGACCCGTCGTCAGCTCTGCTCGAGGTCCTGGACCCGGAGCAGAACACCGACTTTCAGGACCACTACCTCGAGGTCGCATTCGACCTGTCTAAGGTTCTCTTCATCACGACCGCTAATGTCCTCTGGACGATTCCCGAGCCGATGCGCGATCGCATGGAGATCATCGAGCTCGCCGGGTACACCGAGGTCGAAAAGGTGGAGATTGGGGAGCGCTTCCTGGCACCCAAACAGAAGCCATTCCACGGGATCAGCGAAGAGCAGCTGACCATCTCTCGCGAGGCAATGCAGAAGATCGTTCGCGAGTACACGCGAGAGGCCGGCGTAAGGCAGCTAGAGCGTGAGATCGCAACCATCTGCCGCAAGCTTGCACGCCGCTATGCCGAGGAAGGCGCCACCACCGTGACGGTGGACGCGACCGACGTCGAGACGTATCTCAAAAAACCTCGCTTCACCTGGGGCTTGGCCGAGGAGAAGGACGAGATAGGCGTCGCCACGGGCCTCGTCGTTACCGACGAGGGCGGAGACGTCATACCGGTCGAAGTCACCTTGATGGACGCCAAAGGCCAGTTCATCCTTACCGGCCAGCTTGGCGACGTGATGCAAGAGTCGGCTCGCGCCGCCATGAGCTACGTCCATTCTCGAGCCAGAGAGCTTGGAATAAAGCCGAGCGCCTTTGAAGAGCACGCAGTACACATCCACGTGCCTGCCGGCGCCATTCCGAAGGATGGACCGTCGGCGGGAATAACCATGGCCACGGCTCTCGTCAGCGCTCTCTCCGGGCGGAAGGTGCGCCGCGACCTGGCAATGACCGGCGAGATAACCCTCCGGGGCCACATACTCCCCATCGGAGGCCTAAAGCAGAAGGTTCTGGCAGCTCATCGTGCCGGCGTGCGCACGGTTCTGTTCCCCAAAAAGAACCTGAAAGATGTGGACGACATTCCCGAGGACGTTCGAGATCAAATGGAGCTCCTCCCGGTTGACCACATGGACGAGGTAATGAAACAGGCACTTCTAGAGCTTCCGGCGGTCGCAGACGTGATGCATTACGCCCATTTCGATGCCGTGCTCTTGCCCGGTCTCGAGAGTAGCTGGCAGCCACCCGCCGGACCTGCCGGGTAACAGTTTTTGAGGCGGACGCGTTTGGACGCGTCCGCCTTCATTTACAGGAGGAGGCTCAAATAATCTTGACAACAAGAGGCTCAAGTAACTAGGCTAGGGCAGGCAAATATATGCGCTCGTGAGGCGCACTAAACAGGTTTTTCGGAAGGAGTTTCAGTTCATGGCGAAGGTAGTAGGTATCGATCTCGGTACCACGAACTCGGTCGTAGCCGTCATGGAAGGCGGCGAGCCCATGGTCATCCCGAACACTGAGGGAAACAGGCTTACGCCGTCCGTGGTCGCATTTACCAAGACCGGGGAGCGGCTCGTCGGACAGCTTGCAAAGCGTCAGGCCGTGGTCAATCCGGATCGCACTATCGCTTCGATCAAGCGGAAGATGGGGACCAACGACAACGTCCAGATTGACGACAAACGGTTCACGCCACAAGAAATCTCGGCGATGATTCTCGGCAAGCTCAAGAATGACGCTGAGAAGTACCTCGGGCAGCCGGTGACCCAGGCGGTCATTACCGTGCCGGCCTATTTCAATGACAGCCAGAGGCAGGCAACCAAGGACGCGGGCACCATCGCCGGCCTTGAGGTCCTGCGCATCATCAATGAGCCCACGGCCGCGGCTCTCGCTTACGGACTCGACAAGAAAACCGCGGAGACGATTCTTGTCTTTGATCTTGGTGGCGGGACCTTCGACGTCTCGGTGCTCGAGGTCGGTGACGGTGTCTTCGAAGTCAAATCGACGTCGGGCGATACGCATCTCGGTGGCGATGACTATGACCAGCGCATCGTCGATTGGGTAGCCGCAGAGTTCCAGAAGGACGAAGGCATTGACCTCCGCAAGGACCGTCAGGCCCTTCAGCGCCTTTTGGAGGCGGCCGAGAAGGCCAAGGTGGAGCTCTCGAGCGTGGTACAGACAGAAATCAATCTGCCGTTTGTCACGGCCGATCAGAACGGACCAAAGCATTTGATCAAGACGATCACCCGTGGAAAGTTTGAGGAGCTCACCGAAGATCTGACGCAGCGCTGTGTCGGTCCCTTCAACAGGGCCCTTCAGGATTCGAAGCTGTCGGCTGAGCAAATCAACGAAGTGGTGCTGGTCGGCGGATCGACGCGGATGCCCGTCATCCAGGAGCTCGTACGAAAGCTGACTGGAAAGGATCCGCATCAAGGCGTGAACCCAGACGAGGTCGTCGCCATAGGTGCGGCCATACAAGCGGGCGTCTTGATGGGTGACGTGAAGGACGTGGTCCTTTTGGACGTCACTCCCCTCTCGCTCGGCATCGAGACTCTGGGCGGCGTGAACACAGTCCTCATTCCGAGAAACACGACCATTCCGACTGCCAAGAGCGAAGTGTTCAGCACGGCGGAGGACAATCAAACGGCCGTCGACGTTCACGTGACGCAGGGCGAGCGTCCGATGGCTCGCGACAACATGAGCTTGGCGCGTTTTCGGCTCGAGGGCATACCGCCCGCACCGAGAGGGATGCCACAGGTCGAGGTTACGTTTGACATCGACGCCAACGGCATCCTCAATGTGCACGCAAAAGATACGGGAACCGGCCGTGAACAGAGCGTCAAGGTGACCGCCTCGACCAATTTGAGCAGCAGCGATGTCGATCGCATGGTGAAGGAAGCGGAAGAGTACGCTCAGCGCGACGCCGAGGCCCGCACCGCGGCAGAGGAAAGAAACGCAGCCGATACGCTTGCGTACAGCACGGAAAAGACGCTCAAGGAGTCCGGAGATCGGATCTCCGAAAGTGATCGTCAGACCGTCGAGGCTGCCCTTAACAAGCTTCGCGAAGCGCTGAAGGGTAGCGATCAGTCTGCTATTCAGTCCGCCCGGCAGGAGCTCGAGCAGGCGTGGCAGCCGGTTGCGGCTTCACTGTACAGCCAACCCGATCCCGCCGCCGAAGGTGTCGGCGCCGGAGCGGGAGGCACATCGGGTACACCCGAAGGATCGACACCTGAGTCCGACGACGTCGTCGACGCGGAGTTCCGCTCGAGCGACGAAGGCTAAGAGCCGATCCAGGAGGCGGGTCGAGAGCCCGCCTCCCCTCTTGTAGGAGCGATTGATGACAGAAGGAAACGAGCCTCCAATCCAAGACGTTCGGGAGGCAGGGCTGGACCCTCGATCCGCGGGCGAGGCGCAGGCTGCGTCTGGGGATTCACCTGCCGTCGCCGGCGAGACTGTCGTGGACGACGGCCCAGCCAGCGAGGAAGAAAAGCTTCTCCACGAGCTACATCGCGCCCAGCAGGACGCGGCCGCAAACTACGACAAATTTTTGCGCTGTAGAGCCGACATGGATAACTACAAGAAGCGCATGGATCGAACGCTTGCAGACTTGACGCGCTCCGCGAGACGAGACCTTTTGGTTCGATTGCTCAGCGTCAAAGACAACCTCGAACGCGCGCTGCATTACGGGGAGAGCTCTCCGACCAATGGCGAAAGCATCATGGAAGGCGTTCGGCTCACGCAGTATCAGCTCGACAACCTACTCCAGCTGGAGGGGGTCGAAGCCATCGACGCGGAAGGCAAGACATTTGACCCCCATCTGGAGGAGGCGGTGCAGCGAGTGAACGACGCCAGCGTGCGCGATCATACGGTCGTGCAGGTTGTGCGAAACGGCTACATGTATGGCGACGAAGTGCTGCGCCCCGCACAGGTAGTTGTGAGCGTTCACGACGATCAGGACGACGTATAGCGGGACGTCAAAACCTGCAAACGGTGGAGACAGCCTAGCGGCGCGAGCTCTACACGCGGGGCGAGGGTACACAGCATGGAATACAAGGACTACTACAAAATTCTCGGAGTCGATAAGAAGGCTTCCGAGAAAGAGATCAAAAGTGCCTATCGCAAGCTCGCGCGAAAATATCATCCCGACGTGAACCCAGGCGACAAAACCGCGGAGACTCGGTTCAAGGAGATCAACGAGGCCAATGCGGTTCTAATGGATCCCGAGAAGCGTCGAACGTACGACACACTGGGACCCGACTGGGCAAATCGCATGGGGCGAGCTGGTCGTGGAGGCACGGACTACGCGTACACGACCAACGCCGGGGGCGCCGACTTCAGCGACTTCTTCGAAACCTTGTTTGGTCAGCGGGGCAGCGGGACGGGCGGCGGTTTCGATTTCGATCTTGGGTCGATCTTCGGCCGTGGACGCGGGCGGCCGCCGCAGACGCAGCGGGGCTCTGACCTGGAGCAACCGGTCGAAATCACGCTGCAGGAAGCCATGAACGGTGTCCAGCGAGCTTTTACCTTGCAGACGCAAGTAGCTTGCGAGACGTGTCACGGGACGGGCGTAGTGAAAGATCAGCCCTGCCCGGCGTGCCACGGGAGTGGTTTTGTAGCAAAGAACAAACGTCTCGACGTCAAGATTCCCGCTGGCGTCCGCGAGGGATCGAAAGTGCGGATTGCCGGTGAGGGCAACCCAGGGGTGAACGGGGGCCCGGCCGGCAACCTCTATTTGATAGTTCACATCGCTCCAGACTCGCGCTTCCGCCGAGAGGGCGACGACCTCTACACGGAAGTCCAGGTGCCGATCACGACTCTCGTTCTCGGGGGAGAAACCCAGGTTCCGACTCTCGGCTCTCCCGTCACTATGAGGATTCCGCCCGGCTCTCAAAACGGGCGCACGCTCAGGCTTGCGGGTCAGGGCATGCCCAACCTAAAGACGGGCCAGCGTGGCAACTTGTACGTGAAGCTCAGCGCCACGCTTCCCACCACGCTGGATGACAAACAGCGTGAGCTTTTCCAACAGCTTGCTCAGGCGGGCGTGTAGGGAGGAAGCGTGATGGCCGAACGACGGAAGGATGGAAGAATGCATGAACGACGCAGATACACGATCAGTGTGGCGGCCGAGCTTGTCAACGTCCATCAGCAGACCTTGCGCCACTATGAGCGTCTCGGTCTGGTAGAGCCCTTTCGCGGCAAAGGCGAGATTCGCTATTACTCGCCTCAAGACATCGAGAAGGTTCAGCAGATTCGGCGCCTCATCGAAGACCTCGGGGTCAATCTGGCCGGGGTGGAAGTGATCCTGAACATGCGCGAGCAAATGGAAAGGCTCCACAACGAGTTTGCTGAAGAGGTACGACGGGTGCGCCTGCAGCACGAAGCGGATGTTCACCGACTAAAGGAAATCATATTAAGGCTGCAGGGCGCACAGCACGAGCAAGAAACTCCCGTCTAGCCGCCCTCAGCGGTGAGTGGTAAGCCCATGAACACACAGAGATTTACGGAGAAGTCCCAACAAGCACTTCTCGCAGCGCAGGAGCTTGCTGCGGAGCGAGGAAACACCCAGGTTGAAGAGGAACACCTTCTAGCGGCTCTGTTGCAGCAGCCCGAGGGACTGGCTCCCAGCATCATCGCCAAGGTGGGAGCCAGCGTTGATGCGATCCAGCGTGAAAACAGCCAGCTCCTAGATCGGCTGGCAACTGCCTATGGCGGTGCATCGCAGCCGGCCATCTCCGCGGAGCTCCGCTCGGCGTTGGTGAGAGCCCACGACATCATGGAGGACATGCGAGATGAGTACGTCTCGGTTGAGCACCTCTTGCTTTCAATGGTCGACGAGCGCGATTCAAGCACAGTCGGCAAGATGCTTCGCTCGAACGGGCTTACCAGTGGACAGGTGCTTTCGGCACTCACCTCCATTCGCGGTGGCCAGCACGTGACGGATCAAAACCCGGAGGGCAAGTATCAAGCTCTTGAGAGATACGGGCGTGACTTGACCGATCAGGCCCGGCGCGGAAAGGTCGACCCGGTGATAGGCCGGGACGAAGAGATCAGGCGCGTGATCCAGGTGCTCTCTCGCCGCACCAAGAACAATCCAGTGCTGATAGGCGAGCCCGGAGTCGGCAAAACGGCAATCGTCGAGGGTCTTGCCAAACGAATCGTTGACGAAGACGTTCCCGAGCCTCTAAAAGGCAAACGCGTGATTCAGCTGGACCTGGCGGCAATGGTTGCCGGAGCGAAGTACCGAGGCGAGTTCGAGGAGAGGTTGAAGGCTGCTCTCAAAGAGGTCCAGGAAGGGCAGGGAGAGATCATCCTCTTCATCGACGAGCTCCACACGGTCGTGGGAGCCGGCGCGGCAGAAGGCGCCATGGATGCCGGAAACATGTTGAAACCGATGCTGGCCCGCGGCGAGCTGCGTCTGGTGGGCGCCACCACCCTGGACGAGTACCGCAAATACATCGAGAAGGATGCGGCTCTCGAACGGCGGTTTCAGCCGGTGATGGTCCCAGAGCCGGACGTGGACGACACCATAAGCATCCTGCGTGGACTGAAGGAGCGATACGAAGTCCACCACGGCGTCAAAATCACGGACGCCGCGCTTGTGGCGGCTGCTGTATTCTCCAACCGATACATCACAGATCGATTTCTACCGGACAAGGCTATAGATCTCATCGATGAAGCGGCGAGCCGCCTGCGCATGGAAATCGATTCCATGCCGTACGAGATCGATCAGATCGAGCGGCGCATCATGCAGCTCCAGATCGAGAGCACGGCACTCGGCGCCGAGGCCGGAAACGAGGCAACCAGGGAACGCTATGACCGAATCCAGAAGGAAATCGCGGAGCTTCGGTCGCAGTCCGATGAGCTCAAAGCTCAGTGGGAGGCCGAGAAAGAGGCGATAGCCGCCATCCGAAGCACTCGCGAAGAGATTGAACAGACCAAGCAGGACATAGAACGGTCAGAACGACAGACCGATCTCGCCAAGGCAGCGGAGCTCCGCTACGGGCGCATGGTAGAGCTTGAAAAACGCTTGACGGAGGCTGAAAGCCGCCTCGCGGAGCTTCAAAGTCGGGGGGCCATGCTGAAAGAAGAAGTGGGCGAGGATGACGTCGCCGAGGTTGTAGCCAAATGGACCGGCATTCCAGTCACCCGACTGCTGGAAGGCGAGGTCCAGAAGCTAGTCACCATGGAAGAGCGCCTGCACGACCGGATCGTCGGTCAAGAAGAGGCAATCGAGGCGGTTGCCAACGCCGTGCGCCGTGCTCGAGCGGGCCTTCAGGACCCCAATCGACCTCTCGGTTCATTCATCTTTCTGGGGCCCACAGGCGTCGGAAAAACAGAGCTGGCTAAAGCCCTTGCCGAATTCCTCTTCGACGATGAGCAGGCCATGGTCCGGATAGATATGTCCGAGTACATGGAAAAGCATACAGTTGCCAGGCTCATCGGCGCTCCTCCTGGCTACGTCGGCTACGAGGAGGGAGGCCAGCTGACGGAGGCGGTTCGGCGGCGGCCTTACTCGGTTATCTTGCTCGACGAAATCGACAAGGCGCACCCCGACGTGTTCAACGTACTGCTTCAGATCCTCGATGACGGCCGACTCACAGACGGCCAGGGGCGCGCCGTCGATTTCAAGAACTCAGTGGTCATCATGACCTCCAACGTGGGGAGCACCCTTATCCAGGACATGCAGCACGAGAGCTACGAGGACATGCGGGATGCCGTCACCGAAATGCTACGTGCCAACTTCAGGCCCGAATTCTTGAATCGGGTCGACGAGATCATCATCTTCCACGCTTTGACCAAAGAAGAGATTGAGAAGATCGTCGAAATCCAGCTGGCCGGTCTGCAGCGCAGGCTTGGCGCACGCAAGCTGTCGATCGAGCTCACAACTGTAGCTCGAGCATTTCTAGCCGAGAAAGGCTGGGATCCCGTGTACGGCGCGAGACCATTAAAGCGTGCCATTCAGAAGAACATACTGGATCCGCTGGCAATGCGGGTCCTTCAGGGAGAGTTCGCGGATGGGGACACGGTGCTGGTGGATCGCGATGGAGACCACCTCACTTTTCGCACTGCCTCTCCGGAGCCGATTGGCGTTTAGCCCGACCGCTTAGCCTGCCAGTCGCTGATACCATGACGGATGCTCGCGCGCCGCTATCCACACGCAGAAGCAGGCAAAGCAGTATCCCCACTCTTCGCCATGGGTGGAGCTGTCGGAGGGGTCGTTTCCTCCCTCCTAATGAGTGATGCTCCTCCGGTCGCCGTAAACGCGGTACTCTGGGCCGCGATTGCCGGCATGACGGCCTTTCTCGTTTTTTCGTCTGAGGGGCCGAGGGCTCGGCCGGAGCCGCTCTGGCAGGCCGCCATGGCCGACGGCGTCGTGGCGGGGATCATTGCGACCGTCTCTGCGTCGGTTCTCGATCTCTTCCTCGGCTCGGGTTCGGGCTCGACCTCGAGCAGCTCCATCACCGTTTCCTCCTTCGGTGCAACCGTCGGGGTCGGCGTGCTGGCTGGACTTTTGGCTGGAGCAGTTTTGGGCCTTGCAGCTTTTCCCATAGCGGGCGCGTCACGACTCGCTCGCAGTCGACCAGAGATTCACAGAAAGCGCCCGAGCAAGCGAAAAAAGAGGCGTTGACGCCCGCGTTTGAAACAGCGGAGTGTTACAATCCGTCTTCAGGAGCAGGCCGCATGACCATAGATCGCAGCATCGTCGAGCGCATCACCCGCCTCGCGTACATTGGTCTCTCCGAGACGGAGATTGACGAAATGGCAGGCCAGCTCTCCACGGTCCTCGCGCACGTTTCCAAGCTTCAACAGGTGGATACCGACGGCGTAGAACCGACCGGACACGCGGTTCCCGTTCGAGACGTGATGCGCGCTGACGTCGTTGCGCCATCCTGGTCGGCGGCGGAAGTGCTCGCCAACGCGCCCCACCGCGAGGGCGACCTTTTCGAAGTCCAGGCCGTCCTCGACTGACTCGGGCCTTTGATCCGCTCCGAGTGAACTGCGAAAGGCGAGCGCCGTTTGATGCAGCGTGACGAATTGAACTACCTGTCCATTGCCGAGGCGTCGGATCTGCTGTCGCGCCGTGAAATATCGTCCGTTGAGCTGACGGAGGCGGCGCTGAGACGTGTCGAGGAGTGTGACGGACGCTTGAACGCCATGCTCTTGCTTACGAGCGATCTGGCTTTGCTGCAGGCGCGCCATGCCGATGAGCGTTTGGCTCGCGGAGAATTTACTCCACTCTGTGGAATTCCTATGGGTCTGAAAGACATCTTCTCAACGCGAAGCATTCCCACGACCTGTGGCTCTCGGATTCTTGAGTCCTATGTTCCGCAATTCAACGCCACCGCCGTGGATCGTCTTTTCGATGCCGGAGCAGTCCTCATTGGGAAGACGAATATGGATGAATTTGCCATGGGCAGCTCGACGGAGAACAGTGCCTTCTTCCCGACGCGCAATCCATGGGATCCGGAACGGGTACCCGGAGGATCGAGTGGAGGCTCGGCGGCCGCCGTGGCATCAGGAGAGGTCGTATTCGCGATGGGAACCGACACCGGCGGATCGATCCGTCAGCCCGCCGCTCTCACCGGCACCGTCGGACTCAAGCCGACGTACGGTCGCGTATCGCGCTATGGGCTGGTGGCGTTCGGCTCGTCGCTCGACCAGCCCGGTCCAATCACACGTTCAGTAAGGGATGTGGCAGTGGTCCTCGGGGCCATTGCCGGACGCGATCCGCGCGACTCGACATCCATCGATGCTCTTGTTCCCGACTACGTTTCCGGTCTGACGGGCGACGTTCGAGGCCTGCGGTTAGGGGTCCCCAACGAGTATTTCGCCGAAGGCATGAGCTCTGAAGTTCGCCACGCACTGGAGCTCGCCATCGGCGTCTACCGAGACCTTGGGGCTGCTTTGCAGCCGGTTTCTCTGCCCATGACCGAGCACGGCTTGTCGACCTACTACGTAATCTCTCCTGCCGAAGCCATGGCAAACCTGGCACGCTTCGACGGGGTTCGGTACGGCCTATGCGAGCGAGGCGCAGACGTCTGGGAAATGTTCTCGCGAACTCGCGAAACGGGTTTTGGCTCTGAGGTAAAGCGCCGCATCTTGCTCGGAACTTACGTCCTCTCAGCAGGCTATTACGATGCTTATTATGTAAAGGCCCAGCGCGTCCGAACGTTGGTCCGCCAGGACTTTGAGAAGGTTTTCGAGACCGTCGACGCCCTGATCACTCCGACTGCACCCACTCCGGCGTTTCGCCTAGGCGAAAAGGTTTCCGACCCGCTTCAGATGTATCTCAGTGACGTCTATACGGTGCCCGCGAGTATGGCGGGCGTGCCGGCCGTATCGATTCCCTGCGGGTTCGCGCACGACCTACCTGTCGGCTTGCAGGTCATTGGACCGGCTCTCGGTGAGCAGCTGGTGCTGCGCGTCGCCCACGCATTCGAGCAGAGTACCGACTATCACCTGGCTCGCCCCCCACTGCGAGAGGCAAATACGGCGGATGTTGGGAGCGATTCGTGACGGGCGAGCTGGTTCCGGTGATCGGTTTGGAAGTCCACGCGCAGCTCCTGACCCAGAGCAAGATGTTCTGCGGGTGTAGCGCGGCGTACGCCAACGCTGCTCCGAATACTCACTGCTGCGACCTTTGCTCTGGCATGCCGGGCGCACTGCCGGTGATCAACCAACGAGCGGTTGAGATGACTTTGATGACCGCTCTGGCCCTCCATTGTGAAGTCGCGCAGATCAGCAAGTTCGACCGGAAGAACTATTCATATCCTGATCTGCCAAAGGGATACCAGATCTCGCAATACGAGCAGCCGATCGGTGTCCAGGGCTGGCTTGATCTCGGCGATGAGATGCTCAGCACGCGATGCGGCATCATCAGAGTTCATCTGGAAGAGGACACGGGCAAGACGTCTCACGTGAGCCTCGACGGCAGCGATGTGAGCCTCGTCGATTACAACCGGTGCGGGATACCCCTCATGGAGATCGTAGGTGCGCCAGACCTCAAATCGCCCGAGGCTGCCCGGGACTTCTTTTCGACCCTCAGACAGATCCTGATGTACCTCGGCGTGTGCGACGGTAACCTCCAGGAAGGCAGCATGCGAGCAGACTTAAACGTGTCGCTGCGTAAGGCGGACCGCGAGCCGGGAGTCAAAGTCGAGGTCAAGAACCTCAATAGCTTTCGCTCCGTGCAGCGAGCCCTAGAGTACGAGATCGAGCGCCAGCGAGAGGCGGTGAGTGCCGGTCACCCGTTGGTTCAGGAGACGCGGGGCTGGTCCGAGGCTCGGGATGCAACGATCGCTCAGCGCACCAAGGAGTATGCGGACGATTACCGGTATTTCCCTGAGCCCGACCTGCCGCTGATCACGTTTTCCGCCGATAGGGTGGCCGAGATCCGCCAATCGCTTCCCGAGATGCCGGCGGAGAAGAGGAGCCGGCTCCGGCGCGAGTACGGCATCACGGCCGAGGCCGCGCACGTGCTCACTGCGGACCTTGCACTGTCCGACTTTTTCGAGGCTGCCGCTCTCGCCGCCTCCCCTGCGACGGGAATGGAAGTCGCCAACTGGAGTCACGGGGATCTCCTCCGTTTGCTACATGAAAGTCAATCGGAGATCGCATCGCTTCCCTTTTCCGCGGCGGACTTCGGCCGGCTTATCGCCCTCGTTTCAGGCGCCAGGATCAGCAATGCGGCGGGGAAGCAGGTGCTGGAGGCAATGTTTGAGACGGGAGAAGGCCCCGAAACAATCGTGGAGCGGCTCAATCTCAGCCAGATGGACGACAACGAGGCCCTGACTGAGATCGTGAAAACAGTCATCTCCGAGAATCCGGGAGTGGTCACAGACTATCGGCGCGGCAAAGCCGCCGCGCTGAACGTCCTCCTGGGCAAGACGATCAAGGCAAGCGGAGGCCGAGCCAATCCGAGCGTAGTTCGTTCCATTCTCGAGAACGAACTTGGTCTCCCCGGCCCCCCAAGCGAGTCTCCAGCGGGTTGAGGCCTGCATTCCAGCTTCAGTAGACTGGTGCGCGCGGGCGATTAGCTCAGCTGGTTAGAGCGCACGGTTCACATCCGTGAGGTCACTGGTTCGAGTCCAGTATCGCCCACCACGTCGCCCGGCAAAGGCACGTGTCGACGCTTATCCATTCCCGTATCCTGCGGGAAAGTTAAGAGACTTGTCGCTAGTCACCCGTTTTCCGAGAGATTCGGTGCGATCAGCCCAGACTGCCGTTAGGCAGAATCAGACGCGCGTACACGAGCAATTTGTGATCGTACCCCGTGCCGTCCGTATGGAAGACCCCGCTGCACGTGGTCAGGACGAGGCCATGCTGGCTGGCCGGTCCGAACATAAATTTGATGGGAAGCTTGGAGTTGAGATAGTTCTGGCTCCAGATGACTTTGAACTTGAGCGGCGAACCCTTCTTGTACTGGACCTCGGCAATGTCACCTGGTTTCAAGGTCTTTAGCTGCCAGAAGACTGCCGGGCAGCAGGTCGAATCAAGATGGCCAAATACGTTTGCTCGCCCCAATTGGCCGGGCTTGGGACCACGGTCATACCAGGCCACATCTCCCCACCGATAAGGCGCGTGCGTTGGAAGAGACTTGCTGAGATCGAGGGATTCCACTGGTGCTCGAACATTCAGCCGAGGGATCATGACGAATTTGGGCCAGCCGGCTGGAACCACGACCTTCACGGGTTTATGAGTCTTCTTTGACGAAACGACGGGCTTAGAATGCGCCGGTTTCGGACTTGCCGCCAGCGCCCCGGATGCCGTCAAAGCAAAGCACCCAATGACCGTCAGAAAACGAGCCGGATAACGAAAATTCACGAGGACCCCCCAGAAGATTACGCGCTACGAACGACACTTACCATACCAGAGCCGGAAGATGAAGTCTAGATGAAGATCGAGCGCCTGACCCTATGGTACAATTCAGGCGCGGCGGGGCACCCAGGGCCGTCTGCGCCCATGCACCGAGCCATATGGTGACCGTAGCTCAATTGGCAGAGCTCTGGATTGTGGCTCCAGCGGTTGTGGGTTCGAGCCCCATCGGTCACCCCACATTTGCACGTTTTTGTGATGGAGAGCCTCATTCCAGGGCTCTTCATTTTTCTGCGGCCACCCTGTGTGCCTGAAGGAGAGTCATCACGATGGAAGATTGGCAACAGTGGCAGATCCAGGCGGATCAGGTCGCAGCCCATCTGAACCAAGAACTCAAAGCGCTGGAGGTCGACTACTTTTCGGAGTCAATCGATGCAGGTTTTCGCGGGTTCTGGCCTCGTTTCAAGGAGCTCAAAGAACGAGTAAGAATAGCTCCGGCGATCCGGCTCGAGGATAAGCTCGATCTGGAGCGGAAACTGCGTTCTTTGGGTTCAAAAGCCTACAAAGCTCAGGAAGGAACCTATGCGCGCTCCGGAGAGCGCCGGGTAGAGCTTTTGGCCTCGATCGCCGAGCATCGCTCGCGGGCCGAAGGAATTGAAGACCCTAAAGAGCTGCGCGCGGTGCGCCGGCAACTAGACTCCGTACGAGAGGCTTTCGACAAAGGTTCGCCCCTCGTGCCCGCCGACCGACAACAGGTCTGGGACGCTTGGAAGGAAGCCAGCCAGAACGTATGGACTCGGCTTACCGAGGCCTGGGCGGAGAACGAAGCGCATCTCAGGCAGACCCTGGACTCCGCCCGAGAGCACCTCAGTGCCCAGAGATACGGCGAGGCGCGTAACGCGGTTGGGAGATTTTTCGAGTCGCTGCGAGGGCGTGAAGCCAGGCAAGAAGTTCTTAACAGCCTGAAAGCGGAGGCTGAATCCTTGCGGCGCGAGGCCGAAAGGGTCGAGGAGCAAAAAGCCTCACACCGTGTAGCGAGCCAGCAGGCGCAGGCGGTACCAACCATAGATGTCTGGCGCGCCGAGCTGAAAAAGAGTCGCGAATCCGAGATCCGACTTGAGGAAGAGGTGCTTGCCCTCGAAAGGCAGTACCAGGACTCGGGGGCTCTGTTGGAGCAGGCCATGGTTCGCGGTACGCTGGTTGATAAGAAGCGTCGTCTGAGCGAGTATCAGCGAACGAGCAGGGCGTTGGAACAGCGCATCGAAGCAGCGGAGGAAGTACCGCTGATGACCGCCGGCTAACGCCGGGACTTCTGGCAAGAGGCCTGAGGAGAAACGGTTCATGGCTGACCATGATCCCTCCGCTAACCAGCTAACCGAATGGATCGTTGGGCTCATGTCGGCGGAGGCCGAACCCTCGCCGACCAGGGACTACTATTTTGTCTTGTTGCGCCGGGGCTATGGCGTGCCGGAAGCCGTTGGACTCGCGGTCGACGATCTTCTGGAGGAAGTGCGCTCCGCGGTTTCGCGCCAGGAGAGTTACAACCAGCGCACCCATCGCTCACGCTTGGGGTTGCAGAGTAACGTGCCCTTCAGTGAGCA
This sequence comes from Chloroflexi bacterium UBA5177, assembly GCA_002413265.1. Classification (GTDB taxonomy): domain Bacteria; phylum Chloroflexota; class UBA5177; order UBA5177; family UBA5177; genus UBA5177. The sequence goes on from DHWR01000285.1 coordinate 21,083, forward strand.
CCGATTGCCCCGGCCCGCCCTTGTTCGTCGCATTGTGCAGGAGCGCACCGGCCACATCCCTCGTCCTCCCAGTCGCAATCCTTCGCGACCCGAGAACGAGCGATAGCCCAGGTGCGAACGTGAAGAGCCTTCAGGAGCTGGTCGATCGCAAGGACCTCCGCTCGGCGGACCGAGCAAGCCTCAGATCGATGTTGAAGAAGCTTCGGAAGGGTTCCCAGCTGAGCTATCAAGAGCGCCTGAACCTCGAGGCTTACGAGTCACGATATACGAAGGGTCTCCGGGGAATCTGACATCCGTCGTCGCGCGACCGAACCTCAACTCGGGAGGTTCGGAGGCGACCTCGATCGACTCACGGACGCCGAGCAGCCATTCAGTAATCGAGACGAGGAGACCTACAGCCGCGGCCGGGTTTTGAACGCGGTAAGAACTGCTCACGCGCATTAACGGCAGTAGAATTGTCCTGAATGGAGGCCGAGCCAGGTGCGGGAACGTTACTTCGTAGTGGTGAGTGTTCTCTATATCGCCATTGGTTCAGTGATCATCGTGCGAAGCGCTCTCGGCCACGTTCTGATAATCGGCGTGCTGGGCGTGGTTTTCATGGCCCTTGGCTTGGTCCGGCTCAAGGACTACGCTGCTCGGCATAGGTCTGCATGACTCTGGCGGCAGTCACCCCAATTGGTGCCGTCGTGGCGCTGGTCTATGTGTCGGCCATCACCTCGATTCTTTGGTGGATGCTTCACCTTCCTCAGGTCGGCGGGATCGAACAGCACGTCAACAGGGTGCATCGCGAAACAGGTGGCTTCTCGCGAATCGTGGTTCCTATCTTGGGAGACTTTGTGTCACTTCATCTGGTGGCACTTGCTGCCCAAATGGCCAAGTTTCGAGGAGCCAGCATGGACGTCGTGTACGTGGTCGAAGTGCCGCTGCAGCTGCCCCTTGACGCCGTTTCACAGAGCGAGTTGGATCGTGCCGAGCAGGCATTTAAGCAAGCTCAGAAGATCTCTGCAAGGTATGACGTTCATATCAATCGACGAGTGGAGCGAGCGCGGCAGGCGGGACCGACCATCGTTCAGTACGCGATGGAGAACAACGTGGACGTGCTTTTAATGGCAGATATACCAAAGTCCAATCGGCGTGGCAGTCGTTACGCTCGCACCGTGGAATACGTCCTCGCAAACGCACCGTGCGAAGTCATCATTCGACGCCCGCCCATGGACTCATAGACGCCTCTGGAGGCAAGTGTGGTTCTTGAAGAAATGAAGGTCTCGCTTATCGGGGCGGGAGTCATGGCGGAAGTGATCGCGCTCGGACTGGTTCGCAGCAAGCTCGTGTCGTCAGAGGACATCATGGTCTCGCACTACCGAGAAGATCGGCTCGTGCAGTTCCGTGAATCGGTGCCGGTGCGAACGACCACGAGTAACGTTGAAGCTTACAGGCACGGGGACGTCGCGATTATTTGTGTTCGGCCTCAAGCAATGAATGGAGTGCTGAAAGAGCTTCGAGGTGAGGTGGAGAGCCGGCTGCTGGTGACTATCGCTGCTGGTCTACCCATCTCCTTGTACGAAGCTCAGATCGGTGGGTCCACTCCCTTCGTGCGTGCCATGCCGACCTTTTTCGGACGAATCAAGGCAGGCACAACGGGGCTCACGCTTAACTCGGCCGCGACCGCACAGCACCTTGCGATCGCTTCCCGCATCTTCGGCACTATCAGCGAAAACGTCATCGTGCTCCCCGAGGACGAGATCGACGCGTTCACGACCTTCGGATCCACCACGACCGCGACCGTATATTTATTGCTCGACGCACTGATTACCGCTGGTTCGCTAGTCGGCCTTCGACATCAGGCGTCTCACTCCAGGGCGATCGAACAGGTCATTGCGGCAGCCCGCAACGTGGAGGCGACCGACAAGCTTCCTTCGCAGCTGTTGGACGAACTCTGTACGCCGGGCGGCGTGACGGTGGAAGGCGTTAAAGTGTTCGAAGAGCGCGCAATGCGCGGCGCCTTGATCGACGGCGTCATGGCAGCGACCAATCGGGCAAGGGAGCTTCGAGAGGCTGCGAGGCAGCTTGGCTAGGACACTGCTCGCTCGGTGACCGATCGGGTAACCGGCACCAGCGCACGCTCTCTACGCCGCTTCGGATCTCTAAGCGCGTATGCCAGGCCCAGCGCCGAGAGCATAGCCAATAATGTCAGCAAGCCGGCCAACACAAAGCGCGCCGTCTGTCCAAATAGCGGATGGCGCACATCGGCCCACCAAAAGTTCAAGGTATTGACCGGATAGTTGACGGCCGCATTCGATACATACGGGTCAGGCTGCGATCGGAGCTCATAGCGCTGGTTTCCCAGCACATCCAGCCGCAGAACCTGGTAGACGTTATCGATCTGCAACAGAATCGGCGACTGTTTGACGTTCCAGTAGTAGTGGTACTTCTGAGAGCCCCAATGGAATGGCTGTCCGGCCCAGGTCGAAGCGGCGACCGTCTGTTGCTCTTGAGCTTCGAGTCTGTACCAGAAACGCCACTGAGTGACGGATACGGCTGCCACAGAGAGAGCAAATCCGGCGAGAGCAAGGGCTGCGAAGATCGTTTTTCGAGAAGGACGAATGCTTCTCCACGGCGAGAGAACTTCACCTAGCGGCAAAACGAGATACGGCAGCGATGTGTACAGATATCTGGGGCCCCAGGCCGGGTCTCCGTGCCAATAGAGGACGTTTGAGTAGAGGATGAGTGGCGCGAGAATCAGTGCCAGGACAAAGAACGAAAGCGACGCGGACCGCCGGAAGAATCGACGCGCTACAAATGGAAGTGCAAACACCAGAGGCATGTACCAAAGGAGCCCTTTCCCTGGACTGACGAGCAACCCCGCCAGTCCAACCAGCGGTTGCTCGCCCAAGGTGCGTTCGTGCAATCCCGTCTGTAGCACCGAGCCGAACCGAATCCAGTCCCAGACGAGGATGGCGGCACTCCATGGGATCACCGCTGTGAGGTACACGATGGCATCTCCGAGTGACGATCGAAAACCGGAACGAACGTAACGGATCAGTGCTGGATAGAGCGCTACAAGCGGGATGAATAGAACTGAGTCGTAACGCGTCAGAACCATCAATCCAGATGCTGTCCCGGCGAGGAGAAGCCACCGATAGCGATGGCGGTCGTTAGACACCGATCTCCAGACGGAGAACACCGCGAGCAAAAGGAAGACATCCACCTGGGTCTGCTCCAAGCCGCTCTGCGCATCGGGCCAGGCCGGAGTGGCTAGCCCGAGGAGTAATGTCAGCAGTGCCGAAACTCGAATTGAGTAACCTACCGACATTGCAAAGAAGAAGAGCAGCACCGCCAGCGCGGCGCCCAGGAAGAGGTCGAGTGAACGAGTTGCATAGCGCGTCGCCACATCGTATGAGAGCCCAAAGTGATGCGCGGCTGCCTTTCCTAGCACGTAAAGCGGAACCATAAGCAAGGTCTGACCTGGCGCGTAAAACGCGTACAGGTGCCCGCCGTTCCCTCTCACCACACGGGGATCGAGGCCAATCGGGTGCGCGATCCAAACATGATGCTGCTCGACGATTGACTGAGTCGTCTGGTAGCGGAAGACGGTATCACCGTTGTGCCTCAGGTCTGCCGACTCGGTCACCAGATAGACGGAAACGAAGAAGACCGCGAGCAGCGAGGCAACAGCCAGCGCTCGGCGATTGCTGTGCCGCATCACACTGCGCGGGCGACTACCTGGAGCCAGTTACGCGGCAGCTCGGTGATTTTCATCTCCTGATAAGCCAGGGCCACGGATCGCTCCAGAACGGGAATAGCCACGTCCAGGGGAACACCCGGCAAAGCCCCGTTCGCGAACTCCGAGTAATGGCTGATGTCTTGCCAGCTCTTGCAGGTCATCATCGCCTGCTCGGCTTCCATGATGTCGACCGTGAAGCCAGTTCTCTCCAGCACCTCGCGATACTCGTCTGGGGTCAGCCAGCGCATCGCCTCGACCTTCTTCCGATCAGGGCGCATTCCCGTTTCCTGTTTCAAAAGCTGCATCGCCCGCAGCATCCAGAGCTTGTAGAACCGCTCCGTTCCCGGTACGTAGCAGCCTTCGTAGAAAGAGGAGTTGAAACCGATCACGCCGCCTTCGTTGAGGGCGTTCCTTGCCTCACTCAAAACCACATCTTTATTAGGCAGTAAGTGAATCGCGTTGCAGAACAGGATGAGATCGACTCCCGACACCACGTTGGAGAATGCTTGCGCCGTCCCTTTCACAAACTGGGCGGCGTTGCCGACCAGTCGCCGGGCCTTTTCAAGCGCCGACTCGGAAGGGTCTACGGCGATAACCTCGACCGGCTGCCGCAGCTTGCGAACGCGGTCAACCAGCAGAGCTGTCACTGCGCCCGTGCCGCACGCCAGATCGAGCACCCGGTGGATCGGGGGCCGCGGAACGTGGGACCTGATCTGAAGCGTCGCATCAACAAGGTGCTCGTTGACCACCCGATAAAAATCGTGACTGGCGAAGGCTTCAAATGTGTGGTCCTGGCGCACGCCGCTGGCCGACATTGGCCCTCTCCTCGTCCCCGCGAAATCTTCACTAGAATAGCAGAGCTATGAGCACGACTCAGCCCGGTGCGACCGGAGCGGCGCTTGTCACAGGGGCCTCCCGGGGCATCGGGAAAGTGGTCGCGCTCCGCCTCGCGCAATCCGGCTTCGACGTGGCCGTCAACTACCGAAAGTCAGAGGCTGAGGCCGAGGAGGTCGTCGGACAGATCGAGAGTATCGGGCGCAGAGCTGTCTCGTTGCGCGCCGATATTTCCGACCTTGGCCAGGCGGCGGAGCTGTACGATCGGGCCTCCGGAGCCCTCGGCCCGGTCAACGTGCTCATCAATAACGCCGGCATAACGCGAGACCGACTGGTCATTCAGATGACATCTGACGACTGGGATGCGATCTGGTCCACCGACCTGGCGGGGCCCCGACTCTTGCTGGAGCAATCGGCGGCGGTCATGAACGGCATCCCGAATGCCCGAATCGTCAATCTCAGCTCGGTGGTGGGCAGCGCGGGAAATGCCGGGCAGTCGAACTACGCGGCGGCGAAATCGGCGCTCCTCGGACTTACTCGCGATGCTGCGGTTCGCTATGCGGGGCAACGGACCACAGTCAACTGTGTTGTACCCGGCTACTTCCTGACGGACGCGACCTCGCATCTGACAGACGAGCAGAGTGATGCCTGGCTTCGCAGAATTCCGCTGGGACGGTTTGGCGAGGTTTCGGAGATAGCCAACCTCGTGGTGTTCCTGGTGAGCGAGAGCGCATCATACATCACCGGCCAGTGCATCGCTATCGACGGCGGTTTCCTGGCTGCCTCGGGCTTCGGTCTTGCTTCTTAGGGTGTCGTTGCCCATCCATCCGCTTCGTTGACCGCCGCCAAGCCGCCTGGTTGGAGCCCGCCGGCACGACGAGAGACGATCTTGCTGGCGGCCTACTTCACCGCCATCGTCCTCATAACCGATGTCCTGAATGTTCGACTGGGAGTCGAGCTCCTTGTGCTGAGCGTTGCGGTGGCTGCAATCGCAATTTCTCGCATGCCGGTACAGTTTCTTTGTGACTGGTGGTTTTACATTGCCGGCCTAGTGATGTGGAACCTGAGTGGTCCAATCGCCGCGGATTCGCCGTTTTCGGTTCATCTGCAATTCATGCTTCAGGCGGATCGAGCCCTGTTCTTCGGGCACGACCCGGTCATTCTCGTCCGAGACGCGTTTCATGCGGCAAGCCGCCCCGGGCCGCTCGAATACTTTGCGGCGGCGGTCTACAACCTGCATTTGCCGGAACCGTTCATAGCCGCCTATTTCCTCTGGAGGCTGAATCGGCCGGTATATTTCCAATTCGCCGCTGCTGTGCTCGTTCTCCTGATTCTTGGCATGGTGACCTTCGTCCTATTTCCGGCAGTGCCTCCGTGGATGGCCTCACAGCCTCTCGTGTTTTTCAAGAGCAAGTTCCTCTTTCCCTGGATCGCCGCCGCAGACGGCTATCCAGGAGGGCTTCACGCGGCGTGGGCGCACTCGCACGTATTTCTAGCGGGCGTCTCTAATGGTTTCGGACTTGTGCTTCATGCTCATCCCCTCCCGTTTCATGGCGCGCCGCTCTTCTACATTTTCAAGCTCAAAGGCGACGCGGTAGCCGCCTTCCCGTCGGAGCACGCGGCAATGCCGCTAATTGAGTACCTCGCGTTCAGACGGGCCGCGCCCCGGGTCTCTCGAATACTCGCGATATGGATAGTGCTGGTTTTATTCAGCATCTTCTTTCTCGGCGAGCATTGGCTGGTCGACGCGCTTGCAGGTTTCGTCTACGCCTTAGCCGCCTGGATGATCGTGCGGGCCGTCGCGCGAACCCGAAGCCGACGGCTGCTCGTCCAATATGGCTTTGGCAGGGAGCAATGAAGCTCCGGCTTGCGTCTCGAGCATCACGAAGACGGTGAAAGTCAGGGAGGCCAGCAGAACCCAAGCGATGAACTTGGGTCCTTTCATCAGCCATAGGTCGAGGGCGCCCAAAACTGCCACGATCCCGTACATGGTGACCACAGTGCCGGTGTGTGACATGCCGAGCTCGAGCATCCGGTGATAGACGTGCTGCTTGTCTCCGGTCAGAAAACTTCTGCCCTTTAATTGACGGCGCACGATCGCCCACGCAACGTCCAGCACAGGAATAACCAGTACGACTAGGGCCGTGCCGAGCTTCGCAGGTCCCACGATGGCGAGTGCGCCAATTGAAAGCCCAAGGAACATCGCTCCGGAGTCCCCCAGAAAAATTTTCGCTACGTGCCAATTGAACGGCAGAAAGCCAAGAAGTGCTCCGAGCAGGGCGAGGGGCAGCAGGACATCCTCGTGGTGCACGCCGGCAAGAAGATGAAACCTCCCCGGTTCGCTTCCCCACAGGGCGAGCAGAAGGGCGACCTCGGCGCAAATTCCAGCCACCAGGCCGTCGAGACCATCAAGAAAATTGACGGTGTTCATCATCCCGACCAGCCAAAAGAGGGTCAGACCGAGACTGATGACGCCGGGTAGCGCGTACCCCGGAGTAATCAGTGAAGAAAAGGGAAGACTTACAGCCTGAATGGTGCCGAGTCCGGCGACGATGGCAACGCCGGCGGCAGCCACCTGACCCGCGAGATGCACTAACGGCGGCAGGTTCAGCTTCTCGTCAAGTACTCCGAGAACCACGGCTGCAAGCCCGCCGAAGAGCAGGCCGATGACCGGCGCCGTGAAGGGGAGCGAGATCGCCGACGCGAGTGCAAAGGCCGAGAAGACCGCCACGCCACCCATGAGAGGTGTCGCTTGCTTGTGGATCTTGAGGCCCACCGGACGATCGATGTCGTCGACGCGGATCGCGAGTGCTCGGGCCACAGGCGTGAGGACGAGACCGGCGATCAGACCGACGACGATCGGAATGAGCCATCCAATCGCGAGCCCGTGACTGAGATCCAGGGCCCGGCACCTAGCTCGTCAGGCTCTGCACCGGCTCCGGGAAGGGCAGAGAGCTGCGCGCATCCTCCACGAATTTCCGTCCTACCTCGTGATAGCGTACTCCGGCTGCGAACTCTCGTCCGCTCCACGTTCCGAAGTTGTCCACAATCACGGTGCCCGCGCCGATGTATTTCTCAACCGCCGTTTGCTTGTATGCGGTGTGCGCGGTCACGAGAACCACGCCGTCGCAGTCGCGCAGGCCCTCCGGGAACGGCAGAGTCGGCAAGCCACATATGTCTTCGATGTCTTCATCCGAATAAAAGGGGTCGTGCATGCGGAGTCGCGGAGTGTCTCGCAGAACCCGTGCGGCATCCAGGGCCGGGGAGAGCTTGTGCATCTTGGCATCGGGCGTATATGCGAGCCCCAAGATGACGATCGATCGGCAGTCCGAGAGCAGCTCTCTAAGACGCGCGTCGTAGAGACGCCCGAAGTAAGCCTCGTTGAATTCCACTGCGTTTTTGACGAACTCGAGGTACTCGTTTTTCTCTCCGCCCTCGGCCATCGTGTACCTGGGGGCAAGGGGAATACAGTGTCCGCCGATGCCCATCGAAGGGTGGTAGAGCGGGATGTTCCATTTGGTGCTTGCCAGCTTGAGCACGTGAGTCATGTCGAACTGGGGGAATGCCAGGGAAAGGCTGTTGGCGAGCGCCAGACCCTGAAATCGCAACAGGTTCTCGATCACCTTGGTGAAAGCTGAGTGGTAGGCATCGCGCGCGGGCACAACTTCATCGCAAACGATGCTGTACAGCTGGATCATCAGCTCCGTCGCCTCGGGAGACACGCCTCCCACGATTCGCGGAAGTTTCTCCAGAGAGTGTTCTCCGCCGGAAAACCAGTCCCGTCGCGGTGCGGCACCTACCAGAACGTCGATCCCCGGCCGAAGACCCGAGGCGTGCAGCGCGGGAATTACGATGGTGTCAATCCAGGTCGGCTGAATGGTGCTCTCGATAAAGACTGCCGGAGTGAGCCCGCCAACCTCACTGTCGCGGATGGTTTCGCAGATTCTGGGCATCACGTCTTCAAGGATGGCCGAGCTCGGATCCGCCCCGCGTTCTGTCGGCACCGCAATAAGGTGGACCAGAACGTTCTGCGCCTTAAGATCGCTCCACTCGGTCGTCGCCACCACGTTCTGAGTCCGAGCTTCCACCCAGCCGCTGGGCACGACATCGGTCGACAGAAAGCGGCCCTCACGAATCTCTTGGACTCTGCCCGGAGCGACGTCGAAGCCGGCGCAACGAATGCCTTTGCGGCTGAAATGGTACATCGCGCTAGCCCCAATGTGCCCGCATCCCCACACTCCGATCGATGCCTCTTGAGCGCGCAAGGCCTCAATTGTCTTCGCTGCGGCAGTCGGAGCTTCACTCATGCACGAGATCCTTTCTGCCGCAAAGGCCTAGTCCTCAACACGAGCCAGGCAAACGTGGGTAGGACGGTCATCCTCTTCCATCGCCACGGCTCGCGCGCCAAGCGCCAGAGCCAGTCAAGCCCATGACCCTGCATCCAACGCGGCGCTCGGCGAGCCACTCCCGCGACGTAGTCAAAGCTGCCGCCCACTCCCATCGCTATCGAAACACCTGTTGCCGGGAGATTCTCGGCGATCCAGATATCCTGATCAGGCGCGCCAAACGCCACAAACAGGATGTCGGCCTTCGTTTCCCGGACCAAGTTTACTATGGCCTCCCGTTCGCTCGGTCGAGGCGACCCGCCGCACGCGCCTGCCACCTCAAGTCCCGGATATCTTTCGGCTAACCGTTCTCCCGTCTTCCTGGCAATTCCGTCAGCCCCGCCAAGGAGAAAGATTCGGTGTCCTAGCCGTGTCGCCTGCTCTGAGAGCGACCAAATTAAGTCCGAGCCTCCAGCCCTGCCCGGTAGAGTCGCTCCCTGTCGCCGAAGAGCCCACACAACTCCGGCCCCATCGGCGGTCGCTAGATCCGCCGACGCCACGGCTTCTCGAAAGCGCCGATTTCGCCGGCTCAGCATCACAAATTCCGCATTAACTGTAACGATGCGAGCTGGGTCCCTTGCTGCGACACGATCGCGAACGAAGTCCAGCACGTCACTGGACGTGGCCGTATCAACCGGGACCCCGAGCACGCTGTACCGGCTATACGACACGAGAGCCGGCGCCCGCCAGTAGTTTTTCCGCTGCCCGAGCAACACGGTCAGGCGTGACGAGCAGCATACATTGACGCGTGCCGCAGCCGTTCCGCAACCCAGTTTCGAATTCGCGGTAGAAACATGGCCGGCAAGGAAGATCCGCGGCCACCACCGTCGAGCCGAGCGGACGCCAGGCCCGGTCATTGGAGGGACCGAAAACCGATACAACTGGTGTGCCAACGGCTGCGGCGAGGTGTCCGATTCCACCGTCGTTCGCTATGAGCACATCACACCTTTCAAGGACAGCTGCGAGCTCTCCCACCGAAGTGCGGCCGGTAAGATCCAGCGCTGGTTTACTCATGGCGCCTAGCATGCGGTCGATTTCAAGGCGATCCCCGTCGCTCCCAAGTGCGACGCATCGCACCGGGTGACTACTCTCAAGCAGATCTATCGCGCGTGCAAAGCGCTCTGGGGCCCATTTGCGGCCCGGACCATACCAGCCGGTACTCGGATGGACGGCTACCAACGGTCCCGACTCTGTCAGAAGGGGCTCAAGGAGCGCACCAGCCCGCTCCCTTTCCTCATCCGAGATTGGAGCCTCGAGGACAGCAGGACCTCGAGCGTCGAGCAGCGCCACAACCTCCAACCAGTACTCACTTTCGTGGCGGACCCCGAAGCCCTCATCTTTGGCAGCTTGGGTCAGAAACCAACCTCGTCCGTTATCGAGGCCAACGCGGCGCCTGGCGCCGGTAGCAAATGCAAGCAACGCGTATTTGAGAGCGCCAAACCAGCTAGCGAGATGGCCAAACAGTACGATCGTGTCTGCTCGTTCAGCTCGTACCCGTCTGCTGAGCTTTGCCAGAGCGAGCAGACTTGTGGGACGCGAGAGATCGCGCGCCCGGTCAAAGGCGTGCTTGTCAATCTCAATGGTTGAGTCTGTCAGCCCGAGCCGCGCGACGAATGCTGCAGACTCCGGCTTCGCCAGCAGTACCAGCCTGCTCTCCGGATATCGGTTCCTGAGTGCTCTCACGGCCGGGACGGTGAGAATAGTGTCGCCGAGATCGCCGAAAAGGCAGACCAGCAGCGTCGCTATTTGAACTGCTCTCCCGGACCGTCGAAATAAACAGCGTTCATCACGGTGAAGCGCTCGTACTTGTCGGGAACTTCCTCTTCCGGATATATGGCGTCCACCGGGCACTCTGGCACACAGACTCCGCAATCAATGCACTCGTCGGGATCTATGAAGTACATGTCGTCGTCGGGCCGAGTGTGAATGCACTCTACCGGGCAAACGTCCGCACAGGAGCCGTCTTTTACTCCAATGCACGCTTCGGTAATGACGTAGGTCACGCGCTGACCCTCCCCAGGCTCCGCGGAGTAGCGGAACAATTGACATCAAGTTTTGCCCATGATACGGCATTGACTGCCTCAATCAGGGGGCTGTTACTCTACAGCACAATGTGAAGGAAGGGCCGCAAGACTTGTTTGTCTTTCGCGTGCTTGCCAGTGGCAGCTCAGGCAATGCGTTCGTGCTTCGGACGGACACGGCGACCCTTCTATTCGAGGCGGGTCTTCGGCTTCCTCGTCTCTCCAAGTATCTTGCGTCCGAGGGCATTGCCACCTCGGATCTTTCTGCAGTTCTGGTGAGTCACGAACATCGTGATCATTGCGTCGGAGCCGAAGAGCTGGCCTCCGAGCACGGAACTCCAGTGATTGCCAATGAACAGGTACTTCGCGCGTGCGGCTTGGCTCATCTGGCCTCCGTCGACGCCATGCCGGTCGGGCAAACAAGGAGGTTCGGGGACATTGAAGTGACCAGTTTTCCGCTCGAGCATGACGCCATAAGGCATGTGGGGTTCTTCGTGCGAAGTCAAGGGCGCACGTTGACGATCGCTACCGACACCGGCAAGGCGACCGGCGACCTCAGGGACGCGGTATCTGAGTCGGACCTGGTGGTGATAGAAGCAAACCACGATCTGCACATGCTGCAGACAGGACCATATCCCTATCACCTGAGGCGACGCGTGGGAGGGCCGAGAGGTCATCTCTCGAACCTGCAGGCCGGGGGCATCATTGTCAAGCACGTGAAACGACCCGATGTTCGCGTGTGGCTCGCTCATCTGAGTAAGGAGAACAACACGCCGCTCCTGGCACTTCGTACTGTCAGGAGAGTTCTTCAGGCAGAAGGAATGACGCTAAACGTCGAGGTAGCGCAGCGCGACCGTCCCTCCCTCCGGTGGACAGGAGCTCCGAGGCCGCGCCAGCTTAGCCTCTTGCAGCACGAAGGTTCCGTAGTCGCATGACCGGTCGAGTGGCGGATCGAACTAACGGCTTTACAGAGTCTGTAATCCGCGAGATGACCCGACTGCTGGCAGTGCATCACCCGGATGACGGCGTGAACCTGGCGCAGGGATTCCCGGACTTTTCGGCGCCGCAGGAGCTGAAAGACGCAGCAGCTGCCGCGATCCAGGGGGATGTCAATCAATACGCGATCACATGGGGTGCCAAGGATTTTCGTGATGGTATAGCGGCAAAAACCAAGCGCTGGCTTGGACTCGATATCGACCCTGAGCTTGAGATAACCGTCTGTTGTGGAGCAACCGAGGCGATGATCAGCAGCATGCTTGCAATCGTCAACCCCGGCGACGAGGTCATTATTCTAGAGCCGTTCTATGAGAACTATGGGCCGGATTGCATACTCTCCGGCGCGACGCCGAAGTTCGTGTCTCTGCGTGCGCCGGACTGGTCCTTTGATTGGGATGAGCTTGCGTCCGCGTTCGGCGACCGGACACGTGCGATTGTCTTGAATACCCCGAACAACCCCACCGGCAAGGTCTTTTCTCGAGATGAGCTCGAGTTCATCGCGACTTTATGCGTTCGGTGGAACGCGATCGCTCTCGCTGACGAGATCTACGAGCACATGGTGTACGACGGGCTGCAGCACGTTTCGATTGCGACTCTGCCCGGCATGCGCGAGCGTACCGTGCTCATCAACGGCCTCTCGAAGACCTTCAGCGTCACCGGCTGGAGAGTGGGATACGCGATCGCCCCCGCAGACCTCACCTCAGCGATTCGCAAGGTTCATGACTTCCTTACGGTGGGGGCGGCCGCTCCACTACAGGCGGCCGGCGCCCTGGCCATGAGCTTCCCCGATTCCTACTACCACAAGCTGTGTGCCGCGTATGAAGAACGGCGTGACTTCATCATCGATGCACTGCAAAAGGCGGGCCTTCGCCCCATCGCGCCCCGAGGCGCCTACTACACCATGTGTGACATCTCGGGTCTCGGGTTTGCATCGGACGTGGACTTTGCTCGCCTCCTGGTAGAGGATGTCGGAGTGGCCGTGGTGCCGGGCAGCAGCTTTTATAGCAAACCCGAGTTTGGCCGAGGTCAGGTGCGCATAGCGTTTCCCAAGCGCATGGAGACGTTAAGACGTGTCGTACCAAAGCTTATGGCCCTTAACGATCTCTCGGTTTCGAGGTCGCCGGCTTAGAATCCGGGCCGGTTTTCCCAGTCCGCCAACGCACGCGTTAAGATCGTCCAGCGCGGGGCCTGCTTAGCTTGACGTGCCGACGATCCGGGCGTTGGCCGGAACATAGCGTCCGCCAAGACGCTTCCATCTATGGATGTCGTCTGGAGGTTGAGCAGCGCGGCAAGCGTCGGCGTTAGGTCGACCATCCGGGCCGCATATGACGAACGTATCCCTGCATTCGCCCCGTGGCCGGAAAGGAGAAGAAATCCGTGCTGGTTGTCCCATTGAAGGCCCATTCCCGTCCCAGTCCGCGTGTGACCTGAAAGAACGTCGCCACGTGTCCCAGTGTGTGGTCCGTACACGGCCACCACCTCCGCGGATCCGGCTGCCGCTTCCGTGTTCAGCAGATAGGACTGGGCGTCAGCAACATTGACGGGCATGTCGGGATTGATGTACTGGGCCTTATAGGACCAGGTCTTCGTCTGGCGCACCTTGTAGTAGATCCCGTCGATGGCCCGGATCCGCTCAGACTGTATGACCTGTGCCGCTGCCTCAGCCTGGGAGGCATCGGTGAGACCTAGCATTGCCGCGCCATCGGCCCAGAGGTACGTCGACTGCGTCCCCGTTCCGATGATGGCGTCCGTGAATTTGCGCCGAGTTAGTTTCGACGCGATCGGCTCAAAGCCACGCGTCGAGGCAACGGCGAACACCGTGGAAGAAAACGACTTCATGGCCCTGGTGGCTCCGATCACCATGCCAATGTCCCGGTCGATGCCGGTCAGAAGGTGCGACATGACGCCGCTTCGTTGATCGGGCGGCGCATACTGGCTCAACAGATCGGGTTCTGGAAGTAGGACATAGGTCACGTCGGGCGCGACTCTTCTCATCACCTTTGCGGCTTCACGCGCCACCCAGTCATCCTGGCTACCCAAGGACCAGCCCTCTAAGGACAGGGCCAAACCGCGGCCCCGGGGCACTCGAACGCGATCCTCGCGGCCGAGCACGCCGGCGGGGAGGCTGTGTCCGGCGACGTAAACCGGCTTCCAGTACTTTCCACTTCGTCCGGCGCACACCACGTAGTCGGCATCCCAGGAAGCGGCGGCGGAAGCCGCGGCGCAGTTTGCCCCCCCGACTGCCACCACCTTGGAGTTAGGACGGTGAGCCTTGACGATCGATGCCAGAGAAGACGTGCCCGTGGGCTCGAGGATTTGATCGATACTGCCCGTCAGTACCTGCTGCAAGCCCACTGGATTCACAACTTGATGAGTTCGTACGTCAGCCCACTCATTACCCAGCATTCCGTCATGACTTGGAAATTGCCCTGTCCCGAGCGAGGCCGCCAGCGTGGCGGGTGAAGTCGGGAACTCCCCGGCCCACGCGTTTGGATAGGCGACGCCTTGGGTCGCCAGCGCGGACAGGTTCGGCAACGCAGGATTGAGTAGCTGCGTACCGGAGTAGCCGCCGAGCACGAAAATAACGGCCCGCATGGCGGGGTGGAATGGGGCAGCAGCGTTGATGTTCGAACGGTGATGCAGCGACAGAGCCGCGTACCCCGCGCCGAAAGCACTGACCACCAGAAAGATAGTGAAAACAAGATAGCCGAGCGTCGGGCGCGGATGGCCTCGAGTGTCCTCGCGACGCGGCACCTGACCCAGATCTCGCAATTGCGAAGATGAAGCAGTTCGACTCGACGTTCGAGCTGTCGCACGTACTCGACGCGGCCTCTGCTCTGACATTGTGATAGCGTACACGATGCCCGCGGCGGCAGCCCGGGCCGGTATAATAACAAGATTTTGTGCGTTGCAGAGGCCTCTGCCTTTGAGGAGAATCGATGACGACGACCTTTATGCAGTCCCCCCAGCTGTTCTTCACATCTGAGTCGGTCACCGAGGGCCACCCGGACAAGGTCTGTGACCAGATTTCCGACGCGATTCTTGACGCGGTGCTTACTCAGGATCCGAACGGGCGGGTGGCTTGTGAAACGTCCGCCGCCACTGGATACGTCCTGATTTTTGGCGAGATCACGACCAGCGCTGATATAGACCCGGTACAGATCGCTCGCGACACGATTGCCAAGATCGGCTACGACCGTGGTGAACTGCTGTTTGAGTCCTCCTCATGTCACGTCGACCTGAGGCTGCATCAGCAATCCGGGGACATTGCGCAGGGGGTAGATCGCGCAATTGAAGCGGCAAACTCCGACGCGCAGATCGATCAGATTGGGGCCGGCGATCAGGGCATGATGATCGGCTTTGCCTGCACGGAGACGCCGGAGCTGATGCCCCTGCCAATCTCACTGGCGCAGGCGCTTTGCCGCCGTCTCTCTGAAGCTCGACGCGACGGGTCGATTCCCTATCTGCGGCCCGATGGGAAGGCGCAAGTCACTGTTGAATACCGGTTCGGCAAGCCGTATCGCGTCGACACGGTGCTCGTCTCAGCGCAGCATGATGATCACGTCACGCAGGAAGACATCGCAACCGACATTCGAGACCTGGTGATCAAGGAGGTAATTCCTCCTGAGATGCTCGACGAAGACACCAAGTATTTTGTCAACCCGACCGGCCGATTCGTGATCGGTGGTCCGCACGGCGACGCTGGGCTCACCGGGCGCAAGATCATTGTGGACACCTACGGGGGCATGGCTCGACATGGTGGAGGAGCCTTTTCCGGCAAGGATCCGACAAAGGTCGACAGGTCGGCCGCCTATTACGCGCGATATGTCGCCAAGAATCTCGTCGCTGCCGGGCTGGCAGAGCGCCTCGAGATCCAGGTATCGTACGCGATCGGTAAGGCCCAGCCTCTCTCGATCATGGCCGAGACGTTTGGTACGGGGCGTGTCTCCGACGCAGAGATCCTTTCACTGATTGAGCGGTTCTTCGACTTTCGTCCGGCCGCTATCATTCGAAATCTCAGGCTGCGCCGCCCGATCTACCAGGCTACCGCCGCTTACGGCCACTTTGGACGAAGTGACATAGATGCGCCCTGGGAGCAGGTCGACAAGGCGGAAGACTTGCGAATGGCTGCCGGCGCAGCCGTTGCTCACGCCTCCTAGATCTTCCTGGGTCGACCGCTAGTCCGGTAGTTGTTCCAGCTTCTTGTCGCGCGTCCAGTATTTGAGATCTGCCTCGGCTCGTCTTACTGTCGGCCCTCGGTAGCCGTGCCCGATCTCCTCACGGTTCTCGTCCAGCAAGACTATTGAGAAGTGGCCGCCCTCGCGTCGCAGCTGAACATACTTTGCTCGGCTGATGTCCTGCATGCTTCCTGACTCCTCCCAGCGATTGCCCCTTCTATTGCGGGTCAATGCGGGCACGAAAGAGTCTACTTGGCGGCCTGATCACCAAGCGTGCGCGGGCTCCTCGCGTTCCCAGTCCAAGACGCCCAGCTTGGTGGCTCGGTCAAGGAAAGGCGAAAAAAGAGCGTCGAACGCCTCCGGACCCTCTACCGGAAACAGATGCGCCAACCGTGGAACTCGAGCCAGCTCAGCATTGGGAATCCGGGCGGCTAGCTGTCCGGAGGCCTCGCTTGGCATGCTCGCGTCTTCATCGGCCCTTACCACCAATGTCGGAACCTCGATCTGCGGCAGACGCTCGTAGGTGTCCACATCGGCCACTACTCGCGCCATCGACGCATAGGCGTGAGGGTCGGCCTTGAGGAGCATACTTCTTACCGTCGATAGCTCTTCTGAGTGCGACTGGAGGAAGGCTGGCGTAAACCAGCGCTGCAGCACGCTCTCCGCGATTGTAGACATTCCCTCCTGCTCCACGGTCTTCGCTCTCCGGCGAAACGCCTCACGCGTTTCCTCCGAGTAGCGGCTGGTGGTGTTGACGAGCGTAAGCGAAAGCACCCTCTCAGGGCATCGGAGCGCGAATTCTTGAGCGATCATCCCCCCCAAAGAGATCCCTACGACATGTGCCCACGTTGCGCCGGTCGCCCCCAATACCGACTCCAGATCCCTGACCAGATCCTCGAAACTAGCGCCGGAACTTGTGGAGTCATGCCCTCCCAGCTCCGGCGCCACCACCGTGTACCTGTCGGAGAAGCGGTCGATCTGCTTGGACCACATGGATGCTCGGGTTCCAAGGGCGGGCAAGAATACAATTGTTCCCGGTCGTGAGCCCTTGAGGAGATAAGGGATCGTGCGATCCCCGATTACAACTTCCATGTTTCGTTCTGCTCCGGCCAGCTGCAGCTTTCGAGATCAGCCTAGCACTCTATCGTGGGTGGGGCGGCTGCCGTGACGCCCCTGTCTCGTGCCTGGGCCATCGCTCGACTCGTTCATCCGTTTCCGGTGTCGATCGTGGTTCTCACGTCCGCGGCACTGGTCCTCGTAGCTCATGGGGGATACCCCGGAGGTTCGTTTCTTCTCCGCGCCGTAGCCGCCGTGCTCTTCTGCCAGGCCTCGGTAGGCGCCCTCAACGATTACGTCGACAAGGATATTGACCGGATTTTCCAGCGCGACAAACCCATCGCCTGCGGCCAGGCGACAGAGCGATCGGCTCTTGTCTTGACTGTTTCCGCGGCACTGGTTTCGGCGCTCTTTGCGCTCACCTTCGGATGGCCGTCGATGATCGTCCTTCTGCTCGCAACCTCAGGTGGATGGGCTTACGACCTCTGGCTTAGCAGGGGACCATTTAGCGTCGCCGGCTATCTAGCGGGCTTCATGGGTCTGCTGACCTGGATATGGCTCATCAACTCTCGGCTGAATCTCAGCTTTCTACTCGTCTACGCAGCCGGTGCTCCAATCATTGCGGCCGCCCATCTTGCAAACGCTGCGCCGGACCTCGAGACGGACCGCGAGATGGGAGTCCGCAACCTTGCCGTGGTTCTCGGAGAACGGCGACTCGTCCCAACCATCTTCACTCTGTACGCGCTTAGCGCTCTCGCCGGCACTGCTCTGGTTGTGGCTGCTCATTCCGTTTCAGCGGCCACGGTTCTGATCGCAAGTCTTGTCGTAGCTGGAGTCGCTGCAATCGTCGCCCGCAACACGACCGAGAGACCGGCGCGACTGCTGCTCTTCAAACTGTTCGCCCCCGCCGCTGGACTTCTCGGGGTTGGTTGCCTCATGGCCTTGCGCCAGATCTCCTGAACGAAACGGCATGCTATATTAGAACATTCGTTCTGTCAGCGGTGCCGGAGGTCGAGCTTGGACTACGAGCTGCGAGGCTGGTACGAGGACCATGGCTGTCTCTACACCAACGACCGTAGAGTCAAGGATCTTGCGCTCGGCTCCGCAGACCTTACTGTGGTCGCACGTTACTTCAAATCGATTCGAGAGCATCAGCCCTTTGCGTGGGACATCGTCGGTCCCCGAACAGTGCTCGCAGGGATCTCGAAGCAGTTTGCTTCGACGACGAATCCCTCCCACCATCGCTGACGAGAGGGCGCCGAGTGCCGGAAGCCACCTTGTACAATCGCTCACAACGAGGCGGCGGAAACGACGAGATCGAGCTTGCCGGCCCGATTCAGTCTGCCAAGTGCCGTACCGCCCCTTTCTTAGAAACCGCGTCTGTGTCCTGGCGTGCCGGCGTGGCTGGCTTGGACGAGGAGAAGCATGAGTACTGTCCGCATTCCGCCCGTCCTGAGAGGACACACCGGAGGAGCCAAGAGCATTGTGGCCTCGGGAGCCACCGTCGGTGAGATTCTGCGCGATGCAGCCAAACATTACCCGGAGCTAGGCAGCCAGCTCTTCGATGAGGACCAGCTGCATCGATACGTGAATGTGTACGTCAACGACCAAGACATCCAATATCTTCAAAAACTCGATACCGTCGTGGCGGACGGTGATACCGTCATCATCCTGCCCGCGATGGCCGGCGGTTAGTACGAAGTGACGTCCACCTCGAATGCGGGCTTGCCTCGCGTTTCTTCCGGCGTGGCGTCGAGCATTGTCGAGGCAATCGGCAATACTCCCGTCGTCGAGCTGTCCAGGCTCAACCCATATCCGCACGTTCGGCTGCTCGCGAAGCTCGAAGGCATGAACCCGAGCGGCAGCGTAAAGGACCGGGTAGCCAAGTATCTGATCGAGGAATTCGAGGACCGTGCGGAATCACCTGACTACATTCTGCTGGAGCCGACGAGTGGCAACACCGGCATCGCGGTCGCCATGGTCAGTCGGGTCAAAGGATACCGGGTAGTTACCGTCATGCCATCGAACGTCACGCCGGAGCGAAGGAAACTCTTGGAGATCCTGGGTGCGGAGATTATCGATTCGCCGGCTGAGCGAGGTACCAACGGCTCCATTGAGATGGCAAAAGAGCTCGACAAAGAGCACCGTTACTGGGTCCTGAACCAGTACGGAAACGACGCAAATCCACGCGCACATTACGAGACGACAGGGCCGGAAATACTCAGGGATGTCCCGGACGTAGATGTCTTCGTGGCGGGCTTGGGCACGGGGGGCACTCTAACGGGGGTCGGTCGACGCTTGAAAGAGGAACGACCGGGGGTCAAGATCGTGGCAGCCGAACCGCTGCCGGGCGACTTGGTACAGGGTCTTCGCAGTCTTGAGGAAGGATTTGTTCCACCAATCTTCGATCCCACGGTTCTCGACGCAAAGATTCTGGTGCCAAGCGAGCCCGCCATCGAGATGATGCGACGTTTGGCCTGCGAAGAAGGTATCTTCGCGGGCGTTTCTTCCGGGGCCATCGTCCACTCGGCCCTCAAATATGCCGCGGGTATGAAAGGGGGCACGGTCGTCGCTCTCCTTCCCGACGCCGGTTGGAAGTACTTGAGCGGCAATCTCTGGACGGCTGATCTTTCGGAGCTTTCTGAAGATCTGGAAGGCGCATTCTTGTGGTGATCGCGCGCCATTTCGTGGAAGCCATGATCGAGCAGGCGCGTGAACAATTCCCCAACGAGGGATGCGGCCTACTGGCTGCGGAGAACGGCAAGGTCGTGAAGTTCTACCCTATCGAAAACTCCGACTCGAGCCCCGTCCACTACAAGATGGATCCGAAGCAGCAGCTGCATGCAATGCTGGAGATCGAGGACAACGACTGGGATCTGGCGGCCATCTACCATTCACACACGCACACTCGGGCTTATCCATCTCCAGAAGACCGCCGGCTAGCGTTCTACCCCGAAACGCTGTACTTGATCCTATCGTTGGCCGACCCGGAGCAGCCGATCATGCACGCCTATCGCATGGACGGCGACGACGTCACCGAGGAGTCGATCGAGGTCGTCTAGTCCGTGACGACGGTTTGCGACTGCTCGTGCATGAACTGCTGGACGTAGTACGGTCCGAGGGCGTTCTTACCCGTAGAGCCGCTCATTTTCCAGCCGCCGAAGGACTGTACTCGTGGCCATGCCCCGGTCGTCGAGCCACCGCGGCGATTGACGTAGATTACTCCGGCCTCCATGCGCTTCAGGAATTCTTGCTGCTCTCGTTCGTCCTCCGTGAATATTCCGGCCGTCAATCCGTATTTCGAATCATTGGCGAGCGTCAGGGCCTCGTCGAGTGACGAGACTCTCGCCACGGCCACCAACGGAACAAACAACTCCTCGTAGAAGTACTGATGGTCTTTCGGCAGCGACACGATGGTGGGAGCGCAAAAGTACCCGTGCTTCAGGGGCCCATCTGTCACCACGTTTCCTCCGCTGAGGATCTCCCCATCGTTGTGAGATCTCTCGCACGCCTGCTGAAAACGCTCGTACGCCGTGCGGTTGATGACAGGACCCATGAAGACATCGTCTCGCTCCGCCGGTCCCACCACAAGCTGCTGAGTGCGTTCAACCAATCGCCTCGTAAACTCCCCGGCAACCGAGTCGTGCACGTAGACGCGAGAGGTCGCGCTGCACTTCTGCCCGCTGTAGCCGAAGGCGGCCCTTGCCGTTCCCTCCACGGCCTTGTCAAGATCGGCCGAATCGGTGACGATAGTCGGGTTCTTGCCCCCCATTTCGGCAATGCACGGTCGTGGTCGCTCTTTGCTGAATTCTCTAAACAGTCGCGTGCCCACCTGAGCCGATCCCGTGAACACGATGCCATCTACGCTCGGATGGCTGGAGAGCTGTTCACCGATCTGGTTTCCATGGCCCGTAACGAAGTTCAGCGCGCCGGCCGGAAGACCGCCATCCCGGAGGCACTCGAACACTTTTGTCCCGACCAGGGGAGTCTCGTGCGAGGGCTTAAAGACAACCGTGTTCCCGGCCACCAGGGCGCCCGCAATCATTCCCGTCGTGAGTGCGACAGGAAAATTGAACGGAGCAATGACGATCCAGACGCCATATGGCCGTAGAACGCTGTGATTCGCCTCCTGAGCCGACAGGCGTTCCATCTCGACTACGAAGCCGTTGGCGTCCTCCATGTACCCGCAGTACCCGAAAATGAGGTCCGCAGCCTCCTCTACCTCGCCCATCGATTCCAGGCGCGGCTTCCCCGCTTCCAAGGAAAGCCACGCAGCAATCTCATATTTACGCTGTCGGAAGATCTCGGCTCCGCGTCGTAGAATCTCGATCCTCTTCTGCCAGGGATACGACGACCACGCGGGAAAGGCGCCCCGAGCGGCTTCAATTGCAGCATCGGCATGCTGCTTCCCGCCCTCCTCGAAATTTCCGAGGACCACACGAGTGTCATTTGGGCTTCGGTCTTCAAAGACAGGATTCGTCGAGGACTCGGCTTGGTTATTTATGTAAAGGGGATATCGGCGGCCCAGCTGAGACCGCACCTGATCCAGAGCGCGGTCATAATCCCGGTTGAAGCTCTCGGCCTGCTCGACGCTCATCGTCGTGTATGTAATCTTCTGGTCTCGTTGTCGCGTGACCATCTGGTCCTCCCTTTAACCGCCTACGCGAAAGGCCTACCCAACTCATGCTATCAACGGCATGGTGCGTGGCCGGCGGCAAACTTGACCGGTTGCGCCAAAGGAGTCGAACGTGGATGAAAAACGCGATGTCCGGGATCTGGAGGAGGCCGCACGCCATTGCCGTGCCGGGTTGAAGGCCATCGAGGCCGGGCAGGAGGCCCTCGCCACTAGTGGAAGCGTCTACCCTACGCACCTCCACCTCGCCGCCGTCGAACTTGCTCACGCCATCGAGCTCGGCATGAAAGTCGCGCTTCGAAATGGCTAGCTGGTTTCCCAGAAGAGAAACACGGCCACGTCCTGCCGCTCCGCGTCGTCATTCTCATAGAGATGATCGTTGAAGCCGCTCACGCGAAAACCGCACCTTCGATAGAGATGAATCGCGGGCACATTGTTGATCTGGGTCTCAACAGAGATGCCGCGCACTCTCTTCTGACGGGCTATCGTCTGCAGCTCCCGAAGCAGACCCGAGCCCAGACCCGAACGGCGCTCGCTTTCACTTACTCTGATGTCCAGCAGCCAGAGTGTGTCGTTCCAGTCGACTTGACAATATGTCAGTAGACCCTCCGGCTCGAGACCGCGAGATGCCGCCAGAAATCTGACGCGGCCCGCATCGATCTGCTCGTAGTAAGGCTCGAGCCATTCGCGTGGATCTCCGTCGTCGTAGCTCTTGCGAAACGTCTCCACTTTCCTTGAAACCAAGTGCCAGCGCAAATCGTCTTCGTCTTCCGACCTGTGCAGCTCGTGCACCGAGTCCGTTTCGAACCCACTGGGTATTCGCAGCCGTCCCACTTCGGCAGCACTGAGCGCGAAGTAGCGAATGTCGCATGGCCCCTCTTCCCCTGCCGGTTGCGCTTTCACAGAGCGTGGATGACTTCCGTCTCGAAGTCCAGAAGTTCGGCGTCTCCTCTTAAGCTGGAAAGTCCTCGAACTGCCTTCGCAATCACTTCGTCCGCGTGCGCCGCATCATTTGAAACGTGAGCGACACCAAGTACCCCAACTTGCCACTGATCTTGCCTATCGATCTCGGCGATAGTGACGCCATATTGGCGCTGCACCTGGGCGATCAATGACTTCATAACGTGTCGCTTTTCCTTTAGAGAGCGGGCTCCGGGGATGTGGAGCACGACTCGCGCGACACCGATGACCAACTCAGCTACGCGCCCAGTTGCGCGGCCGACAGCTCTGGCCTTCCGCGTACCATGGTCGCCGCGGGCATCGCTGTGCCTCCGGGAAGCTGCAGCTCCACAATCCCGAGCAGCCCGCTCCCAGTACCGGCCAGCAGAACACCGTCGCGGAAACCAACTATTTTCCCAGGTTCTCCGTCTCCGGAAAACGGCCGGGCTCGCAGAATTCTCACATGCTTTCCATTCCAAGATGTAAAGGCGGCCGGCCACGGGTTAAATGCTCGAATCTGCCGAGAAAGATGCTCTGACGACTCCGTCCAATTGAGCCTTCCGTCTTCCTTTTTGATGCGGCTGGTGTAGGTCGCCGCCGAATCGTCCTGCTCCCTCGGCTTGATCCGCGCATCAATCCACTCTGGAAGCATCTTGAGCAAGAGATCCGCGCTCAATCGCGAGAGCCGGGCCTCCAGCTCGCCTGCGGTCTCTTCTGCCTCAATGAGCGAGGACCGCTGCGAAATTATGGGCCCCGCGTCCATGTGCGAGGACATCAGCATGAGTGTCGTGCCGGTTTCGACCTCGCCGTCCAGAATCGGCCCGACAATCGGTGACGGGCCCCGATACTTCGGCAGCAGCGACGGGTGAAGATTTAGGCAGCCGCACTGCGGCACAGAAAGGAGTGCGTCCGGCAAAATCTGTCCGTAGGAAGCGACCACGACTAGCTCCGGCCTGAACGCTTTGAACTCGTGAAAGGCGGCTTCCTCTCGAATCCGGCGTGGCTGTAACACGTCTAGTTTGCGTTCCTGCGCAAATATTTTCACCGGACTCTGCCGCTGTTTTCTGCCGCGCCCTGCCGGCCTGTCCGGTTGTGTTACCACCGCCACCACTTCTACCGCAGTGCGGAGATTTTGCCCCTGGTCGACGAGCTTCTCCAGAACGGGTAAGGAGAACGAGTCGCTTCCCATGAACACGGCTCGCACCATGGTGGAGTGTACCAACGGCCCGAGAGGTGTTACTTCTCCCGTCGCTAGTCCGTGCTAGACGACTGCTCCAGCCGGCTCCGCCTTCAGACTATTGCCCACCATCATCACCTCTTCGACCAGCCGGTTCGAGTAACCCCACTCGTTGTCATACCAGGCGAAGACCTTCACGAAATCGCCGTCTACCACCTGCGTGAGCTCCAAATCGACAATCGATGACGCGGGATTGCCTACAAAGTCCGCAGAGACGAGTGGCTCTTCCGTGACCTCGAGAATTCCCTTGAAGCGATCGGTACCGGCCGCGTCTCTGAATGCTTGGTTGATCTCATCCGCGGTGGTACGCGTCTTCAGGAGCACCGTCAGGTCGGACAGCGATACATCAACCGTCGGGACCCGTAAGGAAACTCCGTCGAAGATTCCCTTCAGCTGTGGAAGAGCTTCGGCTGCGGCGATCGCGGCCCCGGTGCTGGTGGGCACGATGTTCTGTGCCGCGGCTCGCCCCCGTCGCCAGTCCTTGTGAGGGCTGTCGACGAGCCGCTGGTCAGCAGTGTACGAGTGCACGGTTGTCATCAGCGCTTTTGCCACGCCAAATTTTTCGTCGAGAACAGCCATGACAGGCGTGATGGAATTGGTCGTGCAAGAGGCATTGGAGATGATGCTGTCGGTGGAGACGTCGTAGTCCGAGTCGTTCACACCAAGCACGAATGAGGGTGCACCCTTGGCGGGCGCCGAAATCACGACGGACTTCGCACCCGCTTGCAGGTGCGCCGCGGCCTGGTCACGATTGGTGAAGAGCCCGGTGGACTCGATGACCACGTTCACCCCTAGATCCTTCCAGGGAAGCTGGGTCGGATCTTTGACCGCCAGGACGGGGTAGCGTTTCCCATCCACGACGATGCCGTTCCCATCAGCCGCCACCTCAGAATCGTCGGCGCGGTACACGGTATCGTGCTTTAGCAAATAGGCCATGTTCTTGACGTCCCCGATGTCGTTGATCGCCACGACCTCGAGATCCGGCTTGCCCAGAGCTATCTTGAATGCCTGTCTGCCTATACGGCCGAACCCGTTTATCGCCACGCGCGTCGGCATGATTTTTTTCCTTTCCTCTCAAGCCGCCGCGCTGCCGGCAGCATTTTATTCCTTAGGCAGGTCTCAAGGAACCTGTGGTCGTTGCCCACGAGTTTGTAGCACGCCTGTGGAGCCGGCCACAACGCGGCGTTGTTCTGCTGCTGTTAGATCCTCCTCTAGTAAGGCTCGAGCTCCGCCCAACCGAGCGACCGCTCCACCGCGCGCTTCCAGCCGCGATAGAGACCTTCCCGCTCGTGCTCCGACATCTGGGGCGTGAACTCGCGTTCCATGGCCCAGTTCCGGGCGACATCCTCTTGGCTCTGCCAGTAGCCCACGGCGAGTCCCGCCAGGTAAGCCGCGCCGAGCGCCGTGGTTTCCTGCACCGCGGGGCGCTGTACCGCCATGTTCGCGATATCCGCCTGAAACTGCATGAGGAAGTTGTTCTTCACCATGCCTCCATCCACGCGCAGCTCGCGAATCTCCAGACCCGAATCGCGGCGCATGGCCTCGAGCACGTCGCGCGACAGATAGGCGACCGACTCCAGCGTGGCCCGCGCAATCTCTGCCCGGCCAGTACCGCGGGTCAAGCCTACGATCGTGCCGCGCGCGTATTGATCCCAGTAGGGAGTTCCCAGGCCGGCGAAAGCCGGAACAAGATACGCGCCGCCGGTAGTCGGTACGGACGTGGCAAGCGCTTCCGTTTCCGCGGCGCCACCGATGATCCGCAGCTCATCCCGCAGCCACTGCACCGCGGCTCCGGTGGCAAAGATGCTGCCTTCCAGGGCGTAGACAACGTTGCCGCCGATTCCCCAAGCGATAGTCGTCAGCAGCCCATGCTTCGATTTCCGCGGCCGGTCTCCGGTGTTCATCAGCATGAAGTTGCCGGTTCCGTAGGTATTTTTCACCATGCCGGGCTGGTAACAAGCCTGCCCGAACGCAGCAGCCTGTTGATCGCCGGCATCGGCTGAGATGGTGACCGGCGCGCCGAAGAACTGCTTGTCGGTCTCGCCGTACACGCCGGAAGATGGTTGAACCTGCGGGAGCATTGCCGCTGGAATGTCCAGCTCTTGGAGGAGGTCGTCATCCCACACGAGGGTGTGGATGTTGAACAGCATGGTACGCGCGGCATTGCTGTAATCGGTGATGTGTAGCTTGCCGGCCGTGAGACGCCAGATAAGAAAGCTGTCAATGGTGCCGAAAAGGAGATCGCCGTTCTGCGCCTTCCGCCTGGCCCCCGGCAGGTTGTTGAGGATCCAGCTCACCTTTGTGGCAGAGAAGTAGGCGTCAATCACCAGGCCAGTCTTGGCCAGAACATCCTGCTCCCAGCCCTCCCGCTTCAGCCGGTCACAGAAGTCTGCCGTCCGGCGATCCTGCCACACGATCGCGTTATGCACCGGCTTTCCGGTGGTCTTGTCCCACACCACGACTGTCTCGCGCTGGTTTGCGATACCGATGGCAGCAACGTCAGCAGCCGTAAGATTCCGCTCCGCCAGTACCTTCCGAGCGGTCGACAGCTGTGTACGCCAGACATCATCAGGATCGTGCTCCACCCATCCAGGTCGCGGATAATGCTGCTTGAACTCCTCTTGGGCCGTGCCGAGCGCGTGCCCATCATGACTGAAGAGGATGCTGCGCGAACTGGTCGTGCCCTGGTCAAGGGCGAGAATTACCTGGTCGACCATAGATTTCCCTTTTGTCACGCCAGTTGCGACGCGGCCCGCAACCCATCAACGAGTCGTCGCGATCCGCTGACTCGTCATATTAGGCAGCGATCTCTCCAGTTTCACGCGGAACCGGGTCAGGCTGTGACTGAAACGTTTCCTGAAGTGAAGGAGCCGCCGGCATCGCAAGATGCCAACGGCTCCGTCTGCGGATCTAAATCACCGCCTGAACCACTTCATCTGCTTGTGCCCGGCTGAGGCAAGTCACCATAATCGAGGGGTCCCGCCAGAGGAAATCGCCAGGGTCCAGGTGCGCGTGCCATCGGGTTCCGAGGTCGCGGAGAGAAGGGAACCTGAAGGACGGTTGATGCGCTTATTTCGCTCGTCCAGGCCGCAGCGCCTTTTCATTCTCGGACTGGACGGCTCGCCACTTCCGCTGCTCCAGAGCCTGATGAATGCAGGTGATATGCCGAATCTGGCAAGAGCCTTCGAGAGCGGAACCGCAGTGGAGATGAATTCCTCCCTGCCCGACGTGTCAGCCGTGGCTTGGACGTCGATCAATACAGGGAAGAATCCCGCAAAACACGGCATCTACGGCTTCGTGGACCGAAAACCGGGTACGAACTCCATCGAAGTAATGACATCGGCTCACGTTCGATCAAAAACTCTGTGGGAGCTGGTCAGCGACGCCGGGAGACGTGCCGTCGCAATCAACGTGCCGCTCAGCTATCCTCCGCAACGGATCAACGGCGTCGTCATCTCCGACTTTCTGGCTCCAGTTCTGTCAAAAGCCGTCTATCCGACGTCCGTTCTCGCTCCTCTCGAGTCAATTGGATACCGGATCGACACCGATCCGTGGGTAGCTCGCCAGTCCCTCGAGGACTTCATCGAAGACTTCAAGGTCACGGCGGAGAAGCGAGCCGAGGCCGTTACATACCTCATGGACAAAGAAGAATGGGCTCTCTTCTTCGTGGTCTTTATGGAGACCGATCGCCTGCACCACTTCATGTGGCAATACATGGAGGACAAAGACCCGAAGTATGGGCCGATGTTTCTGGACGCGTACCGGCTTATCGATGCTCTGGCCGGCAATATCCTCTCAAAGCTGTCGGCGGACGATCAACTGATAATCCTGTCCGATCACGGCTTCACCACGCTGAGAAAAGAGGTTTATCTCAACGTCTGGCTGGAGGAGCAGGGGTATCTCCACTTCAAGCCAGGCTCGGAAAAGGGACCGAGCGGGCTCGAACCCCTCACGCGCGCTTACAGTCTGGATCCGGGCCGGGTGTACCTGAACCTCGAGGGCAGAGAAATCGCCGGCTCGGTGGCGCTCGCCGATGCGCCCGCCTTGCTGGATGAGCTCGCCGGTCGTCTTCAAGACTTGCGCGATCCGGAGAGCGAGGAGCGCATGATAGCCGAGGTATATCGCGCCGACGATATCTATCACGGTCCGCAAAGAGACCGCGCCCCGGACCTTCTGGTAATGCCGCTCGACGGATACGACATCAAGGGCACATTCGAATCGGACCAGTTCACCGGCCGGGGTAAGCTGGTGGGCATGCACAAGTACGACAACGCAACGCTGTTCATACGAGGGCAGCGAATCAACGTCGATCATGCCTCGGTGCATGACGTCCTGCCAACGGCCTGTCGCCTCATGAAGCTCGACGCACCTGAAGACCTGGACGGCCGCGTCGTCGTCGCCGGCTAAGCGTGGCACTGCGTAGCGAAAGGAGACCAGATTGAGGCGAGTCTACGTCATTGGATTCGATGGAGCCACCTGGCGCTTCATCCGGCCGCTTGTCCAGCGTGGGGAGATGCCTAACTTCGAGTCTCTGATGAAGGACGGAGCCTCCGGCGAGCTTATCTCAACCGTGCCCTTTCAAAGCGCAGCCGCCTGGGTCACCTTTATGACCGGAAAGAATTCCGGAAAGCACGGCGTCTATATGTTCCAGGACTACGACGCCCTTAGCTACGAATACGTAGGTCGCATCGCCAACTCCCGGTACTTCGCCGAGCAAACGATTTTCGATATCGTCGGCAAGCTTGGAGGCACGGTATGCGCCGCTCGAGTGCCGATGACGTTTCCAGCGTGGCCAGTCAACGGCCTCATGGTTTCGGGCTTTCCGACGCCGGGAGACACACCTGACTCGTTCTATCCTCCCGAGCTTCGGGAACAGCTTGGTGACCGGGCCTCTCCGGATGAACAGGGAGATTTCCGACTGCTGACTACTGAACAGCAGGTACAGGCGCTCGACGACCAAATGGAGCGAATGAGCAACCTGATCAACCGTCTGATGGAAAAGCAGTACGACTTTTTCATGGCGGTTCACAGGGTCTCGGATGAGATTCACCACTTCTTCATGGGGTTCGTGGACCAGCGCACGCCGGTCTACGATCCGCAGGCGGCTGGACGCTGGGGCGACGTCATTAATCGCTTCTATCGAAAGATGGACCAGGCGCTGGGAGAGACCCTCGAGCGCCTCGGTCCAGACGACACGATTTTTGTGATTTCGGACCACGGCGGCAATATTACGCCTCCCCGCCAGCTGAACCTCAACGTGTGGTTGGCGCAGCAAGGACTGCTTGCTCCGAAGGCTCAGGCAAAGTCCTTCAACGAAAGAATCTATGCGCTGAACCAGAAGGTCATGCCGGCCAAGCTCCGCTCAATGCTGCGTCGCAACCTCCCGAAGGGAGCACAGGGTGGATTGAAGACTATGTGGCGAGCGCTTCAGGAGATTGACTTTGGTCAGACTCAGGCGTACCACTTCCCCATGAAGTGTCCGCCGTTGGCCGGCATCGTGATAAATGTTCGCGGCCGCCAGCAGCTGGGCACGGTCGCTCCGGACGACTACGAGGCTCTCCGTAACCGCATCATTCGCGACGTGCTGGAGCTCCGCGATCCACATACGGGGGAGAAGATCGTGGAACGCGCCTTCAAGCGCGAGGAGCTCTTTCAGGGCGAATTTACAGAGCGCTCGCCCGACATCATTGTCTGGTGCAAAGAGATGTACAAGGAAGGACCTCTGGCGCAAGGCCCGGTGGTTGGACATGTTCCATTTGACGAGCTCCGACAGGTTCCAGGGTCGCATGATGAGAAGGGAATCTTGCTCGCGAGGGGACCGGGGATAACAGCAGGTACCACTGTCGCCGATGCATGCCTTATCGACATGACTCCGACGATATTGCACACCATGGGGCTAGGCGTGCCTGTCGATATGGATGGCCGGGTTTTGACGGAGATATTCAACGAGAGCGAGCGCGAGGTCGAAGAGCTGGATATGGTGCTCACACCTCAGTCGACGGAGTCGTTTCTGACTCAAGACGAAGAGAATCAGATCAAAGAAAAGTTGAAGGGATGGGGGTATCTGTAAATCGTGTCTACATCTGTAATCGAGCGAGAACAATTCGGCGCCTCACCCCATGGGGGAGCACTCGTGAATTTGCAGCTTCCCAAGAGCGAAGCGGGCCAGATCGAGGACGAAGCTCGCTCCTTGCAGGTCCGAAATCTCAACGCCCGAGAAGCGTCCGACGTCGAAATGCTGGCCATCGGTGGCTATAGCCCGCTTACCGGCTTCATGGGAAGTGCCGACTATGACTCCGTCGTGGACGAGATGCGGCTTGCCAACGGAATCCCCTGGACGATCCCGATCGCGCTTTCCCTTGAAGCGGATAATGCCCAGTCCACGCGTGCAGGCGACAGGATCGCACTGGCGCTCGACGGCAGCGCGTTCGCCGTCCTCGAAGTAGCTGAAGTATTCAAGCGAGACAAAGAGCGAGAGGCCGAAAAGGTCTATCGTACGACCGACGAGGCACACCCCGGAGTCGCGGCACTCTACGCCGAGGGAGAAGTCGCCGTTGGCGGACGAGTGCGGGTGTTTGGACCCCTACCGTCCCCTGCCTTTCCCAAGCACTATCATCCGCCTGCCGAGACCCGGCGAATATTTGCGGAGCGGAAATGGCGCACGATCGTCGGGTTTCAGACGCGCAATCCTGTCCACCGCGCGCACGAGTACATGCAAAAGGCTGCGATGGAGATCGTCGATGGCCTGCTCTTGCACCCGCTCGTGGGCGCTACCAAGTCCGATGACGTTCCCGCCGATGTGCGAATGCGGTCGTACGAAGCCCTGCTCGCTGATTACTACCCCGCGGATCGCGTGTTGCTCGCCGTCAACCCGGCCGCGATGCGGTATGGTGGGCCGCGTGAGGCAATCTTTCACGCGTTGATACGTAAGAACTACGGCTGTACCCACTTCATCGTCGGTCGCGACCACGCGGGAGTCGGCGGCTACTACGGTCCGTACGATGCACAGCACATCTTTTCCGAGTTCGCCGCGGGCGAGCTTGGCATTCAGCCTTTGTTCTTCGAGAACGCATTCTATTGCCGGGTCTGCGGCAACCATGCGACTGAGAAAACCTGCCCGCATGGGCCGGAGCATCGCATGAACCTTAGTGGAACCGAGGTTCGAGCAATGCTTCGTGCCGGAGATCTCCCGCCCGCGGAGTTCACTCGACCCGAGGTCGCCGCAATCCTGGCAGAAGCTATGAAGGACTAGAGAGCGATAGGAATCGCCGCAGCCTCTCTCTTAGCACGCTCGCCATGAACGCAGGGTTCCCAATTAGATAGCGCCTCCACAGCTTGGCCGGCTCCGTTGCCAGCCGGCACACCCACTCCAGCCCGTGCTCCGTCATCCAGTGAGGGCCGCGTGGAATTCGTCCCGACACGAACTCGAATAACGCTCCAACCGCCCACATTACCGGCACATTGATGTCGGACCTGTTCGTCGCGATGAACCGCTCCTGACGTGGGGATCCCATTCCGACCAGAAGGATGTCGGCGCCACTTGAATTGATCGTCGAGATGGTCTCCGTGCCGATCTCGAACCCCGCCTCACAGCCGACGACACGTATCCCCGGATAGCGGACGCGAAGCGCGCTTGCCGCCTCTTCTGCAACTCCAGCGGCAGAACCGAGAAAGAAGAGCGAGAGACCATCTCGGACGGCGAGACGGCACAAATCGTGTATCCAGTCTGCGCCGGTCATTCTCTGCGGGATGTCTATTCCCAGGAGCCTCGCGCCCAGGCGCACGCCGGTGCCATCGCAGTACACCATGTCACCGTGGTTCAGTGTCTCGCGGAAATCGGGGTGTCGCCGCGAAAGGTTCATGCAATAGATATTGACGTAGAAGACCGTAATTCGCGACGCAGATCCGATGGCCTCCCGCACCATCTCGAGCACCTGTGGAAGCCGAAAGAGATCGATGCGCACGCCGAACATCTCGCCCGAAGATATGCCGTGCGTTGCGCGCCAAGACGCCGCACCGGCCTCTCTTACATTTCGTTGAACCACTACGTGACCCGGCCTTCGACCTGAGCATCTTTTACTATCATTGTTGGAAGCGGAAAGGACTCCATGTCGGCAGAGCCACAGCCAGCGCTCGAGATGGTCGGGCAACCGGTCCAGCTGACCGGATATCGTGCGATCCCAGCACGGATCCTCGACAGATTGCCCGGACGCGAAGGAGCGTTCTGGGTTCTCTTTGCGCTCGCCACTCCTAAAGCACTCGGCCCCATATTCACCATAGGCCTCCGCCGCTTCCTGGGCCCCGGTGCCGCGGGCCTATTTGACATTTCCAGTGTGCCCTACAAGTTCCTGGACAACTTCAGGAACTTCGGGACCGGGCCGGCCCTGGTCTTCGAGCGCCAGGTCAGCCGGCAGGTGGCGAACACCGCGTGGAGCTTGAACATGCTCTTCGCCGTGGTGGTCACACTGGTCCTCGAGCTGATCGCGCATCCTGCCGCGCTCTATTACCACCGGCCCGAAGTAGAGGGCGTGGTGCGCATTCTCGCGATTGCCTACATCTTCGCCTCGGCCGGTTCAGTGCACTTCTATCTGCTGCTCCGAGACATGGACTTCAGGGCGCGGTCTATCCCGCCTCTGGGGCAGGTCATCGTAGCCGGCGACCTGGCCGTGGTTTTTGCTATCTGGGGCTTTGGCGTCGGAGCACTCGTCGCACGCGAGCTCGGCTCGGTCGTCGCCGGCACCATTCTCCTCTGGGCCGTCTACCCGTACCGGCCCAAACTCGAGTTCGTTCCGCGGATCGCGTGGCAGCTCTTCCGCTACGGAGCGTGGGTGGGGCTCGGCCTAACCGTGCTCTTTCTCTCGCAGAACATTGATCTCGTCGTCGGTCCCCATTTCATCAAGAGCACGAGCAACATGGGCTTCTACTCGACCTCCTGGAAGCTGGCTTTTATCGCCGCCAGTGTCTTCACGTTGGTCGCAAGCAGTATGGTATTCCCGGCGCTCAGCCGGCTCCAGGACGACATTGAGGCGCTTCGGCGCACTCTCGTTAAGTCGATTCGTCAACTGGGTCTCGTGATGTTCCCTGCGGCGGCTCTGCTAGCCTCCGTCGCCCCCGTTATCATCGTTCCACTCCTTGGGGACAAATGGACGCAGTACCGAGGCTCGTTTATCGTGCTGTCGTTGCTGGCCGTGTATGCAGGCAACCGAACCATGCTCTCAATATTCTTCGAGGCCTACAAGTCCATCGGAAAGCCCTGGATCGTGCCGATCTATAACGGGATAAAGCTCGCTGTCATGATTCCCGCCATGGCGTTTGGAGCCCATTACGGGATCGTCGGACTCGCCAGCGTTTACATTCCCGTGCAAATCATCGAGCTTCCGGCTGCTTTGTATCTCGCCGACTGGGTCCTGGACGTTTCGCCATTACAGGTCTGGCGCGCGGCCAGAGTTCCGCTCCTCTCGACTTTTGCGATGTCGGCAGCCGCCATCGCGCTCGAGGCGGCCATGCTCGGATTCCTTCATCTCGGGGACCTGCCCACGCTCATCGCGTGCCTCCTCCTCGCCGCCGTCGTGTATCTTGGCTGCCTCTACCTTCTTGACAGGACGATTGTGGCGGAGGGCCGCGCCGTACTCTCCCGGGGCCTGTAAATACACGTGATCGCTCCACGGGGCGACCTCGCGCGATGGCGTCTCCCCCTGCTTCTTGCAGTACTGGTGCTTGCTTTGGGCCTTCGCCTCTACGGCATTGCCTGGGGCCTTCAGGATGCGACGGTCTCCAGCCGTCCTCACCCCGACGAATGGACGGTGTACTGGCTCTTCCGCTGGTTCGACACCTATCACTCGGCCTCCCCGTGCCCGGTCGGCGGTAGCCAGTGCTTTTTTGACTGGGGGATGGTCTTCCCGTACCTGGCCTACGGTCTTCACCTCCTCACCATGCCGCTGTTCTCGCTATTCGCAAGCAGTGCGTTCGGCGCACACGCGGATATGACGTTCGTGCGCACCGTGCTAGCCGCGCGCCTTCTCTCGGCCCTCGTCTCCACCCTGACCGTTTATGTCGTGTATCGGACTGCCGTTCGATATTTCGGACTAACCTCGGCATTACTAGCCGCCGGCTGTGCCGCTCTATCCTGTTTGCTCATCCAGCTGGGACACTTCGGCACCCCGGATAGCACGACTGGCCTGCTTGTCTCCTTGGCGCTGCTAGCGGCACTTCACGCCATGGATCGGCCTTCTCGTCGGTCGTTCGCGCTCGCGGGCGGGCTTTGCGGTGTGGCAGTCGGCTCTGAGTATCACATGGCTCTGTTGCTCGTGCCTATCGCGGCCGCGTGGGCGCTCTCGCAGCGCAAAACCGCTCTCTACCTTGCAGTCGCCGCCGTATCGGCCCTACTCGGCTATCTCATCTTCAACATCTATTCCGTCGTCGACTTCAACGCCTGGCTCGCGGCCATGCAGCACACGCTCCGAATTCGGACCGTAGACAGCAGTGCGCAGTACGGGACTCGTTGGTCCGCGTACGGCCCCGCCTGGGCCTACGTCATTCGCTACCCCCTGGGCTACGGGGTGGGCTTTCCCCTCGCCATCTGGATGGTCGCGGGAGCCATATGGGCTGGGATTCGGCGCGAAAAAGCGGACGTGGTTCTTCTCTGCTGGATAGTCGCCTATTTCGTGCTTGTTTCGATCTCACCCGCGAAATTCATGCGATATAGTGCGCCTCTGCTGCCCGCGCTGGCCGTCCTCGCCGGAAGGTTCGCTTCAGACATGCTTGCCATGCCCAGCCGTCCCATTCGCCTCGGCGCAATAGCCGTCGCATTCGCAGCTCTCTTATACAGCCTTACCTACGACCTTGCGTACGTCGGCCTCTTCGCGAAGCCGGATCCACGCTACGTTGCCACGAGCTGGCTGGCGCAACGGGCCCCCGTCAATACGGCCGTCGCGTACGAGCAGCTGCCCAACGGCCTGATAAACCTCCCCTACTTCGGACCGCCACACACCTTTGAGCCGTGTTTTACGCAATTCGATCCGCGTCGCTTACAGGGTCCCGAGACGTATCTGTTGACCGACAGCTACGACCTCGAGGAGCATCCGCGCTTTTCCGATCGGCAAGTCGCGCAATTTCGATCCGCGCTGGCCAGCGACCGAGCCTTCACGCTTGCTCTCAGCGTCCACTACACGCCCTCGATCCTCGGCTGGCAATTTCCGATCGATGCCAGTCCACACGACTGGCGCTACCCCACCCACGACGTTGCCGTGTACAAAGTGACCTCGCAAGGGCACTCGCCGAACCTGAAACCTCCGGTGTGTTTCTCGACTCTGGGTGCGGCTCACAACGCGCTGTATCCCGCGAAGCGCCCTGCCTAGTGCAAAAACTCTTCGCTGCCGCCGCCGCGATCCTTTTCTTGGCATCGCAGGTGTTCCCAGCCGGCACCCGAATGGATGCTCGCGCCGCGCCCGGTCCCCGGTACCTGGTACTCATCGTTCTTGACGGTTCCAGACCCGACTACTTCAACCTCGCCTCCATGCCCAATTTGAAGTCCCTGGAGCGGCGGGGCACGAGTTTCTCGCGAGCCTTTGTGGGGCAAGAGATCGCGAATACCCCGCCCTCCCACGCCACGATTGGCACCGGCCTCTTCCCAAAGCATCACGGCATCGAAGGCTTTTGGTGGAAAGATCCAAGCACCGGAAAGATGACCCGGCCCACCGATATAGCGCAGGTTCAGCACGGAGACCTGGAGCGAATCCTCCGCCAGCACAACGTCTCTTCGATCGCGTCGTCCCTCAAAGGCCAGGATCCATCCGCCCGCGTCGTCGCCATTAGCGGACACAAGTGTTACGCGGCCGATGTGATGGGAACCGGGGCGGCTGACTATATCCTGTGCGCGAACATCTACCACGGCCGCTGGGTAGCTCAAGCGATCCCGGGTCACCTTCCTCCCCCCGGCGCCATCAACAATCCCCGGTGGGACGTACCGATACCGCCTCCAACGTCTAGCTTCGGCGCGGCGGTCCAGCAGTGGAACGTCGGGGAGGAGAACGACTGGACCGTCAGATACGCGCTCTGGGCCTTCAAGACAGTGCACTACCCGCGAGCCGTGATGATGAACCTTCCGGAAACCGACGTGACCGGTCACTTCAGCAAGCGTCCCGGAAAGGTGCAGCGCGTCCTGATGCAGCATTTCGACCGCGAGCTCGGGTGGATCATGGACGATTACCGCAAAGCGGGGTTGCTCAGCCGGACGGATTTCGTGATTACCGCCGACCACGGGATGTCCTTCATCCGTGACCGGCTCTCCTTCACCGCTCTGGACGAAGCCATGGCGCTGGCACACGCCGGCAAGGTCTATCTCGAGGCCGACACAGGCGCCAGCATGGGCGTGCAGGTCGTAAGTCGTGCCGCAGCCGTCGCGCGCAACATCGCACGGCTGGACAGTCCAGAGATCGACGCGGTTTATTACAAGGTCTTCGCTCATGGTTCTTGGACCTACCGTGCTGCATATACCAGCAAGGCGCTCACGGTCTACATGCGCCGTGCATACCTGTCCCTAGCGAATACCGACGCCTCCCCGTCAGGGGCTGACGTCCTGGCGGTCTATGCCCCGCACGTGACGACCGGCGACCGCATTGCGAACGGGTACCACTGGTGGGGAGGCCACCTCGGACCCGGCTGGGACGAGCAGCACATTCCATTGATCATTGCCGGTCCCGGCGTTCGGCAGGGCTACGTCTCCAGCTATCCTGCTCGACTCGTCGACATTGCGCCCACTGTGGAGAGACTTCTCGGGAGCCCACCGGGAAGAACGGACGGCATCGTGCTCGCAGACGCTCTTGCGTCGCGGACTAAGCACGATCTTGCCAGGCAGAACCA
>DHWR01000285.1:58251-71649 GCA_002413265.1 Chloroflexi bacterium UBA5177
GGCGCTTCGGTTCCATATCCCGCTTCCAGCTGCTCCACGTACTCCCGCGCCTCAGGATTCTCCTGCAGCGCCTCGTCGATCTGCGTTCGAAACGCGCTGGCCCGTAGCTGCAGCGCTTCGAGAGGAAGGTCAACTCCGAGCAGGACCGCGAGCCGCTGCAGCAGCGCCAGGGACACACCGGGGTTGGGGGTGGCCGATATGTAGTGAGGCACGTTACCCCACAAGCTCACCGCCGGCCGCCCGGTGGCCAGCCAGGCGTCGTGGAGCGCACCTATGACACCGGTCGGGCCCTCGTAAGACGACATCTCCACACCCAAAATCTCGAGGTTTGGTATGTTCTCAGTCCCCGCTGCAAAGCCGGTCAGTTTGGGTTCGATGGTATGCGGAACTTCGGCGAGCAACGCTCCGAGCGAGATGAGCTGCGAGACGTCAAGCTCATCTGCCAGTGTGGTGAAGATACGGCAGTAGGTTCTCCACCTGAGCTGGGGTTCAACGCCCAGAAACAGGACCAAATCCCGCTCGGCGGCAGGTAGGCGGTGCGCGAAAAACCGGTTCTGCGGCCACGTGATGGAACGTTTTTGCTCCGTCAGGGTGATGATCGGACGCGCCTCCGTGAAGTCGTAGAACTCCTCGGGATCGACCTCCGCCAGCTTGGTAGTCCCAAGCAGACGAAGCAGCGTCTCCACGGCAAACGTCGCTGCCTGAGCGGCGTCGTTCCAGCCCGCGAAGGCCGCCACGAGAACAGGCCGGCGTAGACGCGGGAGAACCGGCTTCTCGAGGAACGGCAGCTCTTCCATCGACACGTTCATCCATAGCAGGTTGCATGCCGATACGTGAAGGGAGCCCGCTCTTTGCGGGCTCCCTTCGTGCTGCGCCTACACGTCGTGATAGAGGAAGAACTCGTAGGGGTGCGGCCTTAGCTGCACCGGATCCAGCTCTCGCTCTCGCTTGTACTCGATCCAGGTGTCGAGCAAATCCTCTGTAAAGACTCCGCCCTCGAGCAGGAAATCGTGATCGCGCTGAAGCGAATCGAGCACCTCTCCCAGGCTTCCGGGAGTGCTCTTGATGCCCGCTCGCTCTCCCTCATCCAGCTCGTACAGATCCGCCTCGATCGGAGCCGGAGGCTCTATTCGCTTGCTGATTCCGTCGAGCCCCGCCATCAACATTGCCGAGAAAGCAAGGTACGGATTGGCCGACGGGTCGGGCGGGCGGAACTCGATTCGCCGAGCCCGTGGGCTGTCTGAGTACGTGGGGATCCGGATGCACGCGCTGCGGTTCCGCTGCGAATACACCAGGTTAATCGGAGCCTCATAGCCAGGTACCAGCCGCCGGTAGGAGTTGGTCGTCGGTGCCGCCAGCGCGAGTATGGCCGGAGCGTGCGCCAGCAGCCCACCGACGTAATGACGCGCGGTGTCGCTGAGCATCGCGTAGCCGCTGGACTCAAAGAAGAGGTTGTCCTCATCGTTGAAGAGGCTCTGATGAACGTGCATGCCCGAACCGTTGTCCTGGAATATCGGCTTTGGCATGAACGTAGCGACGTAGCCGCGTTGCGCCGCCGTGTTCTTGACGATGTACTTGTACGTCTGGACCGCGTCTCCCATCTGAGTCAGCGTTCCGAATTTCATGTCGATCTCTGACTGCCCGGCCGTGCCTACTTCGTGGTGGTGCGCCTCGACGTCTACTCCGGCCGCGAGTAAGTTCTCAACCATTTCGGCACGGAGGTTCTGAAGCTTGTCCGTCGGGGGAACCGGGAAGTAGCCCTCTTTAGTGCGCGGGCGGTACGCAAGGTTCGGGGACCCGTTCTTTCCTGAATTCCAGATGCCCTCGTCCGAGTCGATGTGGTAGTAACCCGAGTGGCTCGTCTGGTCGAACGCTAGGCTGTTGAAAACGTAGAACTCTACCTCAGGCCCCCAGTAGCTGGTGGTCGCGATTCCGCTTCGGCGAAGGTGTTCCTCCGCGCGTATCGCGATCCGCCTAGGGTCCCTCGAATACGGCTCCAGCGTCACCGGCTGGTGGACCGTACACACCACGCTTAGCGTCGGAACCTCACAGAACGGATCGACGAAAGCCGTACGCATGTCGGGCAGCAGAACCATGTCGCTTTCGTGGATCTTCTGGAAGCCGCGGATGCTGGAGCCGTCGAAGCCGAAGCCCTCTTCCAGCGTGCTTTCCGAGACCTTATGCAGGGGCACCGAGAAATGCTGCCACCCGCCAA
Source organism: Chloroflexi bacterium UBA5177 (assembly GCA_002413265.1). Classification (GTDB taxonomy): domain Bacteria; phylum Chloroflexota; class UBA5177; order UBA5177; family UBA5177; genus UBA5177. The sequence goes on from DHWR01000285.1 coordinate 60,467, forward strand.
CCAGGTCGACGAACTTCACGTCTACCTGGCGAATGCCTGCGTCTCGGGCCCATTCGAGAGTGTCTTCGGGGTCAGGTCGTATCGCCCCCTGGGCATCGATTTGTGTGGCCAAGGCCTTCATCCTCTCTGGTTTTCTAGACTGTACGGGCGTATCGAAGGCCGGAGATAGAGTGACGCGTACAAAAACGAGCGCACCAGTTTGTGCAACCTGCACAAAGGAAACGTCTGGTAGACGTGGCCTGCCGGCCGCCGGCGCGGCGTGAGCGAGATCGAGGGTCGGCTCGGTAGCTTCCGCGGCGGCGAAGACCGCGGTGAGGGAACCGGCGAGCTGGACGACGACCCCGTCGGCGGCCGCTGGCTTCGGCGGCACATGGCTGCGGGCGTGGTCGCCCTCACGACCGTGATCGACGGTGGCTTCAGGGCCGCGACCTTGAACACCTGTGTCGTGGCGTCATTGGACCCCCTTCTGATTCTGGTGTCCATTGAGCTCGATTCGCAGATGGATGAGTGGCTCGACGAGTCAGGCAGGTTCGCAATCTCTATCCTGCCGTGGCGCCAGAAGTTCTTTGCTGACCAGTTTGCGGGCTTCACGCCACTTGCCTCGACCGCCTTTTCCGGCATCGATTTCTTTACGGCGGATACGGGCTGTCCAATCCTCTCAGGGTGCATCGGTTGGGCCGATTGCCGGGTGGACTCCAAGATTCTTACGGGAGACCATCGCCTCTTCTTGGGCAACGTCGTCGCCGCCGGAGCCGGACCGTCGGAGCACGAATCTCCGCTTATCTACTACCTGAGTCGATACGCACGAACCGACTAGGCGATCCGTCCATCAGTCTGAGCGCCAGGTCCAGGGCGAATACCTCGTCCGCGTCGCGCCAATCGATGCCTAGGAGTTTCTCCAGACGTCGCAGTCGATAGATAAGCGTATTTCGATGTACCGCCAGATTGTCTGAAGCCTCTTTGGCATTCCTCCCAGCTCGCAGGTACTCACTCAGGGTGAGCAGAAGCTCGGAGTTGCCGGCGGAGCCGTCCATAAGCGGTCCGAGTCTGGCTCGCACAAAGGCCTCGGCTCCTCGAAGTGAGCCGAGAAGAGCCTCCAGCTCTACCAGCTCGTATCGCGTCACGGCATCCTGCCCACCGCGCGCCAACGCTTCCAGAGACTGCCTCACCGCCTCCTGTGCCCGTTCTGGCCCTTTATGGGTCCGGCTGACACCTAGGCGGAGGTCGGAAAGTACCATTCGTACGCTCACCGCCGACACGAGGGAGTCCCAGGCAAAGCGCTCTGGCGTCGCGGCCAGCAGAACCAACTTGTCGCTCTCGAGAGTTACGGCGACGGCTATGCTTCTGCCGTCCATCTCGGCGTTCAGCGCGGACGCGAGACCGAGGACCATCGACGGAGGGCAGGCGGCTGCAGCCGCTACCCACGAGGCACCCGTGAACAGACCCGCGGGAGGTGCAGAAAGTACTTCCGTAAGTGAAGGAAGCATGGGAGACGGCTCCTGCGAAAGCGCGATCGCGCAGGCTGACGCCAGACTGGCAACCGCTGCCTCTTGCGCATCCAATTGACGTTCGTCGACGTCGACGAGGGCGACGAAGCCTCTGATCGTCTGAGCTGTCGCGACCGGGCTGACCAGCGACTGAGGAGGTCCGCTCACGAGAACGTGCGAGGTTCGCGGGTCCGTGATCGCCGTGCGCAGCCGCTGCAGCAAGAATTCGGGAAACCGTGCCCCACGCGGCCGGATGAGAGTTTTGCCTTCGCGATCGAGGAGGGCGATCGCCCCGGTGCGCTGTGCGGCGAGCGCCACGAGCTCCTCCGCGGGCGTTCCCGCAATCGCCGCCTCGACCAGTACTCGATGCAGTTCCTGGTCGGTCGCGAAAAGCTCGCGTCTGCGACGAGCTATGAAGCGCTCAATCTCGGCCCGAACCTCATTCAGTTCCGTGTCTGGCGGCAGGAGTGCAGCGGGCAGCCGCCCAATCTGCAAGCGGCTTATTTGCTCGTCGGTCGGCTCGCCGGCCAAAGCCAGCATCACGACGCCCGCGCTCTCGAGCTCTTCCAGGCGATCGAGAATATCCACGATCCGCGACGCCGGCACCAACACCGCTTCGCCCCCCTCCAGCAGCCCCAGGCCCGTGGAACGAGCAACGACCGGCCACGACACGCGAGAGCGCAGCGCGCCAGGGCCGCCGGCGATCAGTCTGGCTCCCGGAAGAACCTCGCGGGCGACACTTTGTACTGAGGGCTCGTATGGAGGCTTGGCAGGCACCCTACTTCACAGTTACGCTTTTTGCCAGGTTACGGGGTTTGTCCGGATCGCAGCCTCGAAGCAAAGCAAGCCGGTACGCCAGCAGCTGTGCGAGTACCGCGACCTCATACTGACCGGAGCCCGCGCCACTTACCTCGAGGGTCATGTCGAATTCCGGTTCAGGTTCTGGAGAAAGCCCTACTGTGAAGGCTCCCCGCGCCTTGACTTCAGCCGCAGCGGCTAACACTTCGGCCCTGAAGTCGTCGTCCGGGGCCAGGATGAGCACCGGTGTTCCATGTGTGATGAGGGCGATGACACCATGCTTCAGCTCGCCCGAGGCGAAGCCTTCCGCGTGCATGTAGCTGACTTCCTTGATCTTCAGCGCGGCTTCCAGTGCCTGGGGGTGATTCCGGTGCCTGCCAAGGATGAACATGTGCTGATGATCCACTACTCTGCGCGCGACGTCCAACACCGCGCCGTCATTGGCCTCCGCTCGAAGTAGCTCCTTCAGTCTGCAAGCCGCCGCCAGTACCTCCGCCTGGCCTCGTTCCGGATCGCCTGCGACTGTGTACGCCGTCATCTGCATCACGGCGAGCTTCGCGGTGTATGACTTTGTAGAGAGAACGCAGCGCTCCGGTCCGCAACCGAGAAGCACGCTCAGGTCAGCGAAGCGGTGCAGCGCCGACCCTTCGGCATTCACGAGCGCGGCAACCGTCGCACCACTTGTTCGTGCGGCGCGCACCGCTTCCAGCACGTCGATGGTTTCGCCACTCTGAGAGAAGGCAATGACGAGGCTCCCGGGGCCCATCGATGGAAGCACCAGCTCGATCTCAGATCCTATGACAGCGGTGGCACTTCGGTGACCGATTTCGGACAACATGTATCGAGCCGCAAGGGCCGCGTGGAAAGCCGTCCCGCATCCCACGAGATAGATGTCCCGCGACGCGGCGATGGCTCGCGCCAGCCCCTCCGCATCCTGCCGCCTACCTGCGATCTGCTCGAGCACTCGAGGCTGCTCCTCGATTTCCTTTTCCATGTAGTGTGTGTAGCCGTTCAAGCCGGAGCTTCGCCCGTCCCACGACAGAGCTCGCATCTCCGGCTCGATCGAGCGCCCGTCCGCAACCTCGAACACGTCTATTCCGGCGCTCGAGATGCACGCCGCCTGACCGTCTTCGAGAAACGCAATCTCACGCGTGTGGTCGAAAATTGCGATGGGGTCCGACGCAACATAGAAAGCGTCTCGATCCCAGCCGAGGGCCAGCGGAGAGCCATTCTTGGCCACTGCTATCTGCTCCGTGAGGGCATCAAGCACAGCTACTGCGCTGAGCCCCTGGACCTCTCTGAACACCCGCAGCAGGGCGGGAAGCAGATCCCCTTCCCGCTCGAGCTCCTCTTCCAGCAGATGAACCAGCACCTCCGTGTCGGTTTGGGAGAGAAACCGGTGTTCGCGGCTGAGGCGTGACCCAAGCTCGCGATAATTTTCGACGATGCCGTTGTGGATCAGCGCAAAGCGGCTGCCGCAGTCGAGATGAGGATGAGCGTTCGCCTGAGTGACTCCTCCGTGTGTCGCCCACCGAGTGTGACCGAGAGAGGCCCGCGCATCGGATAGATCGGTGATCGCATCCGAAATCGATCCGACCGCCTTCTCAAGGACAGCCGTCCCGTTTCGTGCCACCGCTACTCCCCACGAGTCGTATCCTCTGTACTCCAGATGTTTCAAGCCGGCGAGGACATCCGTCGCGGGCCGTTCACGCTGCGCGACGAAACCAAATATTCCGCACATGGATATCTCCAAGAAAGCTACGAACAGCTCGGAAGAACGGTGCATTCGCACGCCAAATGCCACGCACCCAACCGTCACCGTCTGGTTGGTAGCGCACTTCGAACGCTCATTGTCAGGGGATTACTCGCCCTGGTTTGCTTCGTTCGTTACGGTTGTGCGGACCGAGAGGCCACCCGCCGAATAGTTCGATAGACCTCTGCCTCGTCACCCACCTGCGCGGGCCCGGCGCTTTACTAACGTTCTCTTCTCGGCGGCGCCTCCTCTTGACAAAATGGCGCTCGTATCTTAGCTCAATTCACTGAGCCAGTCGCGATTGAAGCGATTCATCGCAACTTCCGCCCCCTCCGACAAGATCGTCTCGATCGCGTCGCACGCGATATTGGAAAGGGCCGTCAGCACGCGCTCCTGCTCGGGGGGAAATCTTTGCAGCACGTAGACCCTCCCCGGACCGGTCGGTCGATCGATTCCTACCCTGAGTCGAACAAACCTGTCGGTTCCAAGCTCCTGGATGATCGACTTCAGTCCCCCATTGCCCCCGGAGCTTCCCTCCGTCCGAATGCGGAGCCGCCCAAAGGGAAGATCCAGATCGTCACAGACGACCAGCAGGTTCGCCGGGGGAACCTTGTAATAGCTCAGCAGGCGGTGGACTGCGAAGCCGCTCTCATTCATGAAGGTGAACGGCATTGCGAGCACCACAGGTTTGCCCGCGACCGTACCGCGGGCAATGTCGGCGTGATGCTTGGAGCCCTTGAATACCAGGGAGTGGCGCTCCGCGAATCTCTCAATGACGACAAAGCCAATGTTATGTCGCGTGTGCTCGTATTTCGCTCCGGGATTCCCGAGCCCGACCACCATGTGCAGACCTTCGGCATTGTCCGCTTCCTCGGTTTCGCGACGCCGAAACAAACGCATCACGGCTGAGCCGCGGTCCACAGAGAGGTAAGCCGCTTCCAGTCTTCGATACTCAGGTCCTCGGCGCGAAGTTTGGGATCGATGCTTGCGGCGTCGAGCAGCGTCACCGCGACTTCGCGGGTTTCTCCAAGCCCTGCCGACAACGAATTGGCAAGCTGTTTCCTCTTCGCACTGAAGCCGGCGCGGACCACCGTGAAAAAAGTGTCGGTGTTCTCAGTCGCCGGTCCTGACAAATGCGGGCGCAGGCGAACGATCGCGGACTCGACCTTGGGGGCCGGGTAGAAAGCCGCGGCCGGCACCCGGGACACGATCTCCGCCTCCGCGTAGATCTGCACGCTGACACCCAGAACGCTGAGCTTTCCCGGCGCCGCCGTCATGCGCTCGGCGACCTCTCGCTGCACCATCAGCACCAGCAAGGCCGGCCGGCAATCATTTTCGAGGAAGTGCCGGACCAGGGGAGCTGTGATGTAATACGGAATATTGCCGGCCAGCTTGTAGGTGCCTTCGCACTCAATGCACGGGTCGAAGGACAAGGCGCTGCCGTGCCACAGGCGTATGTGCTGGTCGTCGTGAAAACGGTCTTCGAGCATTGCCAGCAGAGAATCGTCGAGCTCGACCGCCGTCACGCGGGCGCCCGCTTCGAGCAGCGCCTCGGTCAGCACGCCGGTTCCGGAACCGATCTCCACCACCTGCTCGCCGGCGCCGAGCTCCATGGCCTTCACGATGCGTGGCAAAACCGATGTGTCGCGCAGGAAGTTCTGCCCTAAACGCTTCTTCGGTCGCAGCCCGCCGGCTTGCAGCGCGGCACGGGGCGTCGGGGACGATCCCCGCTCGGTCATGGACTCAGGTGGCCGAGCTTGTCTTCAGGACGGCCTTCACGATCAGCCGTTGTGTATCGATCCAGTACGGAGTGCAAGAAATGAGCGTGATGGTTGAGGCCTTGGTTGGGTTCAGCGGGGCCGTATTGGATGGATCGACGACCTGTTGCCCGGTAACGATATACGTGAAAGACCCGTGCATCGTTTTGAGAATGATCTGACTTCCCGGGGTGAGCTCGTTCACGCGCTTGAAGATCTCGCCCTTGATGTCGTCATGTGCCGAGAACGCGGCGTTGCCCGGTGCTCCCGGATTCGGTGTCGTGCTCAGGTGACCGACCCTCCAGTCGGCAACATCCCAGACGCCGTTGACGGGAGGGGTCTGAACGACCGGCGCATCCAACCCGATGCGCGGAATGATCATCCGAACCGCCGGTTCAACTCCCGCGTCAACCCGCTTGTTGAGGACCGGCACTTTCACGACCTGGTGCTTGGCAAACTGCGCGGCGATCTCCTTGCCCTTCTTCGCCTGAGCCGCCGACCAGTGCGGGCTCTTGGTGCCGGTCGACGACTGATTGTGGTACTGCACCAGCACATAGGTGAGCAGCCCCGCTCCCGCGACCACCATGACCGTCCCGAGGGCACTAAAGACGCGCTTCATCAATGTCTTTGCTCGATTCATCGTGATTAAGTATACGAGCCCAGATACCGTGCTGCGGACCTCAGAGCTTTGCCGCGATGGCTCACCGACGCCTTCTCCGCCGCGCTCACCTCCGCCAGAGTCCTGCCGAAAGGGGGATAGAAGAAAATCGGGTCGTAGCCGAAGCCGCCGTCGCCTGCCGGCCGCTCGGTGATAAGCCCCTCGACCACACCCGAGAACACCATTGGCTCTGTGTCCAACCCCACCACCGCGATTGCTGCGACAAATCGGGCCGTCCGCGCCGCCGTCGGCACCCCACGCATACGCTCCAGGACCAGCGAATTCCGACCGGCGTCGTCCAGCTGAGGCCCACCGAACCGCGCCGATAAGATGCCTGGCTCTCCTCCCATCGCGTCTACCACCAGGCCCGAATCGTCCGCCAGGACAACCCCTGCCACCTCTTGGTGAAATGCCCGAGCTTTCAGCACCGCGTTCTCCGCAAAGCTACTCCCGGTCTCTTCGACCTCGAGCTCGACGCCCAGCTCCGCCGGGGACCGAACGTCGAGCCCAAGGGAGCTCGTGATACTCCGAAGCTCTGCGAGCTTCGACTGATTGTTCGACGCCAGCAACACGCGCCTCGGCTTACGCTCTGAGAAAGCCACGATAATCGACCGCATGCCAGGTCACATCGAGCACCTCTACGTCCACATACCATTTTGCCCGGCAAAGTGCGATTACTGTGCCTTTGTGACGCACATAGGCAGCCTCAAGCTGGTTGAGCCATACCTCGCAGCTCTTTGTCGCGAGGCAGAGCTTCGTCACCGCCAAAGATCGGGCGGGCCCTTCAAGACGCTGTACTTCGGGGGCGGGACTCCCAGCATGCTGGCGCCCGAACAGCTTTGGAGTCTCATCCAGCATGTCGAAGCCGTGATGGGACTGTCTTCGAGCTGCGAGATCACCGTGGAATGTCACCCCGCCACCGTCTCGCTTCCAAAGCTGCTCGGCTGTCGGAACGCCGGAGTCAACCGGCTGAGCTTCGGCGCCGAGAGCCTCGACGATGGGGAGCTCGCAGCGCTTGGAAGAACTCACCGTTCGGCGGACGTGGCACGCGCCGTCGACCAGGCGAGAGCCGCCGGTTTTACGGACATCGCGCTCGACCTTATGTACGGCATTCCCCAGCAGACGCTGGAGTCCTGGCGCAATACTCTGGAGCGAGTCATCCAGATGGAAGTCACCCATCTATCGCTCTACCCGCTGTCTATTGAGCCGAAAACGGTCTTCGCCAAGCGCAAATGGCGATTTGGACTCGATGTGCCGGAGGACGAGAGCGTGGTCGCGATGTACGAGCTCGCCTGCGGGGTGCTGCGCGACGCCGGATACGAGCACTACGAAGTAGCCAACTGGGCGAAACCTGGCCATCGATGCCTGCACAACCTCGCCTACTGGAGAAACGCTGAGTTCCACGGACTGGGCACCGGCGCGCACGCCTATCTTCATCCGTACCGCACCGAAAACGATCCGCATACGGGGTCGTACATCAAACGCGTGCTGGCGGGAATGGACCCCGTGACCGTGTCCGAGCAGGTCGACGTTCACACTCGGGCCGAGGAGACGATGATGTTGGGCCTCCGGCTGCTACGCGACGGCCCGGACCTTGGAGCCGTGGAGCGCGATCTGGGGCGTCACCCGCTGGAGCAGCTGAAAGATGAGATCGGCCCACTGATAGATGCGGGATTGATTAGCCTCACCGCGGATCGGCTCGTGCTTCGCGAGACGGCCGTGCCCGTGGCCAACGAAGTCTGGGAACGCCTTCTTCTCTCGCGCCTCCCAGCACGCGGCAGCACGTTCGCTACACCCGTTATGTGAACACCTTGTCCACAATTTGACAGCTATTGGGGAAAACTGTAACGTGTAACCTGCGTGTTGGGCCAATCGTTTGTCTTGGACGGCTTGAGTCTGCTCTTTCCCTGATCGGGAGGGCGGACTTTTCCTGTCCCTGGAGAGGGAAATATCGATATGGGACGGATGCTGGTGGTATTGGCGTGCGCCTTCGCCCTGCTCCCCGCAGTGACCCACGCGGCCGGACCGAGCGGGCTCTCAGTCAAACTTGCGCATTCCTCGCTGCGCCCGAATCAGCTGCAGACCATATCGGTCACCGCGGATGACCTGGCAGGGAAGCCAATGGCCCGTGCCCAGGTTGTGATCTCTCTTACGTACTCCTTCGACTCCGGGTCCCGCCTCAATCTGGCGCCGCGACGCACGGACACCCGGGGGCGGGCTTCGGTATCTGTCACGGTTCCTCGGGATGCGCTCACCGGCACCGCGGTCGTCGCCGTAACCGTATCCGCCGGCTTTCTGCGCGAATCGGCTTCCGCAACCTTTCGAATTTTCGCGAGCGGCTCGTCTCCCACTTCGGTGCCGCGGGTCGGGAAGACCCAGACACCAAAGCGGACCCCAACCCCGGTAACCAGCGCGTCGACATCCCTCCAAGTTTCGGCTCGCGTTTTGCCGGTTTCAGCGGTCATTCCCGAGCCGGTTTGGCTCGTCATCGTGGTGCGCTCGCCGGGCGGGAAGCTCGAGCCGCGAGCCGCCGTGAGCACCCGGGTAATCTTCGCCGAGGGCTCGGCCGTGATCCACGGCTTTGCCGACAACACCGGCATCGGGACCCTTTTGATCGACACCTCCCTGGCAAAGCGCACTCAGCGGGTTTCGCTCCGGGTGAACGCGTGGGCCGGAAAGGCCTACGGCGACACTCTGCTCGCGTTCAATTTGAACCTCAAGTCTTCGCCAAAACCGACCGCCGCGAACACCGCAACCTCAACGTCCACTCCCACGCCCACGTCCTCGCCGACTCCTGTTCCCACCGATCCTCCGACTCCAACAGACACACCACCGCCAACCGCGCTCCCCACGCCCACTCCACCCCCGGCAGATACCGCAACGCCGGCCGCGACCTCCACGCCCGCGCCCACGAGCACGCCGCCGCCTACAGCGACCGAGACATCGACTCCAACGGACACGCCGTTGCCGACCCCGACCTCGACTCAGGTGCCGAACTGCCCTGGAACGGCGTCGGGATGCATGCAGGCGGCACTGAACATGATCAATGCCACCAGGGCCCAATACGGAGTTCAGCCGCTGACGCTGAACATGACCCAGTCACTTGGCACGAGTACCTGTCCGGGCTCCTATGGACACTCCACTGCGATGGCGGCCACCGGACAGATCTGGCATCAGAACTCGAACTATCCGGCTGCGTCATTCCCCGCCAACATCTGCGTCGCGTATTCGTCGGCCGGAGAGAATGTCGGAGAGTGGGGCAGCAGTACGGAGCTTAGCGAGATCCAGAGCATCTTCGACCTGATGATGAGCGAGCAGCACGACGCCGCGTACTGCGCAACCTACGACAACCACGCCTGCAACATCATCAGTTCGAGGTTCAGCCGGGTCGGTATCGGCCTCTACTACTCGGGCAGCGGCACCACCTGGTACACGACCGACTTCATCAACTAGCCGAGCCGCACTCCTCGCACTCGCAGAGCGAGCGCAGGTACTCGAAAGAGTAGATGCCGGTCTGGTGACCGCTCGCCCACTGCGGCGCGATCGCGTACGTCCCGACGGAACGCACGTCAGCTAGCCGGAACTCGTCCGGGGGAAGCTGTTCCACACCCTCGAGCAGTCCGGGCCGCCCCCACTCTCCTGCACAGGTCGCACACGGACACGACCAGCGAAGGTGCTCGGCCGTGTACAGGCTCCGGTGGCCGTCATCCCAGGTCACGTCTATGGTTCCGGCCTGCCGATCGGCCACGATCTCGCGAGGAAACATGCGGTCAGGATGAGGCGACGAGCCGCGAGACCAGATGGGCAGCGTTTTCGTAGCGCCCGAACGACGGCATGACATACAAGCCGGCCACGAGGTCGCCGCACTCCTCGATCATCTCCTGAGAGATCCGTAGCCCTTCCTGCAAACCATCCGCGCCGGCCCGTTCCATCCGATCCAGAACCGCCTCCGTGAGTCGCACGCCTGGAAGCTCGTTGTGGAGGAACAGGGAATGCTTATGGCTTTGCAGCGGCAGGATGCCCATCAGAATGGGCACGTTCATCGTCCCTATCCGCTTAAGGACGTCGCGAAACAGACCTGCGTCATAGACGGGCTGAGTCATGACAAAATCCGCCCCCGCTTCGAGCTTCTCCTCAAAACGCGAGAGCTCCCAATCCAGGTCCTCAGCCGTCGGGTTCAGCGCACATCCAACCAGAAAACGCGTCGGGGTGCCGATCGAGTTGCCACCAATGTCGTGCCCCGAGTTGAGCTTCTTCACGATGCGAATCAGGCCGATCGAGTCCACGTCGTACACGGCCTTCGACTGCGCGTAGTCGCCGATGCTCGGCGGATCACCCGTGAGCGCCAGCACGGTTCGGATGCCCATGGCATGCGCGCCGATCAAATCGGACTGGATCGCCATCAGATTTCGATCTCTCGTGGTGAAGTGGAGGATCGTCTCGATCCCAACCTGCTGTTTGATAAGTGCCGCGGTTGCGACCGCGCTCATGCGCACGCGCGACATTGCGCTGTCGAGTACGTTGACTGCGTCTACCCCGGCGTCCCTCAACAAGCGTGCCCCTTCCAGAGCCTTCGCCGGATTGGAGCCGCGCGGCGGCCGGATTTCGACGCTGATCACGCGCCGAGATCCCAGCTTCGGGGCGATCGAGGAAATGTCCTCGTGCCCGTTGACCTCCACCTCGGTGTCTACCGCCGGCGTCAGCTCGACTCGAGGCGCGGCTCCCAGCGG
>DHWR01000197.1 GCA_002413265.1 Chloroflexi bacterium UBA5177
AGGTCGGGTACTTCTGGAGCGAAGCGCTAGGGTGGCCGTTGGTCTGGGATCAGGACCAAGAGACCGCGATTCGCTCGCCGCGCGGTGGTCCGAAGATCACCTGGGGCGGTCCGCCACTGATGCCGAAGACCGGGAAGTACCGGCTGCATTTCGACATCGCTCCACCCGTCCACGGTGATCAGCAAGCGGAGGTCGACCGTCTCGTCTCCCTCGGGGCGACTCGCATCGACATCGGCCAGGGCGAGGTCAGCTGGGTGGTCATGGCCGATCCCGATGGCCATGAGTTCTGTGTGTTGACCCCGCGATAGCGCGACCAGATCCTGCGTAGCCGGCGACCCGCACAATCGCTCCGGGGGAGCGACTCAGTCACGTTCGGGGCTTGGGGGCGCGGTTGATGAACTCCCCGACCACCTCGCCCGCGGATGCGCCCGACGCATTTCGACCACCGCGATCTGGATCGTAGGAACCACCTGCTGAGGCGACGACGACGGCCGGTGCGACCGGTCCGCCAACCCGGCCAGGTGGTCCGTCAGGTACCGCCCCCAAACGGCGCACCGTCGACCGATGCACCCGACCTGCACGGCCGCCGCGCGGCCCCGCCGCCAGCGCCTCACCGGCGTCGAGGCACTCACTGCCGGCGAACGGCGCGTGGCTCAGATGGCCGCCGCCGGGATGACCAACCGCGAGATCGCCCAGGCTCTGTTCGTGACCATGAAGGATTGCCATGCACCTGACCCACGTCTACGAGAAGCTCGAGATCGCAGGCCGGGCGGAACTATCTGGCATGCTCGGCGATGGCATTATGTCGGCAGGTCTATAGCCAGGCCCTGGGCTGGCAAGGGAGCGGGCGCGTCATGCCTGGTTGGTCTGCTAAGCCCCGTTGAAGCCAACCATGCGGGCCACCTCGTCCAAGAAATCCGCGAGAGTGGGCATATCGTCACGCTTCAAGTGCTGCATCGGCAAGGGCTCTCCGGTTTCTAGATCAAATTCATGGCGGTGGAAATCGGCAGGGTCTTCCTGATGCCCGTTGTCATAGCGCAGAATCGTGAATTTGCCTGTGACTTGTGCGTTGTAAGAGTACTCGGCGCCGCGCACTTGAAGGACGCCGCGAGCGGAGTACCGTGCGTATAGACGCTTGTACACCGTTACCGAGACATCGGAGTGACACTGCACCGTCCCTTCGAGCTTTATGGAGTTAACAGTGCCGTCTGGAGAATGCGCGAACCGCCACGCAAGCCTTGGCTCACGAACGAAAGAGGTATCTCCCAGCCTCTTCTCGTGTATGAGCAAATAGTTGTCCCACGAATTCCAATCGTGGGGATCGCTCACTATCTAGCTAAGCGAGAGCAGGTGCTGTAGTTCTCGATATTGAACGAGCCAAAGAGCGATTTCAGCCGTATCTACTCGTTCACCAGACCTGACAGCTTGCAGCATGGCCTCTGACGAGGTCTCGTAGATGCGTTCCATACGTGCCATGGTCTGGCGCAGCTCCGCAATGGCTGCCTCCACGGTGACATACGTCACAGGTGTAGTTCTTTCCTCAATCACCATTTGGCTGCATCCCCGACGACTAGCGCTTATCTGTTAGCCCTTGCCATAGATTTTGGCGTGCTCTTCATTGTAGACGCGTATGGTCACCCGTCAACATTTGGCAGACATCTACCTTATCACGCTTGTCAACAATTGCCCACAACTTTCCCAGCTGTCCTTCTGAAACCAACTACAGAGTGCCTCGCTCTCGACATCAGGCAGCCACCGAATAAATACTCCGTCCATCATCCCAATAACTATCCAAAACATGAGCAAAAACAGCGTCAGCCTTCTCCTGAAAAAGCGACGCATCATAGCTCCCCGGCAACCCCTTATCCAGCTCCTTCTCGATCTCCACCTTCACTGCGGCGCGCGTCTGCTGCCCCTTGCGCCAATCCAGCACCAGCTTGTCGCGCTTGAGCGTCGCCAATAGCTCCTCGGCGACGCGTTTGATCTGCTTCTGCTCCAGCTCCGTCAGATCGGGTCCGGGGCGGGTCAGAAGGTCGTAGATGGCCAGCTGCTCTTCGCTAAGCCCCTCGGCCAGGGTGCGCTGCTCTTCTTCGCCCAGATCTCGTGTAAACAGCATGAGCTGTTCGAAGAAGGTCTCGGCGTTGAGACTTCCAGCGTTGTACTCGTCGATGAGCTCCTGGAAGCGCTCCAGCCACTCGGCTCGGGTCGGGTTGAGCCGGGCCAGCTCCTCGACCTTCGCTCTGACCAGAGCTCGCAGCCGCTCCGCCTCGGTTCGCTTCTTGCCTCCGGCGAAGCGTTCAGCCACCGCCTGCCAATCGATGGCATTGAGGTCGATGCGTCCGTTCACGTCCTCGCCCGCATCGTACGCAACCCCCTGCTCGCGGATCACGTACGGGTTCGCGGCGACCGACTCGTCGAGCAGCCCCTGGACCTGATCCAGCACCCGAGACACGTCCACCGGCTCGTCCAGGCTCCTGATGGCATCGGATAGGTAGATCAGCACCGAGCGGATCGGCGCGAATTGGTTGGCGTGCGCATCCGGCAGGATCGATTTGAAAAGCCCGTTGACGATCCGAGCGTGAGCAAGAAACGCAGACTTGGTCTCGTCGTCCCGCAGGATCTTCTCGACCGCCTCGCCACCCAGTTCCGTGACCCGGAAACCTTGTGCGGCGATGATCGCATTCAGATCGACGCCAATTTCGCTGCAGAACCGTTCGGACTCCGCTTCAGCCTCTGCCAGCCAACCGACGAGCTGGCTCTTGTCGCGCACCGGCATGGAGCCGTCGTCGTCCACCGAAGGGATGGCATAGATCGCCAACGCCTTCTCCAGATTGCGGAACACTCCCACATAATCAACGATCAGCCCGTTGGTCTTGTCGGGAAAGACACGGTTGGCGCGTGCGATGGTCTGCATCAAGGAGTGATTCTTCATCGGCTTGTCGAGGTAGATGGTGGAGCAGCTCGGCACGTCGAAGCCCGTGGTCCACATGGCGCAGACGAACACCAGGCGCAGCGGATCCTTGGGATCCTTGAACTTCTTCTCCAGGTCTTCCTTGACCATCCGGGTGCGATGCGGCTTGATGTCAAGCCCCTTCGCCTGCATATCCGCGATCTCGTTCTGGCCCTGCGAGACAACCACCGCGATGTCGGTCTCCTCCATGTAGGCGATCTCCCGGCGGAGTGCGTCGCGTTCCAGCTCCGTGAGGGAGCCGTCGTTCAGACGGCGGCGGTCTTGCAGCAGCCGCGCCGTCCACCTGGACTTGACCTTGTCGTACATGCGGACCGCCGTGGCCTTGTCAATGCAGATGACCATGGCCTTGCCCTGGAAGCCACGTCCCAGGAAGTGATCGACGATGTCCGCGGCGACGCGGTCGAGCCGCCCCTCGGCGGTGATCAAGTGATACTGCTTGCCCAAGAGGCCCCACAGCTTCTCCTCTTCCGCCTCGACCAGCTCGGCATCCTCCAGAATCTGCTCCAGGTCGGCGTCGAACGCGTCGTTGGCGAGCTG
>DHWR01000152.1 GCA_002413265.1 Chloroflexi bacterium UBA5177
GCATCCACCGCGCACTTATCCTGCTGCCATCGGCTCCCTGACGCATCGGACTAAACGGCGCGACGCCGGGAACCCGGACATGGCTTTGTGACGCTGCCGTTATCGCAGTGAGCGCCCCTGCGCGACGGCAATCGCGACCTCACGGGACCATCTGTACGATCGGAGAAATTTCCATTTGTCCTGCGGCACTCGGTCGGAGGACCAGGGAGCGGGCGGCGCCATCGTCAGGGCGGCCAGCGCCACCAGCGCCACATCGTAGTTGACGCGCCAGCCCGCAAAGTCGCGCCAGGCCTGGGCGCGGTCGGGCTTCATCGGGACGCCAATGAGCTTAAGAGCCTCATAAACCTTGTCGTACTCGTCTTGGGTCACGCTAATGGGGTCAGTCGGGCTCGGATCGAGATTGTAGGGGATCCCAATAGCCCCTGCGATGCGTCCCAGGCAGAGATAACCGGCTCGAATACAAAGCTCTGCCTCGGGGTCCCGAGGTCGATCCAGCGACGATGCCGTGATCGATGCCGTGTCCAGCACCGCGCCGGCTGCCGTGACCCAGGACCGGTCCGGCTGCGGCGAGCGGTAGTAGAGCAGCGGCAGCAAGGCAGTGTGGGTCTCTTCCACCACCTCGAACCATCCCTGCCACTCGCTCCACATCTCACCTATTCGGTCCATACCGTTGATCTTGTAGTAGCGAGTGAGCATGGTGAGTGGCGTTGGCGGGGAGCCGGCTCTGGTTTCGAGCCCCGTGACGGAAGCCTCGCGTTGGGAGAATGCTGCGTAGATGGTGGGCAGATACGACACCAGGATAGCGGCCAGCAGCAGGCTGAGCACCGTCTCCGAGAACGCGAACACAGGCAAGCCCGGCAGGCTCCCGACATTCGACCCGAGATAGAGCAAGGAGAGCCGGCTGATGCTGAAAGCGGTAGCCCATGAGGATGCGCCCAGCGACCAGTAGATTGCCGTATACCCGAGGAGCAGGCTGGCCAGCCAGACGATCGGAAGGCTCAAAAGCCCGACCGGAGCCATGAAGGCGAGTGCCACTTCCTGCCTCTCCGGCCGCCGGTGGGACATGAACGGGAGGATGAAGACACGCATGGCGATGAACACCCAACGGGTCAAGGTAGACGGCAGTCCGCGCGGCACAATGAACGTGCGGATAGCGGAAGACAGAGCGTTCAGGATGACAGCGGCACCGAGCACGAAGACAAGAACGCGGGCAGCAAACATTGGGGTGTCTCCAAACAAGATCGCGCCAAGCGGCGCTTCTCGGTAACTGGCTCCCTAGCCTAATTGCCCGACCGGCCCTCAAGCGACGTTGCTTTCACGAAGTGGGGGTCTGGCTCGTACAGCGGGCGTGACCTGACCCTTGCATCTCAACTCGGCTAGTCTTCCACGTGACTAATCTTGGGCCACGGTGGAAGCCGTGCTGCTGAATCGACTCCGCGGCCTCGGTGGCCTGTTGCTCCGGTTCCTGATGGCGCTCGCGGTCCTTGCCGCACTGGGCGCCGGGTACCAGGCAATTGGAAGTGCCGTCGACGCACACTTCCAACGGCCACCAGGCGTCTTGGTCGACGTCGGTGGCTACCGCCTACGTCTGCACTGCACCGGTCACGGAGGTCCAGCCGTGATTCTCGACTCGGGTCTCGGCAGCTCCAGCTCGTCCTGGAGGCTGGTGCAACCTGCAGTGGCGCGTGACACGCAAGTGTGCTCCTACGATCGCGCCGGCTCAGGCTGGAGCGACGACGGGCCGCTCCCGCGAACCAGCGGACGCATCGTGACGGAATTGCACCGACTGCTCCGGCGTGCCCGAGTAGAGCCGCCCTATGTCCTGGTCGGCCACTCGTTTGGCGGTCTGAACGTTCGGCTGTTCGCGTCCGAGCATCGAGGCGAGGTGGCCGGCATGGTCCTGGTGGATGCCTCCCACGAGAGCCTCTACACGGGCCACGCCGGGGATGGCGGGAAGGCTTTACTTCTTCCCTGCCGGGTCGTCGTCCGTCTCGGCATACTGAGCTTCCTCTCGCAGATTCATCTGATCCAAACCCCGGACTCCGGCTCCTTCTACCGGCCTGGCTGGTGTACCGCGGTATTCGGAGAGCTCGTGTCGCTCGACGTAAGTGCTAGAGAAGTCGCGGCGCACCGTCATTCCTTCGGCCACATGCCGCTTATCGTCATAACCCGCGACATCCATGCCACGTCTTCCGCCAATCAATCCGTCTCCGGCCCCGTCTGGTGGAAGCTTCAAACAGACGTCGCGAGCCTTTCGTCCAGAAGCCTGCACATCGTCGCCAAAGGAAGCGGCCACTCCGTTCCGAGCCAACGCCCCGATGTGGTGGTTTGGGCCATTCGGAGAGTTCTATCGGAAGTTCGAACCGGAAAATGATGCGGGAGGCGGTGCTTGGTTAGACGGAACCCCGAGGTGCCACCCACTGCATCACCTGTCCCGTCACCGCGGCAATACGGTCAAAATCCTCATCGTAGTGAAGGACAATAAGCCCTTCCCGCTCGGCTGCGGCCGCGATAAGAAGGTCGGGGAGCTTCGCTGAGCGGTGCTGTGAGCGCTCGGCAAGACTCTCCATGACCTCGATCGCCCTGTCGAAGTCGGCCTGCATCATGGGCACAGAGTCGAGCGCCAGCGCCATCTCGCTCCGTAGGGCCGCGAGATCCCTCGCCCCTCTCGCGCTGTACAGCATTTCGAACTCGACGACGCCGCAGGTCGCCACCTCACCGGCCCTCATGAGCGGCGCTAGGACGTCTCGAACCGGCTGGACACTCATCCTGGCGTAAGCACTCTTATCGACCAGGTATCGGACGCTCAGCTGCCCCACGCCTGACGGTCTAGGTCTTCATCCTCGAGGTCGAGCCCGTCACTGGTTTCCAGGCGCTGGATCAGCGCGCGCCTGGCATCGCGGACCAGGACCTCTTTAAGCGCCGCGTCAATGGTGTCTTTAAGCCCGTGAGTCCCAAGCACGCTGCGCGCTCGCTCCACGAGCGCATCATCGATGACGAGTGTGGTCTTCCTCATGCCAACCAGTATATACGGGCTCGTTCTCCTCGTACATACAAAAAGAGAGACGGCATATAGCCGTCTCTCCCTGTAGCCACGCGGATGCTACTTCAGCGCGAATATGAACGAGTGTCGATTCTTGGCAAAGAAGCTCACGCAGCCACCGTGATTGGCGAACGTGTGCGTCCCTGCCAACACCGTCGTAGAGCTCGTGCCTAGCTGAGTCACGCTAACGGTCTGTCCCATGACCTTGAGGGCGGTTCCATTGACCATCAGCGAATTGTTGGTAAACGCGACAGTGGAGTTGTGAGCCCTCGGGCACACAGCCCGTGCCGCCAGCGAGTTTCCGGACAGCTTCAAATTTGTCGTATTCGACGGAAGCGCCGACGTGGGCGTAAAGCTCGTAGTCGCCGTCACTGTGAACGCCGAGAGACTATGGTTCCGGGCCACGAAGCTGGTGCAGGCTCCGTGGTTTCTGAACGCCGCCGTTCCGGAGCCGAACTTGTCGGTGAAGGTCGCCGTGCTCGAGCCCGCGACGCAACGGCTCGCCATAACGCTGATCTTCGTCTGCGCTCCGTGAGTTCCGCTCTTGCCGTTAGCCAGGGCCGCGGTCCACGGGGCCGTCACGCCTACCACCAGGGCGATGGCAGCGATTTTCGACAATGGTCGCATCTTGGTCCTCCTTTGAGCTCATCCTTCCCCTGACAGCGCAAGTTGCGTTCCACCAGTCGCGAAATCGACGAACTTCTGCTGCAGAGTTAAGACTTCAGTAAACTCAGCACCTGACCTCTGCAAGTTTTCCACACCAGGTAAGCCATCGCTCGACCACCGCATCGATGCTGTTGGGACGAGTGCCGTCGTGTCGATCGATGGCGAGCGGCGCCAGGAAAGCGAGGATCTCTTAGTCGCTTATAGGTCAATACTGCGAGGGGTCACGGTCAGATGTCGCAGTAGCGGATCGCGGGCTCACGGCGATGCGCACAGGTGTCGCGAGGACGGCCGCAACGCTGAGCCCAGACGCCGAGTAGAGCGTGAACGTAGTTCTTCCTCCTCTCTATCGAGCGGCACCGGGCCGGCAATCGTGTGCGAATATTACGTACTCCGACTCGCGAGGTCCGAAACTGATTCGCTACTACCGCCGCTCCGCGACCCTTGATGTCTCCGCCAATCAGAAAGATGCAGGACCAACCCATGAGCGCCACGCTCTCGCTTGAGTCACCGCAGGTCGAACAGGTCAACGCCTCGGGCCGGACCCCCGTCGTGTTCGTGCACGGCCTTTGGCTGCTTCCCAGTAGTTGGGACCGCTGGGCCAGCGTCTTTGAGGACGCCGGGTACGCGCCGCTCGCGCCCGGCTGGCCGGACGACCCCGACAGGGTGGAGGAGGCGCGTGCCCACCCCGAGGTCTTTGCCGGCAAGAAGATAAAGCAGGTCGTAGACCACGTCGAAGCGGTCATACGCAATCTCACCGCAAAGCCTGCCGTGATCGGGCACTCCTTCGGAGGCTTGTTCACGCAGATTCTCGCCGGACGCGGACTGTCGGCTGCATCGGTGGCCGTCGACCCGGCCCCGTTCCGAGGCGTGCTGCCGCTTCCCATATCCGCGCTGAAGGCCGCGTCCCCGGTGCTGCGGAACCCCGCGAATCGCAACAAGGCCATCATGCTCAGCTACGAACAGTTTCGGTATGCCTTCGCCAATGCGGTGAGCGAGGAAGAGGCCAGAGAGCTCTATCAGACGTTCGCCGTGCCGTGTTCGGGGGTGCCGCTCTTCCAGGCCGCGGCGGCAAATCTCAATCCCTGGACCGAGGCCAGGGTCGACACCAAGAACCCCGGTCGGGGGCCGCTGCTGATCGTTTCGGGCGAAAGGGATCACACGGTGCCGCCGTCCATCGCCAACGCTTCCTATAAAAGGCAAAAGCGAAATTCCGGATTGACGGAGATCGTTGAGATGCCTAACCGCGGTCATGCTCTCACCATCGATAGTGGCTGGCGAGAGGTCGCTGACACGGCGCTGGCCTTCGTGAAGCGGTTCGTTTAACCGCATCGAGAAGACGGCCGCGAAGGCGAGAGCCAATTGGCCTGCCGCCCGAAAGGTGGTTCCACTACATCAGAAACCATTTGGACAGGAGTTTTGAGTGGCCATGGACGATTTGATCGGGCAGCTCATCTGGGGTTTCATTGGGTCTGGCGAGGGCGTGGAGCCCGCTGAACGGGCAGCTCGGGAGGGGCGGCTCAGCGGAGTCTGGCTGCTCCGGCCTGAGATGCGCAGCCCCGGGGAAACCGCGAAGCTGGTCAACCGGCTGCAAGCGGCATCGCCGGTCCCCTTGCTGGTCGGCGTCGATGCGGAAGCCGGCCTCGGGCTGGTCATGAGCGGAGCCACCGAGCTGCCCACCGCCATGGCGCTCGGCGCTACCGGCGATCCGAGTTTCACCGCTGAGGCCGCGGCCCTGACCGCCGCCGAGGCAGGAGCCTGCGGCATCAACGCGGTAGGGGCCCCGGTGCTCGACGTCAACATCAATCCTGCGAACCCGATCATCAACACGCGTTCCTTTGGTGGCACCCCCGAGCTCGTGGGACGGCATGGCGTCGCCTTCCTGGAAGGCACCGAGCGTGGCTCCTCTCCTGATGCTCGAGTGCTGCCTATCGGCAAGCATTTCCCGGGACACGGCGATACCCGGCTCGACTCCCATCTCCAGCTGGACACCGTGAGCCAGCCCCGCGAGCGGCTGGAGGCCGTCGAGCTGGAGCCGTTCAGACAGGCCATCGCCGGGGGTGTTCCTATGCTGATGACCGCCCACGTCGTCTATCCCGCGCTGGACCCCGATCCGGGCGTGCCGGCCACGCTTTCGCGGCCCATCCTCACCGACCTTTTGCGTGGGGAGCTGGGTTTTGAAGGCGTCCTGGTCACGGATTGCATGAACATGCACGCGATTGCCCGCAATTTTGACGGTGGAGATGCAGCGGTGAGATGCGTCGAGGCCGGCTGTGATCTCGTTCTCACGGACGACCTGAACGGCGCCCACGAGGCGCTGAGTCAGGCGTTCCAAACCGGTCGTATCTCGGAGGAACGGATTCGTGAGGCTGCCGGGCGGGTGCGTCGGGTCAAGGCGCAGATTTTCGGCGAAGACCTGAGGCGCCCCGCGCCGGTTTCCCACGAAGAAGCTCAGGCTAACGTCGGAAGCGCGGCGCACGCCGAGGTCGCCAAGCGGATCGCCGCAGCCTCGGTCACGCTGGTTTCAGGCCGGCTGACCACACCCTCGTCTCGCCCACTCATCATGGCCACGCGCATGGACCGCTGGTTCGGTCCGACCTCCGAGGAGCAGCTGCGAGCCGTCCTCGCTTCCGTTGGCTGGGAGCAAGCGGAGGTCATGATGCTCGACGCCGCGCTGCATGGCACGCAGATTAACGCGGCGCGAAAGCGAGCCCAAGCCGCGAGATGGGCCGCGCTGTTGCATTTCAACCGCGTGCAGAGCTTCGACCCGGCAGCGGTCGCCACGGGTGGCGGTCTGGTTGCGCTGGCCGATGAGGTCGCCGCCGCCGGCGTTCCCCTGACGGTCGTCTCGCTGGGCTCGCCGTATGCCCTGCCCTTGTTCCAGAACTCGGTGGCCAAGATCTGCACCTACAGCACCTGCGATGCCTCCCTGCAGGCCACGCTGGAGGTCCTGATGGGCAGCTCGCCAGCTCGCGGCCACATGCCGGTGGAGCTAGACACCCCACCCGGCCTCCAGATGGTGGGCTAGAGTCTAGGACCTCTGAGCTGCCTGTCACAGCGGAGGAAGCCGATCCCGTTTCGCACCCGCGGTTCGATCGCGACGGCAGAAAGCGTGTTTTACGAAACGGACCCATTTCCCCGCAGGCGACATGATGCCGCGTGCGGGATGCCGCGTGCACGATGGCGGCATGATGCCGCGTGCAAGATACGCTTGATGGGTGGACGATGGCAAGCGGTGATACTGCGGGAACGGCACGCCTGCGCGGTAGCGGCTGTAGGTGACTGGCGGAACGACAGATGAGGCCGTTACCCACGACGGTGACGGCGGCCGTTGTTCGTGGACGAAATGAGGCCGTTCGGTCACTGCGCATTGGCGGCGCCTGTCGGGCGGGCGCGGCCGAACGGCACACCGGCACGTGCCCTAGGCGAGAGATCGGTCGACGGTGCGCTGAAGCCCGCGTTCGTGGCGCTGGAGGTTGAGGAAGGTGTCGCACAGCAGGGTCGTCTGCGACGTCGTGGACCCCAGAGAAGAGCCTCTCATCGATGCGAGTGCAGCGAGCCATCTTCCAGAGCAGACGGCAACCTGCTGGACGAGCAAGTCTTCCGCCTCCAGAAAGCTCGCGAAGGAGCAAGCCCGCCAGGCCGAACGTGACGCGCCTCCGCCATGGCCCATCTGGCCGGCGTGAAGGAGTGGCGAAGACTTTCGAGGTGGAGGTCGAAATCGGCCTGGCTCTCGACGATGGCGCCGAATATTTTGTCGCCAGCGGTGATGACTGCGTGCTGGGATAGGGGGCCGTGTCGGGTTGCGTTCTGTGAGGATCGCAGCACCCCTCGCCCGTCTGCCATGCGAAACCGCATAGTCGCACAGCTGTCAATGGAAAGGGCAGACCCTAGCGGTTAGCCGCCTCGCGTGGCGTGAACCAGAAATTCCACGGCTCCTCGTGCCCCGGTCACCGGAGAATCCATCCAGCTCACGACCTCCCAGCCGGCCTTCGCAATCCCCTCACGCGCCAGCTCCAAAGCCCGTTGCTGCGACGCCGCATCCTCCGGTGGCCGCGACAGGTGCAGCTCGAACATCGGCTTCACCAGCGCGACCAAGTCCGCGTGGTCTGAGATGCCGACGCGTTCTAGCTGCGGCGCCGCGTCGGCCAGTGATAGGTACGACAGGTCGAGGGTGAACAGCTCGATCGGGTCGGGGACCAGCTTCTTGTCCAGGGTTCCCAGATTGGTGGCCTCCAGATTGCGCACCCGCGGATCCTGACGAAGCGAGCCCAGCAGCTGCCCGTGCCCGGCATCCACCGCGTACACCAGCCTCGCGCCCCGCTCCAACAGGACTTTCGTGAAGCCACCAGCCGCGGCGCCGACGTCCAGGGCGACTCTTCCCTCGACGGGAACCTCGAAGCGTTCGAGCGCCGCCCGCAGCTTCGCCTCTCCACGGAGTATGGACGGCTGAGCCAGGCTGATCTGCGAACCCGCGCCAACGGCTGATTGCGCGTTTCTGTTCACGCTGCCATCCACCGATATCTTGCCCTCCCCGATGGCTTGTTCGGGATCCTCCAGCGACGGGAAGGCATGTCTTACGGCCGACAACAGGGTTCTTGGAGATTTTCGAACCATCGGTCATATTTTGATCCAGCGTCGTGGGGCGGTGCTTGGTGGGGCAGGTTTGGGGACGCCATGGGGGGGCCAAGCGGAGCGACATCGGGTCGTTCACTACGACGAAGATGGCGGGGGGATTGACTGGCATCGACGGGGAGGTGATGCGCCCTGGGCGAATGCAGGTCGCACCCAGGACGAAGATGCGGCGCTGTCTTTGGTGTTGCGGGCCACGGCTTTCGCGGCTGGAATTTCGATACGGGCTGAAGCCCTGACCTACGGTGTTCGTCGGGGAAGGTGGGCACGGGGCCGGTGCTGCGGATGGGACGCGGGCGAATGCATGTCGCATCAGGACGAAGATGCGGAGCCGTCTTTGGTGTTGCGAGCCACGGCTTTCGCGGCTGGAATTTCGATAGGGGCTGAAGCCCTGACCTACGGTATTCGTCGGGGAAAGGTAGGCGCGGGGCCGG
>DHWR01000074.1 GCA_002413265.1 Chloroflexi bacterium UBA5177
CTGGGCGCGACACGACTGCGGGAGAAAGGCCACGACAGGTCGTATGCCGACCCTGCGGGCCATCCTTTCTGCCTGTACGCCGAACCTGAGGACTCAAACCGGGTCAATGCCCCTCCACCCTGCCGCATAGGACGTGTGGTGTACGACTGCTTCAGCCCGCGCGCTCTGGCAACGTTTTACGAAGAGTTACTGAGCATGCATGTGCGCAAGAACGACTCTGAGCGCTGGGTGGTGATCGCAAGAGATGACGGCGTCGGGCCGGATCTCGCGTTTCAACACGCGGTGTTCCAGGCACCCCGCTGGCCGGACCCGAAATACCCGGAACAGATTCACCTGGACCTGCACGTCGATGATTCCGTATCTGCACAGGCGTTAGTGCTCAGTCTTGGCGCGATTGGCCTGCCTGCCCAGGGCGGAAGCTGTCCGGTTTTCGCCGATCCCGCTGCTCATCCATTCTGCCTGTGCGCACCCGGCCAGTGAGTGCGGCAGGCTGAAGCATCGAAGGAGGACCCTTCAGTGTGACCACCGTCATCGAGACTATCGAGATTCGAGCTCCGCGGGAGGCTGTGTTCGCGGCGATAACCGATCCCCGTCGCACCATGGAGTGGAACAGCAACATCTTGGAGGTGGGCAGTCTGAGCGAGTACCCTCCGCGGTCGGGCACGACGTGGAGCCAGACGGCCGTCATGGCGGGCCGGCGCGCGAAGCTTACCTGTCGCGTGAGCGCATGGAGTCCACCTGACATCGGCGTGCTCAGCATTTCGGGCGATCAGACGGCGAAAGTGACCACGAGATGCACCCTCGCAGGAAACCTGACTCGGGTTGAGCAGACGATAGACTTCAAACCGCCCGGAGGTCTGATCGGTGCAGTCGCCGGAAGTCTCATCGCTCAACAAGTGCGGCGTGAGTTGAAGAAGACCCTTGAGCGACAGCGAGACGTGCTCGAGACGGAGAGTAGAGGCACAAGTGGACCTGTCACTGCATGATGCGGTCGTTGTCGTAGCCGGTTCGTCCGGAGGAATCGGACGGGCTGTAGCCTTCGCGTTCGCACGTGAGGGCGCTAAGGTGGCGATCAACGGCCGCCGGTCAGACGTGTTGGCAGCGACCGGAGCAGAAATACGATCCGCCACCGGTGCAGAGGTCTTGCCCGTGGTGGCGGACGTCGGAACAGCCGAGGGCTGCCAGACGCTCGT
This sequence comes from Chloroflexi bacterium UBA5177, assembly GCA_002413265.1. Taxonomy (GTDB): domain Bacteria; phylum Chloroflexota; class UBA5177; order UBA5177; family UBA5177; genus UBA5177. The sequence goes on from DHWR01000074.1 coordinate 1,194, forward strand.
CTCCTCCGCGGTCGACGCCTTCGGCGGAATCAACGTACTGTTTACGAACGCGGGGGGCCCGCCGGCGAAGACGTTCGAACATCTAACTGATGACGACTGGTACAGAGCATTCCAGCTGACGCTCATGAGCACGGTGCGACTCATCCGGGAGGCTCTGCCGCATGTGCGCCGCAGCCGGGGAGCGATCGTCAACCTCACCAGCATCGCGGCCAAGCGGCCCGAGCCCTCCATCACTCTCTCCAATGCTTTGCGGCCCGCCGTAATGGGTCTATCCAAGTCTCTTTCGGAGGAGCTCGCACCCACGGGCGTGAGGATCAACGACGTCTGTCCTGGGTTCATATGGACTGGCCGCCAGGAGTATCTGGCCGCCGTGAGGGCCGAAAACGCCGGCATCTCCACAGAGGAAGAGGCCGCGAACAAGAGCAGGCAAGTACCGCTCGGACGGTATGGAACGCCGGAGGAGGTTGCTAACCTTGTCGTCTTCCTCGCCTCTCCTGCCGCGGGCTACATCACGGGCACCTCGACCTTGGTGGATGGTGGGCTGTACCGAGGTCTGATCTAACGCATCGAGTCGCGGTGTCGTCAGTCGAGAGACTCGAAACGCCCTCAAAGCCCCGAATGCAACCGCGATACAATAGGACAAACGGCCGTGAAGGCCTGATCAAGCTGTTATCGAGAGGCTACAGCACGAAGGGCCGGAACGGCTCCGCTGTAGCTTTTTTGTCACGAATTGGAGCTTTGGATGGCGTTACCGACAACTATTGGTGAGCTGCGCGAGAGCGAGTACCGCATCCTTCCGATCAAGGAAGAGATGCGCAAAAATCTCATTTGCAAGCTCGAGCACGAAGACGAGCTGTTTCCCGGTATCGTCGGGTACGAGGAGACGGTTCTACCCCAAATCGAAAACGCCATCCTCTCGGGACAAGACATCATCTTGCTGGGAGAACGGGGTCAAGCGAAGACCCGCATTGCGCGTTCATTGACGAATCTGCTCGATCCGCAGGTGCCCGCGATCGAAGGCTGCGAGATCAATGACAACCCGTACGAACCGATATGTCGTGAGTGTCGCGACCGATTTGCGGAGTTCGGCGACAGCGTTCCCATCGAATGGGTCGATCGGGAACGCCGCTACGGCGAAAAGCTTGCTACGCCCGATACCACGATCGCTGACCTCATTGGCGAGGTGGACCCGATCAAGGTCGCGGAAGGACGACATCTGTCAGACGAGCTCGTGATCCACTATGGGCTGGTTCCACGCACGAATCGCGGCGTCTTTTGCATCAATGAGCTTCCCGACCTAGCAGAGCGGATCCAGGTCGGTCTTCTCAACATCATGGAAGAACGAGATGTTCAGATACGCGGATTTAAGATCCGGCTGCCTCTCGATATCTTCATCGTCGCTAGCGCCAATCCGGAGGATTACACCAATCGGGGTCGCATCATCACACCCCTGAAGGATCGTGCCGGCTCCGAGATACGAACACATTACCCGCGCAGCATCGAGCACGAAATGGACATCATGGAAGGCGAGCACACGTCCTTCGGCGGCGATGGGTTCGATACCTTCGTCCCTGGCTTCATGAAGGAGGTGATCGCAGAGATCACTCACCTTGCGAGAAGGAGCCCCGACATCAGCCAGCGCTCAGGAGTCAGCGTGCGCGTCTCGATCGCCAACTATGAGAACGTCGTCAGCAATGCCTTGAAGCGCGCGATCCGCCTCCGCGAGAGGCAGGTTGTGCCTCGCATCACCGATCTGCCTGCCGTAACTGCGTCGACCGCCGGCAAGATTGAGCTCGAGACGCTTGGCGACGCCAATGAGGACAAGATCATCGAAAAGCTCACTCAGGGAGCCGTCCTCAACGTCTTCAATCGATACTTCCTGGTGCAGGAGTTCGGAGACCTGCTTCGCGCCTTTGAAAATGGCCTCACCCTGGAGGTCTCCGATACCATGCCGTCGCTCGACTATGCGCAACAAGCGTTTCGCATCGACGGACTCAAGACCGCGGTATCGAAGCTCGGTGTCCAGGGCAATCCCGCCGCGATAGCTTCTGCTACTGAATTTGTGCTCGAAGGCCTTCATCTCAACAGGAAGCTCAACAAGGATCGCACCGGGGGACAAATCCGCTTCCGTCGGTAGATAATGCGCTATAGATACTCACGCTGGAGCTCCAGTCAGAGTTCGGCGGTCCTCGACGCGTCTGATGTGCTGAACGCAATGTCGGACGACGTGGTCGAGGACGGAGATGTGTCTGCCGCGCTGCAATCTCTAACCAAGAGTGGCGTTACTGTCGAAGGAGAGCTCGTTCTTCCTGGCTTCGATGACTTGCTCTCCGATATCCAAGCTGCTCGCCAAGAATCCCTCGAGCGCTACGATCTTGATTCGATGATCGAAGACGTCGGCCTGCAGGTCGCCGACGTGATTTCCACTGAGCGTCGCGCCATCGCTCAGGCCTTCGAGCGGAGTAGCTCGTCGCAGGCTGACGACCAGGAGCTCTCCTTTGTGATGGAGAACGTCGCCGGCCATAAGCAGGAATTACTAGATGGGCTGCCTGAGGATCTAGGCGCAGCGATAGCCGAGCTCTCCGAATACGAATTCTTGGACCTCGAGGCTCGTGCGAGGTTCGAAGGCCTGATGGACATGCTGCAGCGTCACGTTCTTCAGTCCCATGCTCAGAGCATGGAGAGGTCGCTGTTGGAGGCCGGCGAGCAGGGAGCCTCGGATCTAGCCAGGGCGCTGGAGGCACTCAACGACCTCATCGATGAACGCCTGGACGGCGGTGACCCGGATTTCGAGAGATTTCGGAGCGACTACGGTCACCACTTCCCTCCTGCCGGCTCGCTTGAGGATATGCTGGTCGAGATTCAGGAGCAGTCGAGGCAAACAGAGTCTTTGCTTTCGAACATGGGTCCCGACTCTCGCCAGGCTCTTGAAAGAACCATGCAGTCGGTGGTGAGAGACGCGCAGCTTCGTGAGTCGCTATCGAAGCTTGCAGAGCGACTTCCCGCGCTCCTCCCGCCTCGTCCCCGCGGAGCAGAGTATCCATTCTCAGGCGCCCAATCTCTCTCGCTCGAGGAGGCATTGGTGCTCATGAGACGAATGCACGACCTCGATGCTCTAGAGACGTCAGTCCGCGAGTGTCTAGAGACCGGAGACTGGCAGAAACTGGACCTCGACTCCGTTCGACGCAGTCTCGGAGATGCAGCGGGGGACGCGGCAGAGCAGTTGGTTCGACTTCCAGAGCTGTTGCAGGATGCCGGATTTATCGGCCGCCAGGGGCATCAAATGTGTCTTACTGCTCGTGGGCTCCGAAAACTCGGTCAGAAGGCACTGGATGAGATCTTCCATCGTCTCAAGCGAAATGGTCTGGGAGAGCACCGCGTTGAAGTGCGCGGTCCTGGTACGGATCTGACGACCGACACCAAAACGTATGAGTTCGGCGACCGGTTGGCGCTCGACATCCAGAAGACCTTGATGAATGCTGTCGCGCGCGGCAGTGTTAGACTCCCACTGCAGCTTGAAGCAGGAGACTTTGAGGTATTCCGGTCGGAGCTCGCCACTCAAGCTGCCACGGTTTTAATGCTGGATCTGAGCAGATCTATGCCCTTGCGAGGCTGCTTCGTCGCCGCAAAGAAAGTCACGCTGGCGCTTGACACGCTAATTCGCACTCAGTTCCCTCGCGATCGTCTCCATGTCGTCGGCTTTTCAGATCTGGCAAGGGAGGTCGAGCCCGATGCCCTGCTTTCGTTGTCCTGGCGAGATTACGTGCAGGGCACCAATCTCCAGCACGGTTTCATGGTTGCTCGCCGGCTGCTCGGGCGTCACCGCCACGGAAACCGCCAGATCATTGTAATTACCGACGGCGAACCGACCGCGCACTTCAGCGGCCGCGACCTTCAGTTTTCCTATCCACCGTCGGCTGCCACCTACGCTGAGACGCTGCGTGAGGTCCAACGCTGCACGAGGGAACGCATAACCATCAACACGTTCATGTTGGGAAGAAGCCACGTGCTTACCGACTTCGTCACACAGATGACCCGGATCAACAGCGGGCGCGCGTTTTTCGCAAGTCCCGAGAAGCTTGCCGACTTCATTCTTCTCGATTACGTAGCCGCAAAGCGTCGGCCTTAACGAGCTAGGAAGACTTGACGACTCAGTCGAAGCGTTGATCATTTTCGGCTGACCGTGGTATCGTGTGGCAGGCATTTACACGGTTTTGCCTCGGAGGACAGTGGATGATCACGGTAACGGATATGGCCCGCCAGCAGCTTCAGGGCCTCATGCAGCAGCAGGATCTGGACCAGCTAGGTCTGCGGGTCTTTGTGTCTCCGGGTGGTTGCTCCGGCTTCCAGTACGGCATGCGTTTTGAAGATTCGGCGATGGCAGGTGACGCCATACTCGAACAGCAGGGTATCAAGGTCTACGTCGACGAGTTCAGTGCTCAGTACCTCGAAGGTGCCGAGATCGACTTCGAGGATGCACTAATGGGCGGAGGATTCACCATCCACAACCCCAACGCCGTGACCTCATGCTCGTGCGGGCAGTCATTTACCTCGGCCGAGGACGGCGGTTCCGCTCGGCCCTGCGGCCACTAACCTCGCTCTCAAAAGAGACCTCCTCCAAGCTCTTTGGCGAGCTCGTCCCTCGTCTCTGCCGCACGCAGGACGGCGAGGTTGTCCTGGAGCCGGAGAAAGAGGGTCCTGGGTACTGGGTCGGAGCGCCCAGCATCTTTTATGACCGCGCAGAGAGCTGTTGGTGGCTCACCTATCGCAGGCGCCGGCCACGCGGGACCGATCCAGACGGCCTCGGCGACCGCGGCTATCTCGCGTGCGTCGCTCGCAGTGCCGACGGGCTGCACTTCGAAGACGTCTGGGTAGTGACACGCGGCGCCTGGCGCACGCCTTCAATGGAGCGGTTTAGCCTCGTCCACGACGCCAGTGTCTACCGCTTGTACGTCAGCTACGCGGATTCCGGAGACAACCGCTGGCGGATAGACCTGCTCGAAGCCTCTCATCCATCCCGCTTCGACCCGGCCGCGCTTCAGCACGTGCTGACGGTGGACGACGTTCAGGGCACTGCCGGAGAGAAAGTTGAAGGTGTGAAAGATCCGTGGGTCTTTCGCTTTCGAGGCATTTGGCACATGCTGGTTAGCTGCGCCGTCAGCCGCCACACCAACCTGGAGGTTCGAGACGCTATGCATGAGACGGCGGACGTGTACAACACAGGTCTCATCACGGCACCGACGGCACTTGCCACGTCGACCGACGGGCGTCGTTGGCAGTGGCAGCAGATTGTCCTGGGTACTGGCCCTTCCGGTTCCTGGGATGGCTACCAAGCGCGTCTCAACTCGGTGATACCAGGTCCTGGTTTCTGGCTCGGGTTCTACGATGGTGCAGAAACCGCAGATCAGAACTACGAGGAACGATGCGGCCTCGCCGCATCGTTCGATCTGCGTCAGTGGACCAAACTTACTCCCCAGAAACCGGCATTTGGCTCCGAGTCTGGAACAGGCTCAGTTCGCTACGTCGAGGCAGTGCTTCAGAGAGACTCGTTGCATTGCTACTACGAGTAGGCTCGAGCCGACGGCGCGCACGAGTTGAGGCGAGCCGTCGTGGGCACGGACCTTGCTCATGGGCACGGGAGCCCCCAGGAGTAAATCAAATGATCGATCAGAAGCTAGGTGAAGAGCTGCGCAAGCAGCTCCTACAGGATCGCGAGCGGATCCAAGGCGAGATAGAGAATCTAAGCGCTGGAGGCGTCCGTGGGGATGCTTTTCTAGATGACGAAACTGATGCTGTGGACCAGCATCCTGCCGACGATGGATCGGAGCTATTCGAACGTGAAAAGAATCTGACGGTGCGCCGCATGCTCGAGTCCGAACTCGATGGAATCAAGGACGCGTTGATCAAGATGGACAACGGCACGTATGGGTTATGCGAGATCTGTGGCAAGCTGATCCCCGAGAAGCGCCTTCGTGCCTATCCAGCAGCAAAGCACGACGTCGAGTGCCAGGCGAAGCTCGAGAAAATGGGCCAGCGCGCGGCCACCGGAGCCTGAGCCAGCCATTACCCCGTCGCAGCAGGGGCGAACGCCGGCGTCACTGAAGGGTGGCGCCCTGCGTTTGGCTGCAGCGTCACCTCCCCCGCGCTCTACGACTGCTCTAGCCGCACCGGTGCGTCGCCGTATCGCTGCCCTTGCCGCGCGGTGCGGGAGAATGCCAATGCCCAGAGATATCACCAGGCGCATCTCACCGCGGCATTATGCCGCCCTTGACAACGACGAAAAACCGTTTATAGTGGCGATTAAGGACACGGAACCCGGCTGGGAGGTGAGAGTTGGAGACATGCAGGTGTGGCGTACCGTTGCGTCAGTTCTGGGTATGGAAGGACACCAACGACGTTCTGCATGCGTCGAGCTTTTTGCCCTCGCACGGCACGATCCGATCTCTGTATGCCGCCACGACCCGCGACGCGCTCCTACCAATTGTCTTTGACCCTCGCATGCCCAAGCACGACGTCCACGACGCCAACAACCCCGGTCAAATTTGGGAAGGGCGCTGCTCAACACTACTCCAGGCAGCAGGCTAGTCGGGCGAACCTTCCTCCGACGGAAGCAAGGTACGAGCGAGAACCAGCAGCGACACCTGCTGATCGCTTCGTAGCAATCTGGCCGCGCGATAGAGATCGAAAGCTGTCTCATCCTTCGACGGATCGACGCCTTCAAGATAGTCAGAACCGGCCTCACGCACTCCTAGCGGAAGCGACGGTTGAGCGTTGGGAACCTCGCCCGTATTTGGTCCAAGCTGCGTTGCCACGCGCATGTAGAGCTCCGAAAGCGGAGCGTCAAGAGCGTTCGCCAGGCTCAAGAGCGAATGCGTCGACGGGTCCTTTTCTCCTCGTTCTATCTCTCCAAGGAAGACCGGAGAAATCCCCGAGCGCGCCGCCAGATCCCGGCGAGACAGGCGCTTCCACAGGCGATATCGCCGGATAACCGTTCCCCAGACGCGCAGGACCAGTTGCTCAGCTTGCGGCCTCACTCGGTCTTCCATGTCCTGCTTCCGCCATATAATTTAGTGATCTCGTATGCCCTGGGCATATCCTACGGCGAAATCAAAGGTCCGTCAACGTGTCTTCTCCGCTCGCACGCTTCGCCTTCGTCGACTCGGTCCACGCCGCCGAGGTTCTGCACGTAACGCAGGACGCAGTGCTGGATTGGATCGACGCCGGGAAGCTCAAGGCGTATGGCGGCAAACCGACGAACCCTTTCTTGCGAAGCAGTGATGTGGCCGCCCTTGCCTCGGAGCTCGGGGTTTCCGACGACGAACCGCCAAAGCGAAGCAAGAGTGCGAGCGCAAAAGTCCAGCAGCGCGTGACGGCGGATGCTCGCTGGTCGGATGTCTCGATCGATGAGATCCGTGACTGGGCGCGGCGCGCGGATAGCGCGCGAAGACAGGCCGCGAGGACGGCAGCGCTAACCGCTCGCCAGAGGCTGGACGACCTGCTGTCAATCCTCGAGGAGCTCTCTGCAGGGTAGAGTCGCTTGCAGGTAGTTCAGGAGCTGGGGCCTCTCGGCCCATTTGGGTATCGCGGAGGCCCTCATCTTGGTGCTTGGATCCGGTCGATCTCGGCCATCAAGCCGTCCACGTCTTCCTCAGTGTTGAAAAAGTGGGGAGATATCCGGAGCAGACCGGGGCGGTAGTCGACTGTGAAGCCCCGCGTCTTGAGGTCTTCGACCGTCTCGTTCGGCCGCTCGAGCCGGAGCATCACGACACCGCCGCGCTCACCCGCGTCTTCGGGTGACACGATCTGATATCCCGACCCGCGTGCCAGCTGAATTACCCGATCGGTAAGCGACTGAATGCGCCCGTAGATGCGTTCGGGTGACACCTCGAGGATCATGTCCATCCCTGCCACCCCTGAGTACGCGGTTGGCACGGAAGGAGTCCCCATCTCGAAACGGTCTGCGGTTGTCGCGGGCTCGAAGTTCAAGGTATCGAAGGCGAACTGATCTCGAGATGCAAACCAGCCCGTTGCGGACGGCCGCAATTCAGCGAGAAGTTCCGCACGCACGTAGATGAAAGTGAGGCCGGGTCCGCCCAAAAGCCATTTCAGGACGCCTCCGACGTAAAAGTCCACTCCCAGCGCCTTCACGTCGACCGGAAAAACTCCGACCGAGTGGTAGCCATCGACCAGGACTTTGGCTCCGCTCTCGTGTGCGAGATCGGAGATTTCGCGAATGGGTTGTATGGCCCCGGTGGCGTAGAAGGCATGCGACGTGGCGACCAGCTCCACGCTCTCGTCCACCGCCTCTTGATATGCCTCCAACGGTACGCGGATCTGGTCGTCTGACCGCGCGAAGCGCACTTCGGCCCCGCTCCGCTGCCTCGCGAGCCACTGATACGCGATCGTCGGAAAGTCTAGCTCTGCACAAACCACCGCCGGGCGGTCATCGTATGAGAAGCAGCTGGCGATGGTTGAGAGCGCCGATGATATGGAGTGGCTAACGGTGACTTCGTGCGGTTGCGCACCGATGAGACGCGCAAACCGCTGTTTTGCTTCGTCCAGCTTGGGCATCCACAGTTGCCACCATGCCGGCGCCCCGCGCGCCGACCAATCCTCCTGATACTGGAGTAATGCTGCTTCCGCGCGTCGGCTGGGCGGACCCAGGGAGCAGCTGTTCAAGTAAACCGTGTGATCGAAGATCCGAAATTCGGACCGATATGCGGCGGCTTCCTCCTCAGAGATCGGTCGAATAGCGGTCTCAGTCACGTGGCTTCTCCTACGCCCCCGCCTGGACTCAGAATAGTACAGTGGACGGTGATTGACGTTCTCGCCGTGTCTACGGATCTATTCTTCGCGTCGCGCATTCAATCAGCTGCCAGGGCCGCCGGACGCTCTGTCCGATTTGTCTCTTCGCTCGAAGCAGCAGCAGGTCTGAGATGCAGACTGGCCCTCGTGGATCTCGACGCAGCCATCGACGTGCCGGCAATCATCGCACTACTGAAATCAAATGGGGCCGAAACTGTGGTCGCTTTCGGGCCGCATCTCGACACTCAGGCCCGCAAAGTTGCTCGTGCCGCGGGAGCAGACAGAGTTCTCGCCAAGTCAAAGTTCGTGGTGGAGCTTCCACGACTGCTCATGGCCACCTCGGGTCGAACAGTGGCGCGAGAGTGACGAAACGCTGGCGTTACAATCTTCTTCGCTGGCTGGGACGTGCAGTAACTCGGACCGCTGCTGCCATCACCCTTGAGCAAATGCCGCCATTTGTTTCGGCATCGGCAGTGGTCGTGCAGGACGGCCGGATCCTCGCAGTTGTTGATGCCATACTCGGTGAGCCCATCTTGCCGGGCGGCCACCTCACCTGGCGTGAATCACCCGAGGAAGGCTGCAAGCGGGAGGTCCGCGAGGAGACTGGACTCATCGTCGAGTTGGATGGTCTGACGGGAGTGTATTCAGGACGGGAACGTGCAGGTGAACTGGGAATCGTCCGTCTTGTCTATCGAGGGCATACAACCGGCGGCACCCTGAGATCGTCAGCCGAAGGCGATGCTCTCTGGATGCCCGAGGAGGACTTTAGTCGCCGGTCGAGTCGGGACGGACCCATCCTGCGGGAGACGATGGATCTCGTGCCACATCCTGACTTGCGGTGAGAGGCTCGTCAAGATCCGGGCCGCTGCCTGTCTCGTAAAATTGCTTCCGACACTCTGCCAGACTCGTCGTGTGCCGTCTATCCTCAGCCACGTGCTGCCTCACGAGGTCGAGCAGCCCGGCGGGCCAGCTTTCTCCCGCTTGTTCCAGAATGGCGATGGTCTGGGCCCGGTTGTGTTCGAAATCGTTTTGATCCTCGGGCTCTTCATCAACCTCTTCGCTTAGCGGAAGTGGCACCACTTCTTCAGCCGGCTTGAGGGTCGACGTATCGATGCCGAGGGTCTGAGCGTACCTCTCCTGGTACTCGTCCTCGGATCGGGTCATCTCAGCAACAATGTCCGCTACGCTGCGATCGTCACACTTGGCGGTCTTGCGCGTCTCTTCATCCAGATCTCCGATCTGGACGTGCATCTGGCCGAGTGTGTATTTGAGCTCGGTTAGCAGAAATGTCGCCTCCGAGATCGTTTCGCTTACAGTGTCGGTTGGTACTTGTGTATCCAAGACGCACACTCCCTTTCACCGGAGACTGCAGTGAGATTGATGACGCTGAACATTTGGAACTACAACAAGCCGTGGAAAGAGCGCAGGCGCATCATCTCTGAATTGATTATGCACGCTGACCCGGATGTAGTCTGCTTGCAAGAAACCCGCCACGATTTTCGCTTCGAAGGGGGACTGGGCCAGGGGGAGCAGATCGCTGCCCTCACCGAGCGGCACGCCACAAGCCGGGCGGCTCAGGTGTACTGGCCGTTCCCGAGACTGGACGAGGGGCTGACGACCCTAACTCGCGTGTCGCCTGAACGCGTGATGATCGAGGAGCTCTCGCAGGTTCCAGACGAGCGCGCCGACGAGAACCGGCGAGTATGTCTGGGAGTAACCGTGGCCGAGGGCGGCTCAGAGATCGATGTCTTCAATACGCATTTTTCCCTGGGTGAACGTGCGCGTCTACTCAATGCTTGCGAGACTTTTTCCTTCATCTCCACGCAGGCTGCCCGTCCGGCGCTGCTCTTCGGCGACCTTAATTGCAGACCGGATACGGATCCGATCCGCTTCCTGCGCGGGGAGATTGAAGTAGACGGGGCCACCGGCGACCTCGTGGACTGCTGGACGGAAGCGAATCCCGCAGACGCAGGCTTCACCTTCGCGAGCTTCAACCCCTACCACCGCATAGACTACGCTCTCTCGCGCAACCTGGCTGGGAGAGTACGGCGAGCGGAGATTGTGGGGCAGGAGGCTTCGGCCGGCATCTACGCGTCGGACCACCTCGGCATCCTGATCGAAGTCGGCCTCTCGTAAGCGACATCGCCCCGAGTTCTATTAATCTTGAAGTCTCTGTCGCGGCGTCGACGCGGGCGGAGTCCTGAAGACCCGCGAGTGGGGCGCGCAGTGGGGTTCCGCGATCTGTTCGGCCGGTGCTGCCCACTGGCCGCGGGCCGCTATGCTGAAAACGTGTGGTGAGGGAGGGCAGTATGAGTGTGGCAGTCGAACTTCCGACCTGGGATATGTCGATTGTTTTTCCAGGCCTGGAGTCGCCCGAATTCGAAGCTGAGTACAGCTCGGTCATTTCAGAGATCGATCGGCTGGCAGAGTACCTCGAACGCCACGGCATTGGTCGCCGGCAATCGATAACTGTGGACGATCAAGTCGTTCGCACCTTCGATGAAGTGATCGAGAAGTTCAATGCCCTGGCGGACCGCCTCCAGACCCTCGTCGCGTACGTCGGGGCGTTCGTTAGCACTGACTCGCGGGACGCGCTGGCCCAGGCAAAACGCAGCGAGCTGCAGCAGCAATATGTGAAGGTCTCGCAGATCAGTACTCGTCTAACGGCATGGATCGGATCTCTTGACGTCGAGGCACTGATCAAGAGGTCACGGCGAGCTGCTGATCACGCATTTATGCTGCGACGCACCAAGATGCTTTCCGAACACCTGATGGAGCCCGCGCTCGAGGACCTGGCAGCTGAGCTGGAGGTCGTTGCTGGGTCGGGGTGGTCAAGGCTCCACAACGATATCACCTCGCAGATCATGGTGCCCTTCGAGCAGGACGGTCAGCCGGAAGAGGTTCCAATGACCGTGATTCGCAACTTTGCCTACAATCCTGATCGTGATATTCGCCGCCGAGCGCATGAGGCCGAGCTTTCCGCCTGGAAGCGCGTTGACGTTCCGCTGGCCGCCGCCATCAACAGCATCAAGGGAGAGACCAATCTGCTCGGTAAGCACCGACAGTGGTCGTCGCCGCTCGACATGGCCGTCTTCGGCAACAACATAGACAGGGAAACGCTGGACGCCATGATGGAAGCAGCCCGCCGCTCCTTCCCCGATTTCCGAAGGTATCTGCATGCCAAAGCTCGCGTCCTCGGTGTAGGGGCCTGCGCTTGGTACGACATTTTTGCTCCCCTCGGTGAGTCGTCGAGCAGCTGGGACTTTTTCGCGGGTCGAGATTTCCTGGTCGAGCAGTTTCGGTCGTACTCGGAGCGGCTTTCGGGCTTTGTTGACCGCGCATTTCGAGAGAATTGGATAGATGCGGGTCCCCGGCCCGGAAAGGTCGGCGGCGCCTTCTGCATGGGTCTTCGCGCGGACGAGTCGCGCGTTCTTGCCAATTTCGTGCCTTCTTACGATGGGGTTAGCACTCTGGCGCACGAGCTTGGTCACGCCTATCACAACTTCTGCAAGGCAAACCGAACTGCACTTCAGAAGCGTACGCCGATGACCCTAGCTGAGACCGCCAGCATATTCTGTGAAACGATCATCCAGGGCGCAGCTATGCGCCGAGCCGATGAGGCGGAGCAAATCGCCATCCTCGAGATGTCCCTTCAGAATGCCTGTCAGCTGGTCGTGGACATTTCCAGCCGGTTCTTGTTTGAAACGAGGCTGTTTGAACGGCGAGAAGCGCGCGAGCTCTCGATCGAGGAGCTGTGCGAGTTGATGCTCGAGGCCCAGCGCGAGACCTACGGAGACGGGCTGGATTCAGCGCAGCTCCATCCGTACATGTGGGCCGTGAAGAGTCACTACTACGGTGCTAACTACTACAACTTCCCGTACATGTTCGGTTTCCTTTTCGGCCTGGGACTTTACGCCCAATACGAGCGCGATCCCGAGAAATTTAAGGCCGGATATGACGACTTGCTGGCCGACACGGGAATGGCCGACGCCGAAACGCTGGCCGCCCGCTTCGATATCGACGTGCACTCCTTGGATTTCTGGTCCTCCAGTTTGGATGTGACGAGGCGAGACATTTCACGTTTCGAGCAGCTGGTCGGAGCTGCTTAGTGGAGCAAGATCCGTGGTCCGAGACCGTAGAGATCGATCAGGAGCGATGGATCTCTCTTGAATTCGAGCGCCGGTGGCCCAAGTACGTGGTTAGCTGGCAGCTGCGTCAGCGCAGCGGGGAGGGAGACTTCCCACAGGCCAGAGGCGAGATCGATCAGATGCCGGCAGCGAACGCTCCCGCGGACACAATTTGGGACTCTCTCCGCCAGCGTGCCATTCAAGCTGCGAACGATGCAGCTGCCGAAAGTCCTGCAGAAACAACCCGCCCTTCATTCCTGCGGCGTCTTTTTCGCGGCTGATCGGCGACCGCCTAAGCGGTATCGAAGGCGCGGCACCTACCAGAGCCGATCCATCCAGCGTCTCGAGCGGCTCAGCTAGCCACGGCGGAACATCCGCTCCCACCATGAGCAGGCCCCGCTGACCCTCTCATCCTGCACGATCTCCGCTCCCAAAGCAGGCAAACGTTCCTCGACGTCGTCGACGATTGCTTGCGCATTCAGCGCTCGTTCTTTCAGAGATTCCGGCGCGCCGAGATTGAAATCTCGAATAGCGCGGTTGACCTCCGCTGTCTTAGCTTGGTACTCCCGAAGCAGTGCGTCTCGATCGGAGTTGAACACGATCACATCCTCGATTCGCGCTCTCGATTCCCGCCGCAGCAGCCAAGCGCGCCGCCGCAGCAGCCTCTCTAGCTTGGGAGCCACAGCGTCCAGAGGTTCGAGCATCTCCTTTCGGCGCTCGATCAAAGGATGAGAGAAGCCCGCCTGTTTAAGAACCCGTGCGATAAGCCAGTCCGGGTCATCATTCAGCTCCAGCGGCTTGCCGTGCATGTGTCGCAAACCGCCCGTCTCCTCTAACTCGCGCATACCCCGTTCGGTCGCGTCCTCAACCTGCTGCCACCGTCGACGCATCCGGCTGGAGATGTCCTCATTCCGATCCCGAGGCATGCCTAGGGCCCATTCCACATGAACATCTGCTTGACTACCCCTTATCAAAGCCCAGTTTCTGCTGTCTCAAAGACACATGCCGATTGCGACCGATGATCAAATGGTCGAGCACCTCGATATCGAGCAGCTTGCCCGCGTCGACGATCTCACGCGTTACCCGGATGTCTTCCGGGGAGGGCGTGGGATCGCCGGAAGGGTGATTGTGAACTACGATGATCGAGGCGCAGTTTTCCTTGATGGCATCCCGAAACACCTCGGCCACCCGGATCATTGAGGTGTTCAAGCTTCCCCTGTAAACGGTCAACGGCTGCGCCACCATACGGTTCTTGGTGTTCAGCATCACTACCCGAAGCTCCTCCTTCTCGAGCCTGCCCATGCTCAGCTCGAGCATTGTCGCCAC
>DHWR01000062.1:0-3096 GCA_002413265.1 Chloroflexi bacterium UBA5177
AGGAACGGAAACTTGTCTTGAAATCTGAGCACGATGGATTGGACCTCTTCTTCAGAAGAGAGCCTCGTTGCCTCGCCGGTCCCCAGGATGCCCTTGGCCTTGTTCCAATCGGGATTGTACTGATCGATGGTGAAGGCCACCGCGGGGTTGCGCGCGATGTCGGTAGCTGTTTTCGAGTGCGCATTGGTACAGACGTAAAACCGAATGTCGCGGTTCACATAGACCAGCGTGGCTGCGTGAGGGAGGCTGGAGGCAGCGGTCGCCAGCGTCATGGTGTGCTGCGACTCGAGGTACTCGAGCACCTCTTGAGGCGGCTGTGGTAGCGAGCTCTGTTGCCCCATCACTCGAAGGGCGCTCTCCGTTGCAGCGCGTCCTCGACGCTCTTCAGTTCTTGCAAGGTCTGGACGAGAAGGTTGACGAGCTGTTCTTGCTGCTCCAGTGCAAGCGTGCCGAGATACTCCGGCCGCAGCAGATCTCGGAGCTGCTCCGCGCCGTTCAGCAGTGCGCGAGCATGATCCAGCGCTTTGAAATACTGCTGCTCTCGGAAAGGAACAGCGAACTCCAGCACCGCGGGTGGCGCGGCTTCCTCAGAAGGCGTTTCCGGCTGACCGAGGCGCTCACGCACACGCCGCAGCATCTCGTCCATGCCTTCGTAGCGGGCCACGGGCTGTCTCCTCTCAAAGCCTGCGACTACTGCTCAAGTATTGCAGGTTGCGGGAACTAGTCGAAGATAAAGAGAGTCCCCTCTCGCATCGAGAGGGGACTCACGTTTTCTGCTAGTTGCCGAGGCGGAAGGGCGGGTACTCGTCTGTGAGGCCAAGGAAGAACGAGTAGGCGCGAATGGACCAACGGATGTAGCCGCCCACGAATGAGTGACCCACGTCCGGATAGTTCCCGCTCATCAAGACCGGTACCCAGAGGCCGAGCTGGAGAAGACCGACGACCGCGCCGATGACGTACAGAACCACAAAGTGCGGAATCAGAGCTATGGCTCGCAGCACGTAGCCGACGATCGGTATGGCAAAAAGTTTGCTGCCACCCGCTGAGGTGTCAAAGGAAACGTTTATGGGGTAGCCATCGCTCTCACTTCCGAAGCCAAAGGGGGGATAGACGTCCGTGAGCCCGTAGAAATAGGCCATTACTCGCGCACCCCATCGCAAGGTGCCACCCACCAACGTGTAGCCGATGGGCGGGTAGCTTCCAGAGCTGAGCACGGGAATCCACAGTACAAGGCTTGCGAGAACCGCGATGGCTCCCACTATGTAGAGCGCGATCAGGTGTGGTATGAGCATGACGGCGCGCGCCAAAATACCGACAATCGGGATCGCAAAGAACTTGTTATAGGAAGCCTGGCGCTCGATCGTTACGTTGACGGAATAGGAAGTCGCCGCGAACGTCGAGGTCCCGCCTCCCATGGTGGTTGTTCCGCCACCGAACTGGTCAGTAGCCATTCAGAATTCCTCCTCTTTCAACCAGGTTGAATCAACCAAGGACACGTGCGCGTGTCCACCTGGGGGTCACGTTAACGGTCGGAAGGTGAGTTGTCAAGAAGAAAGGGTTTCGACGTCTTCAGCCGCCCAGCTCACGCTCTAGACTGAGATGAGTGGGCGGTCCCAAATCGCCTGTTTTCTGGAGGGAAGACACATGGCACAGCAGAAATGGCAGCGGCCACCAGACATAGAAATCGACCCGGCGAAGTCGTACACGGCGGAGATCGAAACCTCGGCGGGCGCCATGAAGGCACAGCTGCACACAGAAGGCGCCCCGAAGACGGTGAACAACTTCGTATTTCTGGCTCGCCAGGGTTTTTACGACGGCGTCATCTTCCATCGCACCATAAAAGGGTTCATGATCCAGGGTGGCGACCCTACCGGAACGGGTCGGGGAGGCCCGGGATACCAGTTCGCCGACGAGCCGGTGAAGCAACGGTACACGCGCGGAACCCTGGCCATGGCAAACTCCGGCCCGAACACCAACGGCAGCCAGTTCTTCATCATGCATGCCGATTACGGCCTGCCGCCGAACTACACGATCTTCGGCGAGCTAACCGAGGGGCACGACGTGCTCGATGCGATCGCAACCGCTCCGACGAAATCGGGAGGAGAAGGGTCGAGTCCTGCTGAACCGGCTGTTATCAAATCTGTCAAGATCACTGAGGCGTAGACGGTTCTACGAGAAGCTTCCGCTACCAAGATCTTCTCGGCCGTTCTCCTGGGGAGAAAGAGACGCAGTTCGTGGCTCGTGCTCGGCAGAACCATGAAGCCGTAACGATCGTAAAACGATTGCACATCTCGGTTCTTCACATCGGTAATAATGGGAACAGATGCTACGTGCCGCGGGGCTCTTACTGGATTCGCTGAGCGACTCGAAGATGTACTGCTCGCTCAGAGACTATTGACCTGCGTCGGAGCCAAACTCTTTGACCAGTTCGCGCAGGTGCTCGTTGGGCTCGGGCGGGTTGATCAGCGCCTCGACGAAAATTCGGCTACCTTCGGCCGTTAGCTTGATAACTTCGTGGGTGCGGATCGCCTCCCTGGCTGCTGCCAGGGTTGTGCTGCGGACAAAGTCTGTGGTGTTACTTCCTGCAAGAGCCGCCGCCCGCTCGATCAATCCTTCTCGTCGTGTGCGACTCGAAGATCGAGACGACTTGCTCGCTGCGTTCGTGCCATTCCGACGCGCGCTCCTTCATCTGAGAGCCCTAATGTACGGCATGAAGCCGTACATCTTCCTGGACCGTCCTCGAGTTTGCCGCGCGTAACCGATGCGGCTATTCGAACCACC
Organism: Chloroflexi bacterium UBA5177; assembly: GCA_002413265.1. Lineage (GTDB taxonomy): Bacteria > Chloroflexota > UBA5177 > UBA5177 > UBA5177 > UBA5177. Next base: position 2,782 of record DHWR01000062.1, read on the forward strand.
AATTCTTGCGAAGGTGTTCTTCGACGTCCTCACTCTGCACGGAGCCGTCAGACACTATCTCGATCGTTCGAGGCCTGGCTCGAGGAACTGTTCCGCGACGCTCTAGCAGCGCGCGAATCGATTGCGCAGGTATAAGACTCCGGCGTTTGTCTATAGGATCCGGGTGGGTCTCGAGTTCGCCGCGACGTACCATCGACCACACCGTGGTCCTACTTACGCCGAGCTCACGCGCGGCGTCTGACACTGTGACCCTCTTCGGCAGTGCGGTGCGGGTTGATACGTGATTGTACAAAAATGCGTTCAGATACGTTCCAA
>DHWR01000062.1:3397-4213 GCA_002413265.1 Chloroflexi bacterium UBA5177
GCCGGATGCCGTCACCGGGCACGTCACAGCGAGTGCGGGAAGGTGTTGGAGGCTGGGACGCGGACGACCGCTGCTCGCCCCTACGCCGGATGCCATCACGGTGACGTCACAGCGAGTGGGGAAGTGTTGGAGGCTGGGACGCGGGCGAACTCAGCTCGCCCCTACACCGAATGCCGTGACCGGGATGTCACGGCGAATGGTGGGAAGGTGTTGGAGGCTGGGACGCGGGCGAACTCAGCTCGCCCCTACACCGAATGCCGTGACCGGGACGTCACGAGGAATGGTGGGAAGGTATTACAGGCCGGGGCGGGCGTCCGGCTGTTCGTCGGCGCAACGCCGAAATGATACCCCGCTCCACTTACGGCTCTGATCCCCGATGGGGTTAGGAGTAGCCGCTTGTCAAACCACAATTCCGCAAGTGCACTCAACGGACCGACTTCGTTCGGTAGTATTTCGCGGCCGCCAATGCGAAGAGAGCTAGAGCTCTGGCAAGGCTCACTATGCAAATCAAGAAAACGAGCAGGGTCAGCGCAAGTAAGACGAAACCGGGAGCATATGCGCTCGCGGGCTGGGGGCCGCACTCCTTAGCGTTCTGGTCGCCGCAGACCCCAAAAAGCCAAAACAAGGAAGCAAAGAAGAGGGCTCCAGACACGTTTGACGCAACAAAAGCAATACCCAGCGACAGGAAACCTCGTCGCACCAAGTGGCGGCGGTCCGCAACGATGAATCGATTCGACGATCGGTACGCCGAACCCGGCGGTCTTGCCGGTGCCGGTCTGTGGCTGCCCCATGACGTCGAGGCCGTTGCGGAGCGGC